>NZ_JAUYOJ010000049.1 GCF_030697925.1 Phenylobacterium sp. | reverse complement strand
CAGCGTGGTTCGGGCGCGCATCAGCCGATCGTGGTGCATGGCGTGGTCGGCCAGGTCGGCCTCAAGCGAGGCGGCCAAGCCGCGGCGGGCCGCTTCGCGCTCGTAGCGGACGCGCGAGGCGGTCGAGGCGCGGGCGGCAATGATCGGCTCCTGTCGAGTCCGGCCGAACAGCGGCAGGCTGATCGCCGCGCCTACCGAGACCATGTCGCCGTACATCGGATCGCGATGCTGGTAGGTCACGTCCCAGCTCCAGTCTGGACGCCTGTCGGCCTTGGCCAGCGCCACATCGGCGTCGGCCTGGCGGCCCATGGCCTCGTAGGCCTGGAGCGATGGAATGGCGTCGAGACTGGCGCGCAGGCCAGTGGGATCGAGGCTGTAGCCAGGTGGGTCGCCGGTGACGTCGGCGGCGGCATCGCCGGTCCAGCGGACCAGTTCGGCTCGAGCCTTGCCGACGGCGGCGACCAGGTCGGCGCGCCGGTCGCCCAGCGCGGCGGTCAGTTGTTCGGGCTCCAAAGCCTCGCTCGGCCGCGCCGACCCAGACGCGATACGCGAGGGCGCGCTGGATCGCAGTGGCGCCAGCGCCAAGTCGACCTCATCCAGGGCGGCGAGCCGTTTCTTCGCATAGTGGAGATCGATCCAGGCCAGCGCCGTGTTCAGGCGGACGTTGCGAGACTCCACCGCCTGGGCGTTTTCCGCAGCGCCGATGTCCGCCGCCGCACGCTCGCGGTCGGCGCGGCGCCTGGCGGCGTTGGGGACGTCTTGCATCACCCCAACGGTCGCCATGGTCATGCTGTCGCCGTTGAAGGTTCCGGCCGGCGGACCCGAGATCGGGAAGTTGCCGAGGCCGACGGCGAGCCTTGGGTCGGGAAGCCGGCCCGCGGCGATCGCCGACGATCTGGCCGCCGTGATATCGGCGCCCTTGGCCTGGAGGCTGGGGGCGGTGTGGTCGGCGAGTTTGAGCGCCGCCTCGAAAGTCAACGGCGCGGCCTGGGCGGCGCCGGCGACCAGGGTCGCCCACGCAAGTGTCAAAACAAGGCGCATGATGGTTTCCCGCTGGGGTGCATGGCGCAGCTCTGGTGCGAGCCGGAAGCG
>NZ_JAUYOJ010000047.1 GCF_030697925.1 Phenylobacterium sp. | reverse complement strand
GCCGAGGCGTGCTCCAGCACCTTGCTGACGACGATCGAGCCTTCCACGCCAGCGTTCTCGGAGATTTGGCGGATCGGAGCTTGAAGCGCGCGCCGCACGATGGCGATGCCCGCGTCCTGATCGGGGTTGAGGCCCTTGAGGCCGTCCAGGGCCTTGGAGGCCTTGAGCAGGGCGACTCCGCCGCCGGGTACGATGCCTTCCTCGACCGCCGCCCGGGTGGCGTTGAGAGCGTCGTCCACACGGTCCTTGCGTTCCCTCACCTCGACCTCGGTTGCGCCACCGACCTTGATGACCGCGACGCCGCCGGCCAGCTTGGCCAGGCGTTCCTGCAGCTTTTCCTTGTCGTAGTCGGAGGTGGTGTCTTCAATCTGGGCCTTGAGCTGAACGATGCGACCCTCGATCGCCGCCTTGTCGCCGGCGCCGTCGACCACGGTGGTGTCGTCCTTGGTGACGGTGACCTTCTTGGCCTTGCCGAGCATGTCGAGGGCGACATTCTCCAGCTTGATACCGAGGTCCTCGGAGATCACCTGGCCGCCGGTGACGATGGCGAGGTCTTCCAGCATGGCCTTGCGACGATCGCCGAAGCCCGGCGCCTTGACGGCCGCGACCTTCAGGCCGCCGCGCAGTTTGTTGACCACCAGGGTGGCCAGGGCTTCCCCGTCGACGTCCTCGGCGATGATCAGCAACGGACGGGCGCTCTGGACCACGGCCTCGAGCAGAGGCAGCAGCGGCTGGAGCGATGACAGGCGCTTTTCGAACAGCAGGATCAGGGGCTCTTCGAGTTCGACTTCCATCTTGTCGGCGTTGGTGATGAAGTACGGCGACAGGTAGCCACGATCGAACTGCATGCCGTCGACCACCTCAAGCTCGGTTTCGAGGGTCTTGGCCTCTTCGACGGTGATGACGCCTTCATTGCCGACCCGCTCCATAGCCTTGGCGATCATCTCACCGACTTCGGTGTCGCCGTTGGCGGAGATGGTGCCGACCTGGGCGATCTCGTCATTGGTGGTCACCTCGCGGGAGGAGGCCTTGATGCTCTCGACCACCGCGACCACGGCCTTTTCAACGCCGCGCTTGAGGTCCATCGGGTTCATGCCGGCCGCCACCGACTTCAGGCCTTCGACGACGATGGCCTGGGCCAGGACCGTGGCGGTGGTGGTGCCGTCGCCGGCCTTGTCGCTGGTCTTGGAGGCGACCTCGCGGATCAGTTGGGCGCCGAGGTTCTCGAACTTGTCTTCAAGTTCGATCTCCTTGGCGACGGTGACGCCGTCCTTGGTGGAGCGCGGGGCGCCGTAGGATTTCTCGATCACCACGTTGCGACCCTTGGGGCCCAGGGTGACCTTCACCGCGTTGGCGAGGATGTTGACGCCGCGCAGCATGCGGTCGCGCGCGTCGGCGGAGAAGTGAATTTGTTTGGCGGCCATCTGCCTGCTCTCTCGAAGAAGCTAGGGACTGAAAGGGGGCTTGGGAACTGCCTAGGCGGCCTTGGCCTGGGCGGGGACGGGCTCGATGACGCCGAGGATGTCGGACTCCTTCATGATCAGGAGGTCCTCACCGTCGATCTTCACTTCGCTGCCGGACCATTTGCCGAACAGGATGCGGTCGCCGGCCTTCACATCCACGGGGACGCGCTTGCCGTCCTCGTCGCGAGCGCCCGGACCGACGGCGACGACCTCGCCTTCCTGCGGCTTCTCCTTGGCGGTGTCGGGAATGATGATCCCGCCCTTGGTCCTTGCTTCTTCTTCGATGCGTTTGATGACAACGCGGTCGGCAAGCGGACGAAACGCCATGTTCAGGTCTCCTAAATCAGGCGGCGGCTCGCGCGCTTGCGGCCGGTTTGGCACTCGAACACAGGGAGTGCCAACCGCGCGCTAGAGATGACATGGTGGCCGCAGAATGCAAGAT
>NZ_JAUYOJ010000041.1 GCF_030697925.1 Phenylobacterium sp. | reverse complement strand
CGCGCCTGTCTGCGTGATCGTGACCTACGACCGCGTGCTGGACGGCAGCGACGACACCCCCTTCGATTGCGGCGCCGTGACGACCGCCCTGGTCAACGCCGCCTGGTCTCGCGGGCTGGGCGCGGTGATCAACAGCCAGGGCATCATGCAATCGCCCGTGGTTCGTGAGCACGCCGGCATCGCCGATGATCAGGTCATCATGAAAAGTATCGCGCTGGGCTGGCCGGATGAAAGCTTCCCGGCCAACGCGGTCGTGTCTGAACGCAAGGCTGTGGCTGAGGCGACCGTGTTCGTCGGTTTCGGCGACTAGGCGCGAAGCGGCCTTCTTCAGTCTCGATTGGCGCCTTCGCCATGTCGGGCTTCGGCCTGTTTCGGACCTTCACCTATGGTCTGGGGGAGGAATGTCGGTGTTGTAGGTCTCCACGATTACGCGCCAACGGCCATCAGCCTGCTTTTTCCATACTGTGAGCCACTTTCCTGGCTCCTCGACGATCTTATCGTCTTCGCCCATGAGGCGGCTGGTGTAGACGCCCATGGTGTAGGCGAGGTCGTTGGACGCCGAGACCTCTACGCGCTCAAGCTTGGACCTGTTCTCGAACGCAGGAATCGCCAGGATGTGTTTCCATTCCTCCTCAATTGCCGCCTTGCCAATCACCTTGGGTTCGGCCGTGGGCATTAGGATCGCGGTGTCGGCGTAAAACGCCATGATCTTGCTGAGGTCGCGCGCCGTCACGGCCTGCTGCAACGACGCGTCCGCAGCTCGAACTGCGTCGGTCTCGATTGCGGTGCGCTCTTGTGGCTGACTTCCGCAGCCCACGAGGAACAGCGCCCCGATCACTGCGCTCAACGGCGATCCACGCATACGCCCCTCCGACTCCGGATCGAAGGATCATTGCATCTTCGCCTGAGATGGCGAAGCCCGCCCACCGCCAGTACCTGACATTCGCGCTAGGCCGCTGGGCGCAGGAACCCCGGGAGCCTAGCCCGTGAAGTCGCCCGGGGGCGGCGGGGCGGCGTAGAGGCTGGAGGTCGACAGTTCGCCGTGCCAACGGCCTTCGGGCAGCTTGGGCTCCTCGGGAGGCGCCGATCCGCCGGGCCGGCCCAGCATTAGGTAGCCGTCGGCGACGCCGTCGCCGTTCAGGTCGACATCAACGCGCAGGCCCGGCAGGGGCGAGGTGGCGGTAGCCCCGAAGAAGCCGTTCAGGCCGCCCAGGATGTTGGCCTCCTGGTGTTCGCCCACCACCGTGTAGGTCCGTCCGCCGCTGAAGGCGATGCGGTCGCCCTGGCCTTGCGAGAAGTCGGTCACCACGCCCAGCAGGCCGTCGGCGTTGGCCTGGCCCGAGAAGACGAAGGTGTCGGCGCCGGCGCCGCCGGTGGCCACGGCGTCGGCCGCGACCGCGATCTGGTCGTCGCCCACGCCGCCGTCAAGGACGTCGAACTCGCCGGGACCCGCGCCGCCGCCTTGCAGAGTGTCGTTCCCCTCGCCGCCGTGCAGGGTGTCGGCGCCGCCGCCGCCGTTGAGGCTGTCGTCGCCGGCCCCGCCGAAGATCTCGTCGCGGCCCTCGCCGCCTTGCAGGGTGTCGGCCCCTGCGCTTCCGCGGAGCACCTGGACGTCCTCGTCGGGCGCGGGGGGGCTATCCAGCCGTCCGGGGTCCTCCAGGCTGGTCGCCAGGGCGATGGATTCGGCGGCGGCGGGGGGCGGGGGTTCGTCGGGGGCGGCGGGGGCCGGCGCCAGGTCAGCCGGGTGGGTCGCGACCTTCTCGGCGTTATCCTGGGCGCCCAGCAGTTCGTGGCGCAGATCGTCGGCGGTCTGGGCCTGGGCGGCCAGCGGCGCCAGGGCCGCCGCCGCGCCCAGGAGAGCGGGCGCCGGCGGCGCGCTGGGCATGGTCGCGGCCTCGGCGTGGTCGACCTCGTGGATGAAGGTGGCGGCCATCACCAGGGCGATGACCAGCTGGGCGTGGCGTCCGCTCAGCGAGACCACCACATCGCCGCGATGCTCGCGCCAGTCGGGGCCCAGCAGGCGGTCGCAGGCGCTCCATAGGGTGTCGCCCTCCTGGATCGCATCGGCGGCGGCGTCGTGGATCACGAACTGGCCGTCGATGCGGGCGATGTGGACCAGGACCTCTTCGTTCTCGTCCTTGATCACGCACCAGGGATCGCCGTCGTCGCTGACGCCGTAGACGGCCTCGACCTTGCCGCCGCCGGCCGAAAGCCGGTCGGCCAGGTCCGCCAGCCGTTCGCGTTCGGAAGCGGTCCACCCGCCGCCCGCGCTGGCGCGCGGCGTGAACGACACGACGTTGGTCATGACAACCGCGGTTCCCTAAGCCCGATTGGCCAGGCGCGCGCTGGGCGCATCCTCGGCCGCATCCCCGAACAGAAGCCGGAAGAGCTCCGGCTCATAGTAGCGCAGCAGGGTGCGTGCAAATTCGGCGGGATCAAGGCCGACCGCCTCGGCCCAAACCCCCTGGGTCTCGATGGGTACGCGACCGAGGCCGCTCTCCACCTGGGAGACGAAGGTGTAGTACCGCAGGCCCACCCGCAGGGCGAGTTCGGCCTGGGTCAGGCCGGCGGCTTCGCGCCCGGCCTTCAACCAGCGCCCCGCCTCCTGGCGCAGGCTCTTGGTCGCCGCAGCCCGCGCCGGATCGACCGCGCTTCTTGGCATCTGTCTCAACTCCATGACCGCGGGCGCCGACGGCCCGCTTAGCCATCTTGCAACACGCCGGCGGGCTATGTACAGTAATTACGAAACGTATTTCTACGCCACGAATAACGCCTTGTCGTAGCCATAACATGGTTCCGCAGGCGTCCGCCACCTTCCCGGAGACTCCATGCCCCTTCGCCACGTCCTGCTCGCCGCCGCGTCTCCCCTGTGCCTGCTGGCGGGCGCGGCTCATGCCGAGACGACGATCGCCAACGAGCGGACCACCGCGATCGCCACGGCCACGGCGGCGAACGGCGCGCCGGACAGCATCAAGGTGACGAGCGCGGGCTCCATCAAGCTCACCTCGGGCACGGCCATCACCTTGAACAGCAACAATGACGTCGTTCACGAAGGTTCGATCGTCATCCAGAACGCCGACGACGCCACCGGCATTCTGGTGCAGGGCGGGACCACGGCCGAGGTGAAGATCTCGGGCTCCATCCAGGTCGACGAGACCACCGAGATCAAGGACACCGACTCCGACGGCGACAATGACGGACCGTTCGCCACCGGCAATCGGCGGTTTGGCGTGCGGGTCACCGGCCCGCAGACCTTCCATGGCAGCATCGTCATGACCGGCGGCACCATCGCCGTGGAAGGCAATGACTCGGCGGGGATCTCGGTGGAGACCGCCATCGACGGCTCGGTGCGCACCGCAGGCGCCATCACCGTCAGCGGCGACCGGATCTACGGCGTCCACACCACCGGCACGGTGGGCGGCGACGTGGCGATCCTCTCGTCCGTCCTGGTGCAGGGCAAGGACGCCGTGGGCGTCGCCATCGACCAGGGGGTCGGCGGCAAGCTGGTGCTCGGCAACACCGTCACCGCCACGGGCTATCGCTACACCACCCGCCCGGCCGACGCGGCACTGGCCAAGCTGGACGCCGACGACCTGCTGATCGGCGGCCCGGCGGTGCGGGTGCGCGGCGACGTGTTCGGCGGCATCGTGGTCGATGCGCCGCCGGCGGACCTGGACACCAACGACACCGATGAGGACGACGACGGGGTGGCCGACGCCTCGGAGACCACCGGCACGATCAGTTCGATCGGCACGGCCGCGGCGATCCTGGCCGGCGACGTCGCCGGCCACGACATTCGCCTGGGTCTGGGCGGAACCGGGGTCAACGCCTACGGCCTCAACATCAAGGGCACGGTACAGAGCGCAGGGGTCTATGACGGCGCTGCCTCCACGGCGATCCAACTCGGCGGTCTGGGCGGCAAGGTCACCATCGACGGCGGCGTGCGGGTCTCGGGCTCGGTCACCGCGGCCACGGCCAAGGCCGACGCGACGGCCCTGCGCCTGGGCGCCGGCGCGACCACGCCGCTGATCCGCAACGAGGGTGGGACGATCAAGGCCACGGCGAGCGCGACCGACGCCGTCGACGTCCGCGCCATCCAGATCGACGCCGGCGCATCGGCTGGCTATCTCGGCAATTCGGGCACGATCGCCGCGGCGATCACCGGGACAAAGGGGGCGGCCACCGCCGTCCTCGACTCGGCGGGCTCCCTGCGGCTGATAGAGAACATCCACACCATCTCGGCGACCATCACTCCCACCGACACCGCGGCGGTGACCGGCAGCACGACAGCCCTGGACCTGCGGGCCAATACCGCGGGCGTCACGGTGCGCCAGGGCGCCAACGCCACGACCACGATCACCCCCACCATCACCGGCGACGTGCTGTTCGGTTCGGGCGCGGCGCGGCTGGAGCTGCTGGCTGGGGTGCTGAACGGCAAGGTGGCCTTCGGTTCCGGCGCCGACACCCTGGTGATCGACGGCGGGGCCAAGATGACCGGCGCGCTCACCGACGCCGGCGGCGGCCTGACCATGAACATCGTCAAGGGCCGCCTGACCGCCACCAACACCGACACCCTGAACCTCACCAGTCTGAGCCTGGGCGCCACCGGCGAACTGGTGCTGACCGCCGATCCCGTGGGCGGCAAGTCGACCACGCTCAACGTGTCGGGGGCGGCCAATGTGGCCACCGGCGCCAAGCTCGGCCTGCGATTCGCCACCAAGCTGACCGCGCCCGCCAGCTTCACCCTGGTCAAGGCGGGCGCGCTCACCACCGGCGCCCTGGACCAGAGCCTGCTGGGTTCGACGCCCTGGCTCTATAAGGCCGACCTGCGGGTGGACGTCACCCAGACCACCATCTTCGCCGACGTCCGCCGCCGCACGGCGACCGAGGCCGGGCTGAACGCCGCCGAGGCCTCGGCCTATGATGCGGTGTTCGCCAACTTCGACGGCGACACGGGCGTCCGCGACGCGCTGCTGGCCAAGACCGACGAGGGGACGTTCGCCGGCCTCTATGACCAGTTCCTGCCCGACTATTCCGGCGGCCTGTTCAATGTGCTGTCGACCGCGTCGGACGCCACAAACCGGGCGATCGAGGAAGAGCAGCCGATGATGTCGCGCGACGGCCTGCGGCTGTGGACCCAGGAGATCGCCTTCCTGGTCAAGCGCGACGTCGACCGCACCTCCAGCTACGAGGCCGACGGCTTTGGCCTGGCCGGCGGGATCGAGGCGCCCGACACCACGGTCGGGACCCTGGGCCTGATGACCAGCTTCGTGAACGTCGACGTCGAGGACGAGGGCTCCAACACCGCCGAGACCCTGGGCGGCCAGGTCTATTCAGCCGGGGTCTATTGGCGCGACACGGCGGGCGGTCTGACCGTCAACCTGGGCGCGACCGGCGGCTACGCCCGGCTGAAGAGCAAGCGGGTGTTGTCCGACGCGGCCACCAGCCTGTCGCGGACCACGAAATCCGACTGGAACGGCGGGACCTTCGCGGTCCACGCTAACGCCAGCTACCTGTTCGAGGCCGGCGCCTTCTTCGCCAAACCTCAGGTCAGCGCCGACTACTTCTTGCTGAAGGAAGACAGCCGCACCGAGAGCGGCGGCGGCGTGGCGATGGATCTGGCCATCGACAAGAGATCGAGTTCGCAGCTTGGCGCCTTTGCGGGCGTCACCTTCGGGGCGCGTCTGGGCGAGGAGAGCGCCTTCGTCTGGGTCCCGGAAGTGACGGCCGGCTGGCGTCAGGTCTCCGGCGACGGAGTGGATGTCACGACCGCCCGCTTCGTCGCCGGAGGCCCTTCCTTCAGTCTCGCCGCGCCGGAACTTTCCGGCGGCGGACCGGTTCTGCGCTTGGCCCTTCGCGGTCAAGCCGAATATTTCGACTTCGCGGTCGAGGCCGGGGGTGAATTGCGAGACGACTACGAAGCCTATGACGGCCGCGTGGTCGCTAGATTCTTGTTCTAGTGTAAGGACTTAGATATGACGCTCTTGGTCGGGGGACTTCTGGCGGTGGCTGCGGTGCTGGTGAGCCTCGCGAGACGGACCGCGGGCCGCCCCCCGCTCTGGCGTTCGAAGGTGGCCTTCATCGGCGCCTGCGGCTGTTTGTCGCTGGCCGTCCTGCTGGTGATCGCCGACCCGATGGCCCTGGTCGAGACCCCGGTGCTGTTCGTGGCCGCCTACTGCCTGTTCGAAGGCGGCATGGCCCTGATCAGCCTGCGCGCCGCGTCGGGTCGCCCGGCGCCGGCCTGGCTGCTCTGAGGATCGAAAGCCCTTTCGGTTGGGAACGGCGCAGCCGCGAATGTTCAGGAAGATTGAAACCACGAACCTCACGAACGGCACGAACGTGCAGCTTCGCGGCCTGTCGAGTTCGGTTCCGTTCGTGTTGTTCGTGAGGTTCGTGGTTCGAATCCGGCTTCGCCGCGTTCTGAGAGATCCCTCATCCGACCGTGCTCCGGCGACTTAGGCCTCTAGCCGAAGAGATCCGATTTCGCCGGCGCGCCTGGTGAAGGCTCCGGCTCGGCCTTGCGGCTGAGCAGGAAAAGAGCGGTCTCGGCCCGCCAGTTCTCGATCGGCCGCGCCGCGTCGATCTGGCGGGGCGGCTTGCCCGGAGCCAGGGAGACGCAGGCGTCGATCCGCAGGTTCAGGTCCGCGCACAGCGAGGTGAAATCGCGCAAGGTGCAGAGGTGGATATTGGGGGTCGACCACCAGGGCTCGGGCAGGGCCTTGGTCTCCGGCATCCGCCCCGTGGTGATCAGCGCCATCCGCACGCGCCAGTGACCGAAGTTCGGCACCGACACCACCGCCCGCTCGGCGATCCGCAGCAGCTCGGAGAGCACGTGCTTGGGGTCGCGCACCTGCTGCAGGGTCTTGGACAGGATGGCGTAGTCGAAGGCCTTGGTCGGGAAGTGGTCGAGGTCGCGGTCGGCGTCGCCCTGCACCACCGCCAAGCCGCGCGCCAAGCAGGCGCCGACGCCTTCGGACGATAGCTCCAGCCCCTGGCCGTCGACGTTCTTCTCGCGGGTCAGCAGTTCCAGCAGCTCGCCCTCGCCGCAGCCGACGTCAAGCACCCGGGCGTCAGGGCGCACCAGCCGCAGGATCTCGCGGAAGTCGTCGCGCAGGGGAGCGCTCACGCCAGGCCCCGCTTCTCGGCGTTGGAATCCAGGAAACCGCGCAGGGCCGAATCCAGCGCCGGCTCGTCGAGGAAGAAGGCGTCGTGGCCCTTGTCGGTCTCGATCTCGGCGAAGCTCGCCCGGCAACCGGCGGCGTTGAGCGCGCGGACGATGTCGCGGCTCTCGGCGGTGGAATAGAGCCAGTCCGACGAGAACGACAGCACGCAGAACCGCACGGCGCGGGCCCGGCGAAAGGCCTCGGCCAGCACCCCGCCATGGTTCCCGGCCAGGTCGAAATAATCCAGCGCCCGAGTGATGTAGAGATAGGAGTTGGCGTCGAAGCGGTCGACGAAGCTGGCCCCCTGGTGGCGCAGATAGCTCTCCACCTGGAAGTCGGCGTCGAAGCCCCAGGAGAGGCCGTCGCGCTGCAGCTCGCGGCCGAACTTCCGCTGCAGGGCTGTCTCCGACAGATAGGTGATGTGGGCGGCCATGCGGGCCACGGCCAGGCCCTTCTCCGGGCGCACGCCCTCGACCTGATAGGAGCCCCCCCGCCAGTCGGGATCGGCCATGATCGCCTGGCGGCCGACCTCGTGGAAGGCGATGTTCTGGGCCGAATGGCGCGCGGCCGCGGCGATGCAGATGGCCGAATAGAGCCGGTCCGGATAGTCCGCCGCCCATTGCAGGACCTGCATCCCGCCCATGGAGCCGCCGACCACCGCGAACAGGGTCTCGATGCCCAGCGCCTCCACCAGCATGGCCTGGGCGCGGACCATGTCGGCGATGGTGATCATCGGGAAGGTGAGCGCGTAGGGCTGGCCGGTGGTCGGGTCGGTTGAGCCGGGGCCTGTCGAGCCCATGCAACCGCCGACCACATTGGTGCTGATGATGAAATAACGGTCGGGGTCGAGCGGCAAGCCGGGGCCGATCACCCGATCCCACCAGCCGGGCTTGCCGGTCACCGGATGGTCGGAGGCCGCGTGCTGGTCGCCGGTGAGCGCGTGGCAGACCAGGACGGCGTTGGACTTGTCGGCGTTCAGCACGCCGTAGGTCTTGTAGCCGATTTCGAGCGGGCTCAGCAGGGCGCCGCTATCCAGGCGCAACGGCTTGTCAGCGGGAAAACGGTGCGTCCCGCCGCCGGTCTCGCCTGTCGGGATCGCAACAGCGGTCATCGGGGCCTTGAAGACCGTTTCGCTCAATCGCTGTCAACCGCTTCGCGTCGGGCGAAGACGCCGCTATGAGACTTTTGTGGGCGACGCGTCTGGGGGCGTTCGCAAGTAGGGGGGGCGCGGCGAAGCGTTCATGGACCGGCTTATCCTCTTGCGGCACGGCAAGGCCGAGCGCGACGCCGCCAGCGGCGACGACTTCGACCGCCGGCTCGACGACCGCGGCGCCGTCGAATCGGCCGCGATGGCCGAGCGCCTGGCGGACCTCGGCCTGGTCCCCGACCTGGTGCTGGTCTCACCTTCGGCGCGGACCCGGGAGACCTGGACCGCGGCGGCGCCCGCCTTCCCGAAGGCCGCCTTCCGGGTGGAACGCGCGCTCTATCACGCCGAGGAATCCACCGTTCGCGAGCTGGCCGAGACGGCGGGCGAGACCTCGGGCACGGTGATGGTCGTCGGCCACAATCCGGGCCTGCAGGACCTGGCCATCCGCCTGCTGGCCGAGGGCTCGGCGCCCCAGACCCTGATCGCCCGCGCCCACGGCGCGTTCCCGCCCTCGGCGGCGGCGGTGTTCCTGTTCGATGCGGCGGGCCGCCCGTCCTATGACGGCCTCTTCTTCCCCAAGGACTGAGCGTGGGCCGAATCTACAAGATCCTGACGCGCGCCGAATGGAACCAGGCCGAGGCGGCGGGACAGTTCGCGGGCTCGGCGGTCGACCTGGCCGACGGCTTCATCCACTTCTCCACGGGCGTGCAGGCGGCGGAGACGGCCCGGCGCCATTTCGCCGGCCAGCCCGACCTGGTGGTCCTGGAGATCGAGGCGGGCGACCTGGGCGAGGCCCTGCGCTGGGAGCCGTCGCGCGGCGGCCACCTCTTTCCGCATCTCTATGGGTCGTTGACGGCCTCCCAGGTGTTATCGGTGACCGAGGCGCCGCTGGACGCCGACGGGGTTCCGATGCTGGGAGCTCTGGTGTGATCCTTCACGACGTCGCCGCCCGCCTCCTGCACGTGCTCGATCCCGAGGACGCCCACGGCGTCACCATCCGCGCCCTGCGGGCGGGGCTGGGGCCGCGCGCCGGCCGCGACGATCCGATCCTGGCGACTGAGGTCGCCGGCCTCTCCCTGCCCAACTGCGTCGGCTTGGCGCCCGGCTTCGACAAGAACGCCCAGGTGTTCGGTCCCATGCTGCGGGCCGGCTTCGGTTTCGTGGAGTGCGGAACGGTCACCCCGCTGGCGCAGGCCGGCAATCCGCGCCCGCGCCTGTTCCGGCTCAACGAAGACCGGGCGGTAATCAACCGCATGGGCTTCAACAATGAGGGGCTGGAGCCCTTCGCCGCGCGGCTGGCGCGGCGGGGCCCCGGGATCGTCGGGGCCAATATCGGCGCCAACAAGGACGCGCAGGACCGCATCGGCGACTATATCACCGGCCTGACCCGGCTCTGGGGCCTGGCCTCCTATTTCACCATCAACATCTCCTCGCCCAACACGCCGGGCCTGCGCACCCTGCAGACCAAGGCGGCGCTGGAGGAGCTGCTGGGCCGCCTCGCCGCCACCCGCGACAGCCTGCCGATTGAAGGCCTTGTCCCGATGTTCCTGAAAGTCGCGCCCGACCTTGAGGACGGCGAGGTCGAGGCCATCGTCGAGACCGTGGTCGCCAACGGCCTGGCAGGGATCATCGTCTCGAATACGACCATCACCCGGCCGCCGCTCGCCTCGCGCCACGCCGGGGAGGCGGGCGGGCTCTCGGGCGCGTCGTTGACCGGCCTTTCGACGCAGATGCTGGCGCAGTTCCGGCAGGCCGCCGCGGGGCGTCTCGCCCTGATCGGAGCCGGGGGCATCGGCTCGGGGGCCGACGCCTACGCCAGGATCCGGGCAGGCGCCCAGGCCGTGCAGCTCTATTCCGCCATGGTGTTCGAGGGGCCGGGCCTGGTCACGCGGATCAAGCGCGACCTGGCCGCACGCCTGCGCGCCGACGGCTTCGCATCGGTCGCCCAGGCAGTCGGCGCCGGTTAAGCTTCGCTCCCGCGCGGGGCGCGTTTCGTTGCCGAACCGTTCTCAGTGAAGTAACGGGGGAGTCGTCATGGCGGACGCCCCCATTCCCCAGCCGCCCATCAGGTCGCCCGGGCGCCGCTTCTTCTGGCCGGGCGGACTCTCGGCGCGTCTGCTGATCCTCACCATCCTGTTCGTGGCGGGCGCCGGCGCCATGGCCGTGCCCGCGGCCCTGGCGGCCTTCGAGGAGCAGTGGCTGCTGGACCGGGTCCGCGCCGCCGAGTTGGCCTCCCTGGCCACCGATGTCGACCCCGACCAGGTGATGAGCGAGGCGCTCGCCTCGAAGCTGCGCGCGGGCGCAGGGGTCCAGACCGTCGCCATCCTCGACAATGACGGCAACCGCTTCCTGAAGGTGCCGGGGCCGCGGCTGGCGCGGACGCCCTACCTGGTGGACCTGCGCGACCGCGCGCTCGGCTCCTGGCTGTCGGCGCCGTTCCAGACCCTGTCCGGCGGCGGCGAGGGCCGCATGGTCCGGGTGATCGCCGAACCGCGTTTCTACGACGCCCAATTCATCGAGGTGGTGGCCCCCGACGCGGCCCTGAAGGCTGAGTTGACGCGCTATCTGTGGCGGCTGCTGGCGGTCATGGCCTTCGTCTCGGCCTTCGCCGGCGGCCTGGTCTATCTGTCGCTGAACTTCTTCCTGGTGCGGCCGATGCAGCGGATCACCCGCTCGATGGAGCGCTTCGCCGCCGATCCCGAGGACGCCGCGGCCCGCATCGAGCCCTCCGGTCGCCGCGACGAGATCGGCCGCGCCGAGGTGGAGCTGGGCCGGATGCAGGGCGAACTGCACACCGCGCTGGCCTCCCGCGCCCGGCTGGCGGCATTGGGCGAGGCGGTGGCCAAGATCAATCACGACCTGCGCAACATGTTGACCAGCGCCCAGATCGCGTCGGAGCGGCTGGCGGCCTTGAAGGACCCCAAGGTGACCCAGGCCCTGCCGCGCCTGGAGCGGGCCCTGGACCGCGCCGTGACGCTGGCCTCCGACGTGCTGACCTACGGCAAGACCCAGGAGGCCGCGCCGGACGCCAGGCCCTTGCTGCTGGCGCCGGCCCTGGAGATCGCCGCCGAGGAGGCGCGGTTCTCCGACCGCATGCGCCTGGTCAGCGGCGTCGACCCGGCCGACCGGGTCACGGCCGATCCCGACCAGCTGCACCGCATCCTGGTCAACTTGATGCGCAACGCCCGCGAGGCCGTCGAGCAGCAGGAAGGCCGCACGACGCCCGGCCAGGTGCAGGTCTCGCTGGCCCAGGAGGACGGGGTGAGCCTGATCTACCTGGCCGACAATGGGCCGGGCGTCTCCGAACGCGCCCGCGAGCGGCTGTTCCAGCCCTTCGCCGGCTCGACCCGTCCGGGCGGGGCCGGCCTCGGGCTCGCCATCGCCCGGGAGCTGGCCGTCGGCCACGGCGGAGACCTCTCCCTGGCCCAGACCGGGCCTGAGGGCTCGGTGTTTGAACTGCGTCTACCGGGCGTCCCACCGCGTCTGAAGGCCGTGAAGAAGCGCCGCGCGCCCAGCTCCGAGGTCTAGAAGCCCTTGGCCACGCCCTCGCGGCGGGGATCGGCGGCGCCTTCCAGCCCTTGCGGCGTCCTCACGACCCCGTGCAGGCCCGAGCCCTCGCCGCCGAAGCCGGTGAATTTGACGCCCTTCGCGGCCAGGGCCTCGACCACGCCCGGCGCGTACTTGGCGGGCTCGGAGGCGTAGCTGTCGCCGCGGGCGATCAGGTTGGGCAGGTCGAAGGCCGCCTGGATCGGCATCTTCCAGTCCAGCACACCCACCAGGGCCTTCAGGTTGTAGGCCAGGATCGAGTTGCCGCCCGGCGAGCCGATGGCCGCCACGAAGCGCCCCTGACGGTCCAGGACCACGGTGGGCGCCATGGACGAGCGCGGTCGCTTGCCGGGCGCCACGGCGTTGGCCGCCGGGGTCTTATCGGGGTTGGCGGGCGAGAACGAGAAGTCGGTGAGCTGGTTGTTCAGGAAGAAGCCGCCGACCATCCGACCCGTGCCGAAGATGCTCTCCACCGTGGTGGTCATGGAGACCACGTTGCCGGCCGCGTCCACGACGACGAAATGCGAGGTGCCGGCGGGCTCCAGCGTGGCGTCCGGCGCCCGCACCCCCGCGCCGCGCGGCTTGCCCGGGGCCGGGGCGGGGCCGGCGGTCTCGCCGATCAGCTTGGCGCGCTCGGCGACATAGGCCGGATCGAGCAGGCCCGCGACCGGCATCTCGACGAAGTCGGCGTCGCCGAAATAGCGGTCGCGGTCGGCGTACATCAGCCGGCTGGCCTGGGCGAACAGATACCATGCCTGGGGATCGGCCGGGCCGCGCGAGGCGATGTCGGTGTGTTCCAGGATCCCGAGCGCCTCCAGCAGCGCCGCCCCGCTGGACGGCGGCGCGGGCACGCAGACCACATGGATGCGGTAGGGGCGGCAGACGGCGGGACCGGTCTTGGGCCTGTAGGTCTTGAGGTCGGTGAGGCTGAGCGTCCCCGGCCGCGGGCCCTCGGCCACCTTGGCGACGATGGCCTCGGCGATCGAGCCCTCCAGGATGGCCTTCGGGCCTTCGGCGGCGATCCTGCGCACCGTGGCGGCGTAGGCTGGGTTCTTCAGGACGTCGCCGGCCTTGTACTTCTCGCCGTCGGGCTTGGTGAAATAGGCCTTGGCGTCGGGGGTCGCGACCTGGGGGAAGGGGCTCGCGATCATGCCGGCCAGGCGGGGGCTGACCACGAAGCCCTGGTCGGCCAGGCGCTCGGCGTCGCCGAACAGTTGGTTCCAGGCCAGCTTGCCGTGCGCCGATTGCGCCATGGCCAGCATCGCCACCGCGCCCGGCGTTCCGGTCGCCCGGCCGCTGATCACCGCGTCGCGGAAGGGCAGGGGCTTGCCCGCCTCGTCCAGGAACAGCTCGGGCGTGGCCCCGGCCGGGGCGGTCTCGCGGCCGTTGAAGGCGGTCACCTTGCGGGTCCTGGCGTCGTAGTAGGTGAGGAATGCGCCGCCACCCAGGCCCGAGCTCTGCGGCTCCACCAGGCTCAACGCCGCCTGGACCGCGACGGCCGCGTCCACCGCCGAGCCGCCCTGGCGCAGCACGTTCAGTCCGGCCTCAACCGCATGCGGATTGGCCGCGGCGACCATGACCTTGGGACCGGTCGGGGGTGTGGCGGCTTGCTGGGGAGCGGTGGCGCAGGCCGAGACCGACAAGGCGAGCGCCAAGCCGACGAGACGATTGAGCTGAAACACGAAGGACCACATGCAAAGGCGGGGGAGGAAAGCCACACCATAGACGTCGGCGCGCGTGGACAACAAACGCCAAGCCGTGCTTTCCGTTCTTCATGAGCGAAATAGCCGCCGCAGCCCCCGGATCGCGCAACCTGATCACCGATGTGCCGGGGTTGAAGGTCGGCCAGGCGCATGACGCCGCCGTCCGCACCGGGGTCAGCGTCATCCTGCCCGACGACCGCGCCGTGACGGCCTGCGATGTGCGCGGCGGCGGGCCGGGTACGCGGGAGACCGACGCACTCAAGCCTGAGAACCTCGTCGAGGCGGTCGACGCCATCGTGCTGTCGGGGGGCTCGGTCTACGGCCTGGCCGCCGCCGACGGGGTCGCCGCCTGGCTCGGGGCCCAGGGCCGCGGCTATGGCCTCGTGGTCCAGCCCGGCGTGCCGAAGTCGCCGGTCATCCCCGCGGCCATCCTCTATGACCTGGCCAATGGCGGCGACAAGGCCTGGGGCGAGGACCCGCCCTACCGCCGCCTGGGCCGCGAGGCGGTGGTGAGCGCCGGCCTCGACTTCGAGCTGGGCACCACCGGGGCGGGCTACGGCGCCATGGCCGGAAGCCTGAAGGGCGGGACAGGCTCGGCCTCGCTGATCTCCGCCGACGGGATCGCGGTGGGCGCCCTGGTCGCCGTCAATTCGTTCGGTTCCGTGGTCGCCCCGGGCGGGCGCACTTTCTGGGCCGCCCCCTATGAGATGGGCGACGAGTTCGGCGGCCTGGGCCCCGCGGGCCTGCGCGCCGCGCCCGACGACTGGGGCCTGGCCAAGGCCGACCCCCGTGCGCGGATGAACACCACGATCGCCTGCGTCGCCACCGACGTGGCCCTGACTCCGGCGCAGGCCAAGCGGGTGGCGGTCATGGCCCAGGACGGTCTGGCCCGCGCCATCCGCCCCATCCACGCCCCTTTCGACGGCGACGTGGTCTTCGCGCTCTCGACGGCGTGTCGCCCCCTGCCGCAGGACGCCGACTTCGCCATAGCCCGCATCGGCGCCCTCGCCGCCGACGCCCTGGCCCGGGCCGTGGCGAGGGCCGTCTACGCCGCTACGCCCTGGCTTGGAACCGACGTCCCGACCTGGCGCGACCTGCTCTCAAAATGACCCCTGAAATTTCCCATCGTCCCTGGCTTGCGCTTCGCCGCCGCCCGGACTAGGTTCCGCGCCCTCGCCGCAAGGCAGGTGCGCGCCCGTAGCTCAGCTGGATAGAGCATCAGACTACGAATCTGAGGGTCGGACGTTCGAATCGTTCCGGGCGCGCCAATTTCTTCAAGAAAAACAATACGATGGAGCGGTGCTTGCGCACCGCCCCCGGCTAGAAATCGGCTTTAGTCGGGGGTTTAGTCGGGGGATTCTGTGCGAGTGGAAGTCGATCTCGCGGCCACCGGCTCCAATTTTGATCGAAAAGTGCCGCCTAGGTTCGCCGGGCGCCCATAAGCAGGCCCCAATCTGCACCTGACACCGGACACTCGGCCGGCACCGCGGCCTCGAGCAGGGCGTCCCATCAAGACGCTCCTTTGTGGGTGCCCACTGAGCCCCGCGACGCGCCAAAAGCTCACTATGGCGGCAAGAGCGCGTCGACCAGCGCCTCGATCTCCGCTGCCACTCCGTCTTGCGCCAGCGCCTCCCGAATAGCGCGGCGCTTGGCCGTAAAATGGCGCGCCTGGGATAGGTCGACAGAAGCTGCGACCGCCTCCGCGCGGGCAGCTGCTGCGGCGAGATCGCGGTGAAGCGCCTCATCGGCGTCGTACTCTGGGATCGGCAGGGTCCAGACGAGATTGTCGAAGTGTCGCTTGTCGCGCTGTCCATGAGGCTGGAACTCGGAGATCTTCCCCAGGACGATACTGCTGTTGAGGATGGCGGTGAGGTAGTTGGCCTCGTTCTGAGAGCGTACGGGCGCCCAATACGCCATGTGATCCACCAGCGTATCACCGCCGATGATGGTCGTTGCGCTCAGACGCGTTCCAGACTTGGTGTACAGGACGCGGATCGTGGGCGGGCCGGCTTGGGCAGACAGGTTCCGCATGTGGTCAATGCGCTGCAACAGCGTCATGGCGGTTCGACCATCGGCGCGCTTGCTGCTGCGCTCAGACCATTTCTCCTCCGCGTCACGTAGCCACGCGGCGAGATGGCGGTGTCCCGCACTTGCGGCGCCAGCCGCGTCCAACAGACGCGCGCCGTCGAGAGGTACGACCGCTGTCACCGTCTCCAACAGGCGATAGGGCGCCAATGACTCGCCGAGGACGAGCTGGCGGAGGAATGGCGTCTCGACTGGCCCACGTGGCGGCTCGACCTCGGTCCAGGGTAACTTGTCCAGGATACCAGCCCGTCCCCGCATCCGCGGCGCGTCGCGCCGACCGCCGAGCCGGCCGGTCTGTTCAGCCTCGACGATGAAGAAGCGCCTTGGATAGATCGTCGCGCCATTGCGGAAACGCGAGCGGTAGAGGGACTCACCGATCAGGGTTCGAGGTCGCGGCCAGGGTATGCGCGTGTGGGTCAGGTTCCGCGCGGCCTCGGCCTCACCCGCATCACGCCGTGACAGGTGACCTTCCCACCGATCAATCTCTTGAGGCGGCGCGCCTTCAAAATCCCGGCGGCCGAAGAGGACGCAGGTGCTGGTGGTGCTGCTGCCGGACTGGGCTCCGAAGATCGGCCAGACCCGTTCCAAAGCCCACGCGCCCGTGAGACCGACCTGGACTTCGTTCATGCGTCCGGCGCGCAGGGCGGCGAACACCGGTGCGTTGAGCACGGCGTAGGGCAAAACAAAGGCGACCCGGCCCCCGGTCGAAAGGTAGCGTTCAGCGGCGCGCGCCCAGAACAGGGCGCAGATGTCCTGCTGACTGGCCAAGTTGCCGCCAAGCCAGAGTCCGTAGCCTTCCAGGCCCTCGCGCAACCGATCCTTCATCGCCGGGCTGAGATGGCGATAGACGATCCAAGGCGGATTGCCGACCAGCACATCGGCGCGCTGCTCTGGTCGCGAGAGCCAGACCGGACGGACCAGGTTGCGGAAGATGAAGACCCATATCCCATTGCGGCCGGCGCGGTAGAGCGCTTGAAGCCGCGCGAATGTTCCGGTCAGCGCGTCTGCATCCGCGGGCGCCGCGCCGGAAATCCGGAGGAGCTGTCGACCGACAGCCTCCGGGGTGGCGTCGTCACGCAATCCCTGACTCAGCACGTCGAGGCCTTGCTCGAAGAGTGCCTGGTCCTCGGCGAAGCCGGTGGGAACTTGCAACGGCTGCTCGTTTGGCACCTCAACCAGTACGTCGGAGCGATCGAGGTAGCGCCGCAGGTTCGATTGAAGGGCGTCGCCAAGGAACACCGGCACTGTCAGCCTAGCGGGACGATCGAGCACCAGTTCACCGAGCGCCAGGAGCCAAGTCACCCGCGCCAGCGTGACGGCGACTGGGTGCACGTCGAGACCACGAACCTTGTCCGCGCAGGCTTCAAGGATGTCGGGCGCTGGCCAGCCGGCGGCGTTCCCGGCCGCGATCAGCCGCCGCACAGCGTGGAACAGAAACGTCCCGGAGCCGCAGGCCGGGTCGATGACCCGTTGTGTGAGGGGCGCATTGACGGCTTCGGCGACGATACGGCCGGCGAGCCAGTCTGGCGTATAGTATTCGCCAAGATCGTGCCGTTCCTCGGGGTCGACGAGGCTCTCGTAAAGGACCTTGAGCACGTCCGCTTCGACATCCCGCAACCGGAAGCGCGCGACCTGTGTCGCGATCTGGCGGACGAGGTCGGTGCCGGTCGGAGTTTTGAGCGGCCAGTCGAAGAAATCCGCCTCGACCGCACCGACGATCCCCTCATCAACCAGCGCCTGGCCCGAGAGCAGCGCCTCGGGATCGTCCACCGGAAGATCGAGCACACGCGCGGCGATCGCCTTCACCACTACGACCAGGTAGGTATGCTGGAGGAATAGCGCATCGCCGCCGACGTCTTCGCCGTAGGCTTCGCGGAGCAGTCCATCCCAGAGGTCACGCTTGAGGCGAACCTCCGGATCGAATTGCAGCTCCGCCCAAAGCGCATCGAGCACCACACGGGCGCCGGCGAAGGTCAGGCTGCCACGGCCGAAGGTCTGGGCGACAATGCGTGGCGCCGGGATGAGATCCGGACGGTCGGACAGCAGCGGCTCAAGCCAGGCCATCAGCTCGTCCGGACGTTCCGGATCGGTCGTATAGCGCGCGAGTTCGTGCAATTCTCCGTCACGCAGGCCGTAGGCAATGAAGGTGGCGCCGTCGGTCGCGACCCCCGTCACCGGCGCGCTGCTTTGGGTGCGCGCGGCGGCGTCTGCGATGTAGGCGGGCATGCGGGCGAGAACGTCCCCAATCTCCCGCCGCAGGTCGCTTTTCAGCTCGATAACGGTTGCGCCCCAGAGGGTGTCGATGCGGCCAGTGTTGTCGAGCAGATAGACTTCGTGCGCGATGTCTTCGTAGGAGGCACCGAAGCCCGACCGCAGGAGTTCTATGATATGACCGCGCAGCGCCTCGTGCCGCGGACGGCCGGAGATCGCACGCACGAGTTCAGGTAGTCGGTCTTGGCGCCAGGTCACGGTCTAAATGTCGCGGTTGTGAGGTCGGCCACTCTAGGCGCGAATCAAGCCGATGGTGCTACGGTGAAGCGGATGTTGCTCGTTCAAACTGATCTCTTCGCAACCGAGTCGTGCGTCGCCGAAGCCCCCAGTGAGGAGGTTGCGGCCGTCATACGGTCGCGCTTGCATGCCACGTTGGCGCTTGTGAAATCAGCGACGTCGATGCCGTGGAGGGAGCCGCTTTCCATCATTCGGGAAGACAACGCTTTTCGGTTTGGCAAGGACGCGCTCCCGCCCGACGAGGGAGCGAGGCTGTGGGCTGAGTTCGATGCGGAGATGGAGCGGCTTTACGCCACCATGGCCCAGGGCGACGAAACGTCGCTCACTGGGTAGCCGTCCCTCTTTGAGGCCGCGAGCGCAGCAACGCATCGCGCCGGTCCGCAAGGGCGGCCGGACGCCGAACACTTCGCACATTTCACAGGAAGCCCACCCTGGAGTAGCGTCCTCCAGGGTGGCTCCAATGGGGGTACCGGGGGGTAGCCCTAAGTCTGCATCGCCGAGCCAGTGCCCGGCGCTTTTCCGGCGCGCGAATGGCTGGCCCGCCAGCGCGGCCCAGGATCGCGGCGACGCGGTCGACGTCGAGACGCTCGCGCGCCGGCCCCTGCATGATCGTTCCCCGACGTACAAGCGTGTCAGGCTGATTCGGAGGCTTCAGTGACTCATCCCTCAAACTAAGAGGAAGGCGGACGGAACCCCTCATCGCGCCCGCGTGACGAAGCACGTCTGTCGATGGTGCGTCGCGGCACGAGCGTCTCAAACGAACCTAGTCGACCGATGACCCATTCGATCGTCGACCTAGCGACCAATCCGCCATTTGAATGTCTTGATAATTCTCGAGAACGAGGGGCTTCCGGTCGGGGCTTTCTTCACGCGCCTGGGATCGAAGGCTGTGGAGGTCTAGGAAGTAGACGACCATGGCGCGCCTTATCTGGACCTCCCAAAGCCAACCTTCCCCGTCTCGCCGCATTCCATATTCCCTTGCGACGATGTCGCACTGAAAAGGATGGAGCCGCGGATTGGGTCGCACTCTGACGGGAAGCCGCTGGTCCCAATCCAAGTCTGTCTCTTCTGGCGCCGGCGTCTGATCGCGTGTCACAGTGAGGACGCGAGCGAGCGCAAAATCCCGAAAGTCACCGCGCAGGGTATCGTAGGCCCTCATGAACCAGCGCCGCCCGTTGTGAGCAAGCGCATGGGGAAAGATCAGCCGACGCGTTGGATCGGCCGTGGTGAGCGACTGGTAGGTGATCTTCAACGCCGTTCGAGAGTGTATTGCACGCGTCGCCGCCTGCAGCAGATCGACATCGACCGCGCCGGCTGGATCAGGGACGACTTCGACCGAAGCCATCCCGCCTGCGGCGGGCCCTAGGCTCTCGGCACGCGCCCTTAACTCGGCCAAGTAGCGCTGAGGGTTTGCAGCGATGAAGCGGGGGCGAAATCGCGGCCCAGGGCGATAGCGGCGGCGGCGCTCGTCGTACACGAGATTGGATGGGCACGTCGCCTTGTAGGTCGCGAGGTCGTCCGTCACGTGGTTGGGCGTGAGGTCGAAAGTAGTGCTGAGCACCTCTCGGCCGACCTCGCCCTTCCAAAACAACTCCGCTTCGAGAAACGCGAACCGCCGCCGCCGCGCGGCCGAGATGCTCTGGCTTCCCGGCGGTTGATGGGCTGGAGGCTTTGGCTGCCTCGCGGATCGGCTATCGACCATGACGGCAACAAACATCACTCAACCTGATATAGCTACTAATTTTCCATATTATATGGAAAATTAGTGCTATACGGTTTTTCGGTAGGGCCCTGCATTGTGACCAGCTCCGGTTGCGTCTAGTGTCGTCGGACCATGGACGGAGGGTCAATGGACGGCTTCGAGCAGCACATTCTCACGCTCGGCTACGGTCGACGAGAAGAGGCGCTTGTCCGTCGCGCGGCTGACGTTCCCACCGATCATCCGTTCGCTCCAGAGATACGCCGGATGTTCGCGCCCCGCCCCGGCGAGGCGGGAGCGTCGGCCGTGTTCATGCATGGGGGGGCACCGCTGGCGTGCTTGGTCGACGCCGCCGATCTGCCTGTCCACGATGGCGATCGTCGCGAGGCTCTGCGCCGGTTCTGCCGCAGACTGTGGAATCAGAATCTGGCCAGCCTCGTCCTGGTGTTGGGCGCCGACAGCATTGAGGCCCATTCCGTTCTCGACCCAAGCGCTACGCCTCAGGCCGTTCCCGCGGCGAACGCCGCGAACGATGGGCCGTGGTCTCAGGCGGACTTAAGTTCGGGGCGGGCGTGGGAACGACACAGCCGATGGTTTGACCCGAAGCTGCGCGTGGACAATTCGCTGCTCGAGAACATCGTCGCCCTGCTCAAGGTACTGTGCGGCCCCACAGCTCTGACCGAAGACGAGGCGCGCCACGCCCTCGCGAAGGCGATCTTTGTCAGCTTTCTGGAGCAGCGAGGGATCGTCGGAGACGACTACCGCGCCCAGCATCAAGTGGCTCCGCTGGAAGCTCTGGTCTCAGGCGCGGATAGGAACGGCCTGGAGCGCCTGTTCACGCAATTGCGGAACGACTTCAACGGCGATTTCCTCAATCCCGCAACCGACACGGACGCCGAGTTTTGGGACTTGCCGGGGGCGGCGCTCCAGGCGCTGGCTGAGTTTCTGAAGCGCACGGACCTGCAGACGGGGCAACGAAGCTTCTGGGGCTATGATTTCTCCGAGATCCCGATCGAACTGATCTCAGGCATCTACCAGACCTTCCTCGCGACAAAGGGCCTGATCGCGCCGCAGCCGAGCGGCGGTGGCGATGGGGCCAGGCGGCTTCCTGGTCAGCGCGAGCTCGGAGCCTACTACACACCGCGTCACTTGGCGGTGTACGTCGTTGAGCAAGCATTCGCCGGCGTGGCCGATCCGCTGGCTCAGACGATTTTCGACGGCGCCTGTGGCTCGGGCATTCTTCTCACGACCGCCTTTCGCCACCTCCTGCGCGTCGCCGAACAGCGAGATGAGCGACCGTTGACGTTCGAAGAACGGCGCGACCTGCTCCGATCGAGCATTTTCGGGAGCGACATCGACCTCGACGCCTGCCGCCTCACCGCCTTCAGTCTCTATCTCGCGCTGCTTTCCGAGTTGCAGCCATCCGACCTAGTGGAGATCCAGCGTCGCGGCGGCACGCTGCCGAATCTAATCGGCACCAACCTGCGGGCCGGTCCAACAGACGGCGACATCTTCGCCGCCAATTCTGTAGCAGCCACCCGTGGGCGGTTCTCCCTGGTGATCTCCAATCCGCCCTGGCGGGAGCCCAGTGCCGGGGAAACGACCACCTATGAGCCCTGGATGGCATCGCTGGCCGATCCGCCGTCGCTGTCTTACCGTCAGATCGCGATCGCTTACACGTTCCGGGCTCTCGAATGCCTCAAACCAGGTGGCAGGATCGCTCTGGTGCTGCCGGTCAGGCTGATCGTCGGCGAGCGGGCGAACGACTTCCGCTGCGACCTCACCGAGTGGATGCGGGTTGAGCAAGTCGTGAATTTCGCCGATATGCGCCGCCTGATCTTCCCAGGCGCGAAGCACCCGTTTGCCGTGATAACGGGCGTCGCGCGGGACCCCGCACAACGGGCAGCCATCGCGGCCGGCGAACTCACCCCCGGCCATGGCGAGGTTATCGAGTACCTGGCCCCCAAGGCCGATGTCGCCCTGGCCTTTGGACGGCTCGCAATCCACAGCGACGACCGAATGACGTTGCCGGCTGCCACGTTCTACTCAGAAGAGCGGCTGTTCGGCCTTCTCTACTGGGGGACGGAGCATGACGTTGCGCTGTACAGAAAATGCCAACGGCTAGGACGAATCGAGGACTTGATCGGCCGGGGCAGCGCGCGCCAATCCGCCTGGCTCTGCAATTCCGGGTGGGTAGCGCCGTACAAAGACTACCCAGGCACAGACGCCGGCGATCTTCGCGAGATGAAATACCTGGATGCGCGCGCCATCCCTGTGAGCAGCGTCATCCTGGATGAACAGCGAGCCTTGCAACCGTTCCCGGGAGACGCCGACGCCCGTATTGCATTCTTTGGGGAGCGCGCCCTCTATCGGGGACCTAGGGTAATATGGCCCGATGGAGTGAACCCAGAGTCAGGCGTGAAAGCCTTCTATAGCGAGGCGCCGTTCACGTTCCGGCACTCTCTGAAGGCCATTGGCGGCGTCGAGGCAGACAGGTCCCTGCTGCAGTTTCTGGCCGCCTACTTGCGGTCGCCGTTGGCCCACTACCTGATGATCCTGCGCAGCCACACCGTCGCCGGCGAGCGCCCCAAGCTTCACAAATCGGAATTGCTAGCGATGCCGTTCGTACGGCCCGAACGCCACCCAGTTCCCGACATAGCTTACGCTGTGCTGGACGAGGTAAGTCGAATCTTTGAGACGCTCTCCGCCACTGAGGAGGGCTTTCGTGACAACGCCTATTCGCTGCAGAAGGGGCGGCTGGACGCGCTCGTGTTGGACTATTTCCAGCTGAGCGACGACGACAGGGTGCTGGTCAAGGAGATGGTGGAGAGGGTCGCACCTTCCATTCAGCCGTCTTCGACCGATCCGTCTGACCTACTGACGCCCTTGCTTCGGCGCCCGAGCCACGACGACCTCGAAGCCTATGCCCGCGTTCTGCAGACAAGCCTGGAGGCCTGGCGGGACGGCCTCGGCGGTGGCAGCGCGATCGACGTGTCGGTGGCGTTCGACCAGCGACAGCTCTTGGCGGCGGCCACCATCAGCCTCGGGGAACAACAATCCGCCGCGAGGACCGAGGGGCGCGTGCGCGAAGCCGAGACCGACGAGCTCGTGCGGACCATTGAGGATAGCCTCGCGGCGCGCGCAGCGGATGCTGAGAGCATGTCGATGATGGCGTTGCCGCATATCACGGTCGCGTCGGGGCGTACGGTTCGGCTGATCAAACCGTTTCGGGCTCGCTTCTGGCTACAACGAGCGGCCTTGGCCGACGCGGACCGCCTGGTGCAGCAGATTCGAGCTGCGGCACGCGCCCCGGAGGCGGCGTGACGGACATCGTCGGCACGCCCGACCCTGCTTGGCTGAGCTGCTTCCCCGATAGCGCCGTGGAGCAGGTCGTCGGCTATGTCGCGCGCAGCTGGGCCGAACTTGTGACGCTCTTTCCGCGCGTCCACCATGCAGGCGAGCGAGAACCGGTGCTCACCAAGAGCTTAGCGGACTATCTCGATGACCCAAACCGACGCCGCGCTGGCGGGATAGGCGGACGATTCCACGCGGAGCGCCCCGTCACACGCCGCCGTGCGGGCAGGGTCAAGGCCGTCGGGCGAACCGATGTTGAGTACCACTATCCGGCACCTGGCAGCGCTGCCCTTACGCTCGAGTTCAAGAAACTGCAGGGCACGCACGGCTGTCGAAGCGCCTATCGAAATAAGGGCATCGTGAGGTTCCTGACTGGAACTTATGGGAGGGAAGAGGCGCGAGGGGTGATGTGCGGCTTGGTAACCTGCAGCGTCGAAGCGGAAGCCGAGGCCATACGGGCGAGCATCGGCCGCTGCCGCGAACAACTGGCCTGCCTGCCGTTGCCCGATGGTGACGTGGCAACGGAGGCCTGGGAGATTGAATCCGGCGCGACCGTGTTTGAGACGCACCATAGAAAGGCGACCATCACGGATCCCTTTCGTCTCAGCCACGTCTTCATGGCGCTAGCGACAGCCGCGCCTCCTACCGCGCCTCCGGCGGCCGACCCACCCGCTTGATGGCGCGGATCGCCGCCGATTGAGAGCCATTCACCCTCAATGACACAAGAGCACTGATCTGAGCCGGCCCCACGCTCCGCCAGGGTCGATTCTACAGCTGAGCTAACGCTCCATACACCTGGTCCATGAGCTCACCCGTCGTCACCACAATGGTCTCTGGGTTTCCCACCTGAACGTAACGAACCGCCTCCGAGCCTGCGAGCAGATCGCCAAAGAATGCAGCCCATTGGACCTCGCCCAGGCCGGTAGCCGCACGATAGCGGGCCACCACCTGTTCGAACCAGTCGCGCTGCCCTCGGAGGATGAGCTCGTTCCCGAGAAACTGCAGTCCGGGCGCGGCCTCATTCGCGATGTGCCCAGCTTGTGCGAGCCCTCGGGCAGTCTCCGCCACCAACATCATGCGCAAGGTGCCGCCAACCACCGCCGACCAGGGCACGGCCCGACCAGCGTCTATCCTCGCCCGCGTGTAGACGACAGCTCGCAGCAGCAGTTTGGCGATCAGAGCAGCCGCCTGCATAGACTGGACGGGCAGCAGAGTTCCAAGCACGGTCCTTGCGCCGCAATGAATGAATCCGTTTGCCACCGTGGCGTGTGAACGGTCCGCAGGGTGGGTGTCGCATGCGCTTAGCACGACGATTGGCGGCACCCGGATCTGCGTTCGCAGCCCCCAGACGTCGACACGGTCGGGCCCGACCTGAAGCACGCCGACGTGATCCTCATGGGAGCCGTGCATATCGAAGATCGCGATGGGGCCTTCAAAATCGTTGAGGGCGGCGACCATCTCGGCTTCAGACTGCACATCGACGAAGCGGCCCCTAAACCGAACGCCGGCCGTTTCCGCCAACGCCTCGATGGCTAGTCGCAGGTGGTCGCGGATGGGGTCGTGGGCCCCAAATGAGGAGACGACCAAGAAGTCGAGGAACGCCTCTGGCGCCAGATAGAGGGTCCGCGGCGCAGGAAGCTCTCCGAATGTCAGTGCACCAGGCGTAGCGTTGATGCGTGAGACATCAAAGCGGAGACCAAGCGGCAGTCCGTCAACCGGAAGCCATTCGAGTGGTGCGTCTGCGAAGATCTTCAGACCAGACTGCGAGCCGCGGATCAGGTCGAGGGCGTCAGCGGCGATACTATTTGTGAGCGCCGTTTGGACGGCTTTGAAGACGCGTGCGGTCTTGACCGGCCGGGGACGATCCACTTGGCGAAGGTGGTTGGCCAGCACCCCTACCGCCCCCGCTGCTCGGTTCACGCTGGGCGGGAACCTGATCGTCGCCGCCACGGTTGATGCGCCGCGCAGCCCTATGGCGGCTGCCTGCGTTTTGAGTTCCCGGCCGCGCAGGGCAAGCGCGCCTCCAAAGCCGGGCTGCGCAGCGACCTCGTCGGTCACCTGCGCAAACACGAATTGGCGTTGCCGCCGCATCAATCGAATTGCGCTCATTAAGCCCGGCGGAGCTTGAGCGCGGAACGGGGCCAGCGCGCTCTCGAGATGGGGATAGATGGCGGGCGCGAACAAAATCAGGTCCGGCCTGGGTGGATCAGCCAAGAACGCGCGCGGAAATCCAGCCTCATTGCGGAGCTGGCGCACTTGTCGTGCCGACTCCGCGATGGCGGCGAGATAGTTGTCGTCGGCCGTTTCTCCCTCGACAGGCGCACCGTTGCTGAGCTGATACCCTTCCGAGAGCAGCACCATCTCGTTCGGAGCGCTGACGTTGTGAGAAGCAAACGTCAGCGGTGACGGCGCCGATGGCGGGACAAGCCAACGGTCAAGTGCCTCCAACGCGTGTGCGATATCGAGGTCAGGCTCGACGAGACGTGCTTGCGCGAGACTTTGCCGACAGTGCTGTACTAGCCGATCGGGCGTCAATTCGCCGAGGTCGAGATCAGCAGAAACCCCGCCGACGCCGACGTGCAAGGGCGTCAGCACCTGATCGCGTCGCCAAACCTCTACGGCCGCCGCGACCTCCGCGTCGGCGCTGAACATCACCCAGATCGGCGACGGCGGCGGTATCTCAAGGTCGGGCAAACTCGAGGCGTTGAAAGGAATCCATCTCCAGCCGCCGAGCCCGCCGGCGCGGCGCGCGAGACGATCCGCACGGGGCATAGCGTACTCAAATACGTCACCCGGAAGCCGCACGATGCGATGGAGCGTCGGGAGATGATCGAGCAGGCCCGGTGCAAGGCCCTGGAAGGGCGATACCTCATGAGGTCGCCAATCCGGGACAAGCAGGACGTAGAAGATGTCCGGTTCTACGACCACTGGCGCAATCGGGTGTGACAAGGGGTTGCCAAATCTCATAGCTCCGCGGTCGAACTGCGAATGATGAAAGCGTGATGGGGACCTCCAACCGAACCTACAGGCGGGTGGCGGTTTGCCCAAAGCCGGTCGCGGGGTAGAAGAGTCTCTCGGTTCCCCTGGCAGGAACCCGCCGCCCGCCGCAGCGAAGCTGTTGACAGCAACTGCCCTGAAAATCTTCCTCCCATTCATGTCGTGCTCGGGCTCGAGAAGCCGTGGGCGGGCGCCGTTTCGTAAAGAGCCAGGAGAACTGGTATGTCCAATGGACCTATCCGACCGACCACGCTCAATGGCATCAAACGCTACGGCAGAGCCCTGAAGGCCCAGCAAGGTCTGCAATACGCCCGCGCCCTAGACTTGGCGGCCGCTGCCGGTGGCTTCCAAAACTACATCCACGCAGAACGTCAGCTCGGCGAGCACGCGAAGCCGCTGCTGGGGCACATGGCGTTCTCGTCCTCCAGCGCCTTCAGGCGCCGCGTCGAAGGCCGCGGATTATCTCCTGGCTTTCCGGCCGGCCGCCGCGTGACGCGCGTCCGGCCCGCGCCGCCGGGGTTGCGGATGGGCCGCAGAGGAAGAGAGGGGTGGGGAGCTTCGTGACGGGCTTGAAGGTCGAGAGATGATCTCCCGGCCGGCCCGTCATGGAGCCTTCCCATGACTCAAGTTCAGAAGATCGTCCTCAGCGCTTCGCGCGACATCCCCTTCAACAAGCTGGTGCTCAGCCAGTCGAACGTCCGGCGCGTCAAGGCCGGGGTCTCGATCGAGGAGTTGGCCGAGGACATCGCCCGGCGCACGATGCTGCAGAGCATCACCGTGCGGCCTGTGCGGGGCGCCGACGGCGCCGAGACCGGCATGTTCGAAATTCCGGCGGGTGGTCGCCGCTATCGGGCGCTGGAACGGCTGGTGAAGCAGAAGCGCCTGGCCCGCACCGCGCCCGTGCCTTGCGTCGTCCGCACCGACGGGATCGCCGAGGAGGACAGCCTGGCCGAAAACGTCCAGCGCGCGCCCCTGCACCCGCTCGACCAGTTTCGCGCCTTCCTCGCCTTGCGCGAGAAGGGCCAGAGCGAGGAGGAGATCGCAGCAGCCTTCTTCGTCGGTGTGCAGGTGGTCCGCCAGCGCCTGCGCCTGGCGTCCGTCTCGCCCAGGCTTCTCGAGGTCTACGCCGAGGATGGCATGACCCTCGACCAGCTCATGGCCTTCTCCGTCGGTCCCGACCACGAACGCCAGGAACAGGTCTGGGAAGCGATCCAGCGGGGCCACAACAAGGAGGCCTATCAGATCCGGCGGCT
>NZ_JAUYOJ010000025.1 GCF_030697925.1 Phenylobacterium sp. | reverse complement strand
GCCGGCCTGGACCGCGGCGCCCAGCGCCACGACCTCGTCCGGGTTCACGCCGGTGTGCGGCTCGCGGCCGAAGAACTCCTTCACCGTCTCCACGACCTTGGGCATGCGGGTCATGCCGCCGACCAGGATCACTTCGTCGATATCGGACTTCTTCATGCCCGCATCCTTCAGCGCCTGCTCGCAGGGGCCGACGGTCTTGGCGACCAGGTCCTCGACCAGCGCCTCCAGCTTGGAGCGCGACAGCTTGATGTTCAGGTGCAGCGGGCCCGAGGCGTTCATCGAGATGAAGGGCAGGTTCACTTCGTACTGGGCCGTGAAGGAGAGCTCCTTCTTGGCCTTCTCGCCTTCTTCCTTCAGGCGCTGCAGGGCCAGCTTGTCCTTGCGCAGGTCGACGCTGGTTTCCTTTTTGAACTCGTCGGCCAGGTAATCGACGATCCGCAGGTCGAAGTCCTCGCCGCCCAGGAAGGTGTCGCCGTTGGTCGATTTCACCTCGAAGACGCCGTCGCCGATCTCCAGGATCGAGACGTCGAAGGTGCCGCCGCCCAGGTCGTAGACGACGATCTTCTTGCCTTCGTTCTTCTCCAGCCCGTAGGCGAGCGCCGCGGCGGTGGGTTCGTTGATGATGCGCAGGACCTCAAGCCCGGCGATCTTGCCCGCGTCCTTGGTGGCCTGGCGCTGGGCGTCGTTGTAATAGGCCGGGCCCGTGTTGACTGCCTACTCGACCTTTTCGCCCAGGTGCTGCTCGGCGGCTTCCTTCATCTTCTGAAGGATGAAGGCCGAGACCTGCTGGGGCGAATAGTCCTTGCCCTGGGCCTTCACCCAGGCGTCGCCCGTGGGACCCTTGACGATCTCGTAGGGCACCATGTGCTTGTCTTTTTCGACCACCGGATCGTTGTAGTTGCGGCCGATCAGCCGCTTGATGGCGAAAAGGGTGTTGGACGGATTGGTCACGGCCTGGCGCTTGGCGGGCTGGCCGACGAGGCGTTCCCCGTCCTCCAGGAAGGCCACCACCGAGGGGGTGGTGCGTACGCCTTCGGCGTTCTCGATCACTTTGGGCGTTTTGCCGTCCATTATGGCCACGCACGAATTGGTCGTGCCCAGGTCGATGCCGATGATCTTGCTCATATCGAGTCTTGCTCGCTCCTGAATGGCGGACGTCGTCTGAAGGGCCTTCGGATGAAGCACCCCGTTTCTTCTCAACGTCCCCGGTTCGAATAAGGGCTCGGCCGGTTAACCCACGGGGAAACCGGCGTCGAGTCGCGATATGGGATCGCACGCGCCCCCTACAAGGGTAATGACCCTAATCAATACGGGGTCTTGATAGATCAATGTTCGGCCAAGCTTCTAGAATCCTTGCATAAGCTGGCGCGGAATGAGGCGCGGCCCCGCCTCGGCGCGCCAGGTAGGCATGCTGCACCACCATCGCCTGCTGCTCGATATTCAGCGTGGAAAATTCCCGACCGTCGGTCGGATCATAGTCATAGGCCGCCGGACCGTCCCCGCAGCGCAGTTTGGCCAGCGGCAGGTTGACCCCGGCCTGAGCCTGCCAGACGTGAACCAGCTCGTGGACCAGCACCGAGCGGATCCACAGCGGCGCTCGCGAGAAGTCGGCATAGGCGCCCATCGCCGGCCAGACCACCAGTCGCCCGTTGGGGACGAACGGCCGGTTCCAGATCGGGATGGCGAAGATGCGGATGCGGGCTGTGTCCAGGGCGGCGCCGAAAACCTCGTCCGAAAGCCGCCGCTCGCCGTCGGTCAGGGCTCGCCATCGCAGCGGCTTCATGAGCGAAATGCCGTCCATCGCCCCTATATGGACCCTGATGAGCCCTGCTTCGACCACCGGTTTCCGCCTGCTGCCCGGCGCCCTGGACCTGCCCGCCCAGCAAGCCCTGCTGGACGAAGTCATGGCCCGCGTCCAGGCCGCCCCCTTCGTCCTCCAGATGACCCCCGGCGGCAAGCCGATGAGCGTGGCCATGACCAGTTTCGGGGCGCTCGGCTGGACCACCGACCACTCCGGCTATCGCTACGAGCCACGCCATCCGGCCACCGGCGCGCCCTGGCCCGACATCCCCCAGGCCCTGCTCGACCTCTGGGCGGAACTCGCCGATCCGAGGACCCCGCCCGACGCTTGCCTGGTCAACTTCTACGACGCGCAGGCGCGGATGAGCCTGCACCAGGATCGCGACGAGGCCGACTTCGGCTTTCCGGTGCTCTCGGTCTCGCTGGGGGACACGGCGGTGTTCCGGGTCGGGGGTCTGAAGCGCGCCGATCCCACGCGTTCGGTGCGGCTGGCCTCGGGGGACGTTTGCCTGCTCGCCGGAGAGGCCCGGCTGATCCATCATGGGGTGGACCGCATCCTGCCCGGATCCTCACGGCTGATTCCGGGGGGAGGGCGGATCAATCTGACCCTGCGCCGCGCCGCGCCGGCCTGAGGCTGTCCGTGGCCCAACCCACCCCCAACACGCCTTTGACTCCGCCTCCCCGCCGGACGCAAATGGAGATGCTTACCGCAAGAGGTCACTGGTCATGGTCGTGCTCACCCCAACCCGGCCTGAAGGCGCCGAACCCGAGGATTTCCACCTCTCCCGCCGCGGGCTCGCCGCCGCGGTGCTGGCGAGCTACGCGCTCGCCGCCCGCTCGGCCCAGGCCGAACCCATTGTCACCGACGCCGCCGGTCTGATCACCGAGATGGTGATGGTCGAGACCCCCGACCGCGCCATTCCCGCCTTCGTCGCCCGCCCGGACGCCAAGGGCCGCTTCCCCGTTGTGGTGGTGATCCCCGAGGTCTTCGGCCTGCACGAATACGTCCGCGACATCTGCCGCCGGCTGGCCAAGCTGGGTTATGTGGCGATCTCGCCGGACCTTTTCGTGCGGCAGGGCGATCCGTCCAAGGCCGCCGACTTCGCCGAGGTGCGGAAGATCGTCGGCGACGCCTCCGAGGCCCAGATCATGGGCGACGTCGCCGCCACGCTCGCCTTCGTCAAGACCCAGAAATTCGCCGACAAGGGCAAGATCGCCATCACCGGCTTTTGCTGGGGCGGCGCCCTCGTCTGGCTGTCCTCGGCCCGGTTCAAGGACCTCAAGGCGGGCGCGGCCTGGTACGGCCGCCTGTCGGCCCCCAAGCCCGGCGAGTTCCTGGGAGAGCCCAACCGCACCTGGCCGCTGCAGGTCGTCGGCCAGCTCAACGCCCCGGTGATCGGCCTCTATGCCGGCAAGGACGGCGGCATACCGGTCAGCGACGTGGAGGCCATGCGCGCGGCCCTGGTCGCGGCCAAGAAGACCCGGTCCGACCTGGTGCTCTATCCGGACAGCCAGCACGGCTTCCACGCCGACTACCGCGCCAGCTACGACGCCACGGCCGCCGCCGACGCCTGGAACCGCATGCTGGCCCATTTCGCGGCCAACGGCGTCAAGCCGAAGAGCTATCGGGCGGGGTAGTCCGCACTCAGTAAGGCGGTTGTTCCGGCGGCGGCGGCAGGGCCTCGATCAGGTCGCCGACCTTGTCTTCCGGCGGCGGCGCCTTGGGCGCGGCGGCGGCCTTGGCGGCGGCGAGCGCCTTGGCCTCGGCTTCCAGCTTGGCCATCTCGGCGGCGCGGACTTCCTCGGTCTTCTCGGTGGTGTCCTCTTCGTCGGCCTTTTCCTCGGGCGGCGGGGGCGGCGGATCGGTGACCAGCAACTCGCCCACCGGCTGGGCGTCGGTGGCTTCGAGGGCCGAGGACGCGCCGCCCGCCGATTCGCCGGGCAGCCGCGGCTTGTCGGGCACGTTGCGAAGGCCCAGCGCGAAACCGCTGACGGCGCAGACGGCGATGATCACGGCCACGACCCGCAGGGCGCTTTGAGGCATGCTCCACATGGCCGCGAACCTAATCGGCTCTGGGCCCGTCCACAATCGGCGACAGCGCGATAGCCGAAAGTGGACGCCGGTTTCGGCGGCGGTCGCGCGCAAGGAAGCTGTGAAAACGCCGCAGCGGAATGGAAGCAGAGTAAACGCCTCTTAACCCTCTAGGCCCCAGATATGGCGTTTCCAGAACGGGGAGCGGCGGCATGGCGCGGATGGCGCGGAAAACGGGTTTGGAGTTGGGGCTGCACATCGCGGGCCTGGCCTGGACCCATCCGACCACCGCGCGGCTCCGGGGTGGGCTGATCGCCGCCGCCGGCCTGGCCTTCGCCGTCGCCCTGGTCACCTACAACGCCGCCGACCCCAGCCTGAACGCCGCCTCGGCCGTCGCCCCGCTCAACGCCCTGGGCGGACCCGGCGCCGCCGCCGCCGACGCCGGCATGCAGTCCCTGGGCCTGGCCGCCGGGGTCGCCGCCCTGCTGATGGTGCTGTTCGGCCTCTATCGCGCCGCCTCGCCCCAACCCGACCAGACCCGGGGCCTGGTGCGGCTGCGCGCCTTCGTGGGCGCCCTGGGGGTCCTGGCCCTGGCCGGCCTGCTCTCGGCCCCCGCCCCGCCGGCGGCGTGGCCGTTGGCCAAGGGTCTGGGCGGATTCTGGGGAGATGGCCTGCTGCGCGGCCTGGCCGGCGTCTTCGCCTACGCCCACGTGCCGCTCGGGACCGTGCTCTCGGCCGGCCTGCTGGCCGCCGCGGCCGCCACCGGCCTGGGCTACGCCATCGGCGTGCGCCGCGACGAGCTCGCAGCCGCCCTGCTTTGGATCCGCGAAGCCACCCAAAAACGCCCGGCCCCGCCGCCGGCCAAGGCCGAGGCCCGCCCCTCGGTGGCCCGCCGCGCCCGCGCCGCCAAGGGTGAGGGGATTGCCGCCTCGTCCCTGGCCGAGCCGCCTCCCCCGGCGCCCTCCGCCGGGCTGCCGACCGCGCCCGTCGCGATCAAGGCGCCCAAGGCCGGCCCCAAGGATTCCGGCCGCGAACAGCGCGAGGCCCAGGGCGCCTTCGACTTCGTCAAGCCGGGCGGTTTCGCCCTGCCGGAGCTGGCCATGCTGGCCAAGCCCAAGCCCCGCGCCTCGGCCTTCGACGAGGGGGCCTTGCGCCAGAACGCCCAGCTGCTGGAAAGCGTGCTGGCCGAGTTCGGGGTGCGCGGCGCCATCGACCAGATCCGTCCCGGCCCGGTGGTCACGCTCTATGAGCTGGTCCCGGCCGCCGGGGTGAAGTCGGCCCGGGTGGTGGCGCTCAGCGACGACATCGCCCGCTCCATGTCCGTCGCCGCCTGCCGCGTCAGCGTGGTGCCCGGCCGCAACGCCATCGGCATCGAGCTGCCCAATGCGCGGCGCGAGACCGTCTATCTCCGCGACCTGCTGGCCAGCGCAGAATACGAGCGCTCGACCCAGGCCCTGCCCATGGCGCTGGGCGAGAATATCGGCGGCGAGCCCTATATCGCCGACCTGTCGAAGATGCCCCACCTGCTGATCGCCGGCACCACCGGCTCCGGCAAGTCCGTGGGCGTCAACGCCATGATCCTGTCGATCCTCTATCGCCTGCCGCCCGAGCAGTGCCGGTTCATCATGATCGACCCGAAGATGCTGGAGCTCAGCGTCTATGACGGCATCCCGCACCTGCTGGCCCCGGTCGTCACCGACCCCAAGAAGGCCATCGTCGCGCTCAAGTGGACCGTGCGCGAGATGGAGGACCGCTATCGCCTGATGTCGAAGATCGGGGTGCGCAACGTCGCCTCCTACAACGAGCGCGCCAAGGAGGCTTCGGCCAAGGGCGAGCATTTCGAGCGCACCGTCCAGACCGGCTTCGACGACAACGGCCGGCCGATCTACGAGAGCGAGCGAATCGATCCCAAGCCCATGCCCTATCTGGTGGTGGTGATCGACGAGGTCGCCGACCTGATGATGGTGGCCGGCAAGGAGGTCGAGAGCGCCGTCCAGCGCCTGGCCCAAATGGCCCGCGCCGCCGGCATCCACCTGGTGATGGCCACCCAGCGTCCGTCGGTGGACGTGATCACCGGCACCATCAAGGCCAACTTCCCGACCCGGATCAGCTTCCAGGTCACCTCCAAGATCGACAGCCGCACCATCCTGGGCGAACAGGGCGGCGAGCAGCTGCTGGGCCAGGGCGACATGCTCTACATGGCCGGCGGCGGGCGCATCACCCGCCTGCATGGCCCGTTCGTCTCCGACGAGGAGGTGGAGTCGGTGGCCAAGTTCCTGCGCAGCCAGGGCGAGCCCCAGTACCTCGAGGACGTCACCGCCGGCGGCGACGAGGACGAGGACGGCGAAGGGGGCTTCGGCGAGGAGGGCGGCGGCTCGGGCGACGACCTCTACGACCGCGCCGTGGCCGTGGTCACCCGCGATCGCAAGGCCTCGACCAGCTATGTCCAGCGCCGCCTGCAGGTGGGCTACAACCGCGCCGCCTCGCTCATCGAGCGGATGGAGCAGGAAGGCGTGGTCAGCCCCGCCAACCACGCCGGCAAGCGCGAAGTGCTGGTGGGCGCGGCGCCCTAGAGGCGCGCTCATCCCTCCTCCTTGTGGGGAGGGACCGGTCGCGCAGCGACCAGGGTGGGGAAGTCCGGCCGTCTGGGTGGAAGCTTCAGAAAGCCCCACCCTCGATCCCTTCGGGATCTTCCCTCCCCACAAGGAGGAGGGAAAAATCGCTACTCCGCCGCCGCTCGCGCGCCGAGGCGCTGGTTGAGCGCCTCGTACTGGGCCCACAGTTCCTTGGGCAGGCGGTCGCCGAACTTGCGGTAGGCGTCCGGGATCAGCGAGGCCTCCTCGGCCCAGACCTCGGCGTCCACCGAGAGCAGGGTGGAGAGCGCCGCGTCGGCCAGGTTCAACCCCGACAGGTCCAGGCTCTCCTTGGTCGGCAGGCGGCCGATGGGGGTATCGACGGCCTCGGCCTCGCCCTCCAGCCGCTGGACGATCCACTTCAGCACCCGGCTGTTTTCGCCGTAGCCCGGCCACAGGAACTTGCCGTCGGCGCCCTTGCGGAACCAGTTCACGAAATAGATGCGCGGCAGCTTGGCGGCGTCGGCGCCGGCCCCGACCTTCAGCCAGTGGCCGAAATAGTCGCCCATGTTGTAGCCGCAGAACGGCAGCATGGCGAAGGGGTCGCGGCGCAGCTCGCCGACCTTGTTCTCCGCCGCCGCCGTGCCTTCCGAGGCGACGTTGGAGGCCAGGAACACCCCGTGCGCCCAGTCGAAGGCCTCGGTCACCAGCGGCACGGCGCTGGCCCGGCGACCGCCGAACAGGATGGCGGAGATCGGTACGCCGGCCGGATCGTCCCACTCGTCGGCGATCACCGGGCACTGGTCGGCCGGCACCGCGAAGCGGGCGTTGGGATGGGCCGCGGGCTCGCCGCCGGGGGTCCAGGCCTGGCCCTTCCAGTCGATGAGTCCCTCGGGCGGGGTGTCGGTCAGGCCTTCCCACCAGACGTCGCCGTCGGGGGTCAGGGCCACGTTGGTGAAGACGGTGTTGGCGTGCAGGGCCTCGACCGCGTTGTGGTTGGTGGCGTGCCCGGTGCCGGGAGCCACGCCGAAGAAGCCGGCCTCGGGATTGATGGCGTAGAGCCGGCCGTCGTCCCCGAACCGCATCCAGCAGATGTCGTCGCCGATCGTCTCGGCCTTCCAGCCGGGGATGGTGGGCTGCAGCATGGCCATGTTGGTCTTGCCGCAGGCGCTGGGGAAGGCGGCGGCCACGTAGCGGACCGCGCCGGCCGGCGAGGACAGCTTGAGGATCAGCATGTGCTCGGCCAGCCAGCCCTCGTCGCGGGCCATCACCGAGGCGATGCGCAGGGCGTAGCACTTCTTGCCCAGCAGGGCGTTGCCGCCATAGCCCGAGCCGTAGGACCAGATCTCGCGGGCCTCGGGGAAATGGACGATGTACTTGATGTCGTTGCAGGGCCAGGCGACGTCGGCCTGGCCTTCGGCGAGCGGCATCCCGACGGAATGCAGGGCCGGGACGAAGAAGCCGTCTTCGCCCAGCTCCTCCAGGGCGCCCTGGCCCATCCGGGTCATGACCCGCATCGAGATGGCGACATAGGCCGAATCCGTGATCTCGACACCCAGGGCGGAGATCTTCGAACCCAGCGGCCCCATGCAGAACGGGACCACGTACATGGTCCGGCCGCGCATGCAGCCTTCGAAGAGGTTCTCCAGATCGGCCCGCATCTCGTCGGGATCGAGCCAATTGTTGGTCGGACCCGCGTCGGCGGGGTCCTTGGAGCAGATGAAGGTGCGGCTCTCGACCCGGGCCACGTCCTTGGGGTCCGAAAGCGCCAGGAAGCTGTTGGGCCGCTTCTCGGTGTTGAGCGGTTTGAGCGTGCCCGCCTTCACCATTTCGGCGGTCAGCGCCGCCCACTCGGCGTCCGAGCCGTCGCACCAGTGGACCTTGTCCGGCTGGGTCATCGCCGCGACGCTGTTTACCCAGGCCAACAGGCCCGCATGCTTGGTCGGAGCCTGGTCGAGCCCCGGAATGGCCTTGCCCATCTAGGCTTCGCCCCTCTTATTCCCACGCCATCACAAGGGCCCACGGCCCGCCGAAGGGGGTGTCGCGGGCGGTGTCTGGCCGGTGATAAGTATGAATAATCGGGGGCACAAGCTTAACGCGGCAACTTACCCCGTCGGCGCGAAATGATACCGGTGTCACAGAGATCACTCGCCGGATGACGGGCAGTTTCACCAAGCTTCAGCATGTCGAAATCTGAGCCTGGGTGTCTGGGCGACTAGCCCGCCTCGGGCTCGAGCACCGCCTCGACCGTGCAGATCACGCCCTGCGGCGGGAAGGCGACATGGGCCGAACCGTTCAGTTCGCGGGCCAGGCCCCGTTCGATCAGCCGCGTCCCGAAGCCGCGCCGTGGCGGCGGCGTCACCGGCGGCCCGCCGGTCTCGGTCCAGGTCAACCGCAGGCGCCGCGAGCGCGGGCCGCACACCACGTCCCAAGCGATGCTCACCCGGCCCTCGGCCGTGCTGAGCGCCCCGTACTTGGCCGCGTTGGTGGCCAGTTCGTGCAGGGCCATGGAAATGGCGAGCGCCTCGCGCGGCGAGACCCCCACCTCGGGGCCTTGCCGCAGCACGCGCCGGTCGCGTCCGGCGAAGGGCTCCAGGGTGGCCGCGGCGATCTCGTCCAGGTCGGCGCCCTCCCAGGTCCGCCGGGTCAGGACGTCGTGGGCTCGCGACAGCGACAGGATCCGCGCCTCGAAGTCCACCCGCACGTCCTGCGGCGAAATCGCGCCGCGCAGGGTGTGGCTGGCGATCGACTGCACGGTGGCGAGCGTGTTCTTCACCCGGTGGTTCAGCTCGTTGACCAGCAGGCGCAGCCGAGCCTCGCCTCGCCGCCGCTCCAGGGCCTGCCAACCCTGGTCGACCACGGCGGCGACCAGGGCCTCGTCGTCATCCGTCCAGCGGCGCGGTCGCGCCATGTGGGCCGACACCGCGGCCACGATGCGCCCATCGCGCATCAGCGGGACCATCAGCACCGCGCGGACTTTGAGGGGGGCGAAGGCCGCGACGGCGTCGCGGGTCAGGCGATCGGCCGCCACGTCGGCCACCCGCAGGGTCCGCCCGGCCCGGACGGCCTCGGCGGCCTCGGCTCCGAAGTCGCTGAGCGCGTGACGCCCGGAGATCGGCGGCAAGCCATCGTGACGCCAACCGTCGTCGATCTCGAAATGCTCGCCGTCGGGATCGAACTCCTTGTAGCCGGCCCGGTCGGCGCCAAGCCGGTCGCTCAGAAGGGCCGAGGCGACGCGGCGGATCTCGCCGTCGCTCGCCGCCGCCCGCAGGCGTTCGGCCAGTTCGACCTGGAAGGTCAACCGCCGCTCCGCCCGCACCTTGGCCGTGGTCTCGGTGCAGGCGCAGAACAGGCCGCCGACCCCGCCGCTCTCATCGCGGATGGGGCTGTAGGAGAAGGTGTACCAGGTGTCCTCGGGATAGCCGTTGCGCAACATGATCAGATGCAGGTCTTCCGACCATGTGGCCCGGCCGGAGAGCGCCTCGCCGATCAGCGGGGCGATGTCGCCCCAAATCTCGCTCCAGATCGCCTCGAAGGGGTGGCCCAGGGCGTCGGGGTGCTTGATCCCCAGGAACGGGGCGTAGGCGTCGTTGTAGATGAAGACCAGGGACGGGCCCCAGGCCAGGAACATCGGGTGGGCGGAGTTCAGCATGATGCTGGCGGCGGTGCGCAGGCTCTGCGGCCAGCCGTTCCAGGGCCCAAGGGGCGACCGAGCCCAATCATAGGCGCGCACACGTGCGGCCATCTCCCCGCCGCCGGTCAGGAAGTCATCGGGCCGCGCCGCCGTCGCATGTGTCCCCGCCACGTCCATGCGGAGTCAACGCGTGAACCTTCAATGGGTTGATGCCCGCCGGTAACTCCGTCTCAAGACGGTCGGGCTCACTATCCAGGTCAATGACGAGCGGGGGGAACCGCAAGCGTGACCAATCTGCTGGACGAGGGGCTCGACGGGCTTGCGGCCGCCGTCCACCGGGGCGTCCCGATGCGGATGGTCATCGCCGTCGCGGTGGGCGCTCTGGGCGCCATGAGCCTGCCGGTCTGGTTCTGCGTGCTGTGGGGCGCGGGGATCATCGCTGGCGAGACCTGGTGTTATTTCGTCACCCGGCGGCAGTTCGCGGGCGAGCGGGCCGGAACGGCGCTGCGCCTCAACTACGTCGCCTGCCTGCTGATCGTGACCTGCTGGTGGATCGTGTTCGGCGCCGCCCTGTGGTCGTCCGGACGGGTGGAGAACGCCGCGGCCGCGGTCGCCGTCTGGCTGGCGGTGGTCTACCACGCCCAGACCCACGCCTATCAGTCGCGCATGGGGCTGGTGGCCGGCGGGGTGCTGCCCGGCGCCTTCATGCTGGCCATTCTGGCCTTCGCCCCCAATCCCCTGAACCTCGACCTCGTCTTCATCACCCCCTTCCTGGTGCTCGGGATGCTGTTCTCGGGCGACGGCGCCATGCAGATGCTCAAGGCGCGCGGCAGCTTCAACGAAGCCCAGCGCAAGCTCGCCGAGAGCGACGGTCAGTATCGGATGCTGGCCGATAACCTCACCGACGTGATCGCGCTCTCGACCCTGGATGGCCGGCGGATCTATCTGTCGCCCAGCATCGAGGGGGCCACCGGCTACACGGCCCAGGAGCTGTTCGAGACCCCCACCTACACCTACCTGCACCCCGACGACGCTGTGTGGCTGCCCAGGGCCATCGCCGACATGGCCGCCGGGCCGGGCAAGGTCACCCTGGAATACCGGATCGTCCGCCGGGACGGCGCGGCCATCTGGGTGGAAACCACCTTCTGCGTGGTGGTCAACGACGACCCCGAGGCGCCGCCGCAGGTGGTCTCGGTGTCGCGCAATATCGACGCCCGCAAGCAGATGGAGACCGAACTCAAGGAGGCCCGCCGCCGCGCCGAGCAGGCCGCCGCGGCCAAGTCCGACTTCCTGGCCAACATGACCCACGAGCTACGCACCCCGCTCAACGCCATCATCGGCTTCTCGGGCGTCCTGCGGGCCTCGCCGCGCCTGGCCGGTGACGATGTCCGCCATGTGAGCCTGATCCACGAGGCCAGCGGCTCGCTGCTGGAGCTGGTCAACAGCGTGCTCGACTTCTCCAAGCTGGAGGCCGGCGCCGTCGAGGTGGAGGCCCGGCCCTTCGATCCGGCCGCCCCCGTCCGCGCCATGGCCGCCCTGATGAGCGAGCAGGCCCAGGCCAAGGGCCTGACCCTCACCGTCAACACCGAGGGCCAGCTCCTGCCCCTGCTGGGCGACGCCGGCCGCATCCGCCAGGTGCTGCTGAACTTCGTCTCCAACGCCATCAAGTTCACCGCTCGGGGCGGGGTCGCCGTCACCGTGCGCCAGACCGCCGCGCCGGGTGATTGCGGTCGCCTGCGGATCGAGGTCGCCGACACCGGCATCGGCCTGCGCGACGACCAGATCGAGCACCTGTTCGAGCGCTTCACCCAGGCCGACGCCTCGGTCTCGCGCCAGTACGGCGGCACGGGCCTGGGCCTGGCCATCTGCAAGCGCACCATCGAGCTGATGGGCGGCGCGATCGGCGCCACCTCCACCCCGGGCGCGGGGTCGACTTTCTGGTTCGAGCTGGTCCTGCCGCGCACGGACGAGCCGGTGGTCGGAGAGCCCCAGATCCAGCCCGCCGAGACCCTGGAACGTCCGCTGCGCCTGCTGCTGGTGGAGGACGTGGCGGTGAACCGCGAGCTGATCCAGGCCCTGCTTGGCCCGTTCGGCCTGGAGATCGAGACCGCCGAGAACGGCCAGGAAGCGGTTGAGGCCATGGAACGCCGCGCCTTCGACATCGTGCTGATGGATGTCCAGATGCCGGTGATGGACGGGCTGACCGCCACCCGGGCGATCCGCGCCCTGCCCCTGCAGCGCGCCCGCTCGACCCCGATTATCGCCATGACCGCCAATGTCCTGCCCGAGCAGATCGACCGCTGCCACGAGGCCGGCATGGACGACCACCTGGGCAAGCCCATCGAACCGGCCAAGCTTCTGGAGGCCCTGGCCGTGTGGTCCGCGCCCCGCGAGGACGCCGATCCGGCGATCGAGCAGGCGGGCTGACGGAACGCGACCCTCGTCTCCGCCGTTGTTGCGCCCTATTGACGCCCGTAGCGCCCTTTAAGGCCTGCGCGCAGCGAACTTGGAGCGACCATGACCCAACTCTCCCGCCGCGCCCTGGCGATCGGCCTGGCGGCCCTGCCGCTGCCGGCCCTGGCCCAGCGGCCCGCCGCCGCCCCGCTGTCGGCCGCCGACAAGGCCCTGGTCGACCGCGCCACCGCCTATCTGCAAGGCCTGACCGAAGCCAAGGGCCGGTTCGTCCAGACCGACCCGCGCGGTGTCACGACCCGCGGCGAGCTCTATCTGAAGCGTCCCGGCAAGGCGCGGTTCGACTATGAGCCGCCGTCGGGCCTGCTGGTGGTGTCGGACGGAGGCAAGGTCTCCATCCACGACGCCCGCCTGAAGACCTTCGAGTCCTATCCGCTGATGGCCACGCCGCTATCGTTGTTCCTCGCCCGCCAAGTCCGTCTGGACCAGGGGGTGGTGATCAGCCGGGTGGCCCGCTTCGCCGACGGCTTCGCCATCACCGCGCGCGACGGCAAGAAACAGGCGGAGGGCCAGATCACGCTGACCTTCACCGACAAGCCCCTGCGGCTCGCCGGCTGGACGGTGACCGACGCCCAGGGCGCCTCCACCCGCATCCAGCTCACCGAACTGGCTCCCGCTCCGGGCCTGGCCCCGTCGCTCTTCGTGCTCAACGATCCCCGGCCGAAGAACGTCGGCCGTGCCAAAATGTGACACAATCACAACAGGCAATATCTTACGGGTTAGGTCTTGATTTTTCCAAGACCAAGTGTCATTAATACAACTATGAGGTTCGCGCGATCGCGGACCTGATCCGTGCCGGAACCTATCCCCTCCCGGCGGCGGCATGAGAGACAACTAACGCCCGGGCTTCTCCAGTGCCCGGGCGTTTCTTTTGCGCCCGAGCCCCACTAGACAGTCCTCATGCGCCTCCGACTCTGCACCTGGAACGTCAACTCCGTCCGCCTGCGCGCCGAACAGGTCGCCCGCTTCGTCGACGAGCAAGCGCCCGATGTCCTGTGCCTGCAGGAGATCAAGTGCCAGGAGGCCGAGTTCCCCCGGGCCATCTTCGAGGAGATGGGCCTGCCGCACATCAAGATCGCCGGCCAGAAGGGCTGGCACGGTGTGGCCATCGCCTCGCGCCTGCCCATCGAGGACGTCGCCCCACTGGACGTCTGCCGCGAGGGCCACGCCCGCTGCGTCTCCGGCAAGGTGGCCGGGGTCGAGGTGCAGAACTTCTACATCCCGGCCGGCGGCGACATCCCCGACCGCGAGGTCAACGCCAAGTTCGACCACAAGCTCGACTTCTATGAGAAGCTCAGCGCCGAGATGGCCCGCCGCGACCCCAAGGACCCCCTGGCCATCGTCGGCGACCTCAACGTCGCCCCTGGCGAGTTCGACGTCTGGAGCCACAAGCAGATGTCGAAGGTCGTCAGCCACACCCCCATCGAGCTGGAGGCCTTCGCCGCGCTGAAGGCCAGCCTCGGCTTCACCGACCTGGTGCGCGAGGCCGTGCCCGATCCGCAGAAGCTGTTCTCCTGGTGGAGCTATCGGGCGGCCGACTTCCGCGCCTCCAACCGCGGCCTGCGGCTGGACCACATCCTGATCTCGCCCGGCCTGCGCGAGGCGGCCTTCCGCCCAGGCGCCGCGGCGGCCCGGGTCCACGACGACGTCCGCGAATGGGAACGCCCCAGCGACCACGCCCCGGTCAGCGCGGACTTCGGGCTCTAGCGACCCGCCACCACGCACTTCGGGATTCCGCCCGGCGTGCTCACCGTCACCGGCTTGCCGACCCCGGTCTTGAAGTAGAATTCGCCCCGCTTGGTGGCGACCTTGAGCACGGCTGGGGCGGTGAACTGGCAGAGCGGCGCGAAACCGGTTCCGCCGCCGTCGCTCACCACGTTGCATTCCACGTGGCCGAAGCGGCGATCGAAGGTCACCTCGTTGAAGATGAAGGTCTTCTTCGGCTTCACCTCCAGGGCGTCGAACTCCGCCTTGGTCAGCGCCGGGCACGGCGGGCCGGTGGTGGCCGAGGGCGTGGTCGCCGCCTCGGATTCGGCGATCTTCCGCACCCGGTTCTGGTAGGAGGTGACGGCCACCACCGTCATCCCGATCACCAGGGCCCCGATCATCATCAGGGGAAAGGTCCGGGCTAGGGTCAGCCGGTGGAGCATTAGCGGCCCGCCTTGTCGAAGAACAGCTGTCTGCGGACAATGATGGGAGGACCGCTGTCAGGCTGAAACTTCAGATACAGCTTGTAAGTCTGCCCTGGGGTGGTGTCGCTGCGGGCGGGGCAGCCTACCGCGTCTTCACCCGCCACGACGCGATAGGCGATGATCCTGCCAATCCGTTCGCGGCCCTTGAAGACCCTTGTGACGCGTCCTGTCGCCAGTCCGATCAGCAATTCGGGCTGGTCCGGAACCGGCTGCAGTTCCTGGGTGAGCGCATCGACGGTCAGAACCATGTCCGCCGCTCGGAAAGCGTTGGGCTCAGTCCGCTTGGTCTCGACAATTGAGCATGCGTCGGCGCGGGTTGCCATTATAGCAACGGCGCCCGCCAGCAAGCACGCGCCGAGCCTCACGGCGCGAGCCGATACCCGCCCGCCTCGGTCAGCAGCAGCCGCGCATTGCCGGGATCGGGCTCGATCTTCTGGCGCAGGCGATAGACGTGGGTTTCCAGGGTGTGGGTGGTGACCCCGGCGTTATAGCCCCAGACCTCGGCCAGCAGCTCCTCGCGGCTCACCGGCTTTTCGCCAGCCCGGTAGAGGTACTTCAGGATGTTGGTCTCTTTTTCCGTCAGCCGGATCTTCTTCTGGTTGGCGTCGACGAGCATCTTGGCCGAGGGCCGGAACTCGTAGGCGCCCAGGTGGAAGACCGCCCCCTCCGACTGTTCGTGGCTGCGCAGCTGGGCGCGGATGCGGGCCAGCAGCACCTGGAACTTGAAGGGCTTGGTCACATAGTCGTTGGCCCCGGCCTCGAGCCCGGAGATCGTGTCGTCGTCCGTATCGGCCGCCGTCAGCATGATGATCGGGGCCGTCACGCCCTGGGCGCGCATCTGCCGGCAGGCCTCGCGGCCGTTCATGTCCGGTAAGTCTACGTCCAGCAGGATGAGGTCCGGGCGATTCTCGACCGCCGACTTCACGCCTTCGCTGGCGGTGGCGGCCTCGATGGCCGAGAATTCCTCGGAAAGTTGAAGCTGCTCGGCGATCGCGCCGCGCAGGTCTTCATTGTCGTCCACGACGAGTAAGGTCTTGCGTTGAGCCATGAGCCGGAACATGCACCGCATCGCCCCCGCGCGCCAACCTTTGGAAGCCCGGCAGACCATGATCTTCACGGCCATGTCAGATGGAACCTTCGATCTGGGCGGCCGAACGGCGCCCTGCGCGCTGGGCATGGGCGGGGTGATCGCCGCCAAGGACAAACGTGAGGGCGACGGCGCCTCGCCACTCGGAACCTGGGCCATCCGCCGCGTGCTCTATCGGCCGGATAAGGGCGAGGCCCCGGAAACCGGCCTGCCCACCAAGGCCCTGGCCCGCGACGACGGCTGGTGCGACGCCCCGCTTGACCCGGCCTACAACCGCGCGGTGAAGCTGCCCCACCCGGCCAGCGCCGAGCAGATGTGGCGCGACGACGACATCTACGACCTGGTCTGCGTGCTGGCCCACAATGACGACCCGCCGGTCCCCATGCTGGGCTCGGCGATCTTCCTGCACCTGGCCAAGCCCGGCTATCCCCCTACACAGGGCTGCGTCGCCCTGGCGCGGGAGGACCTGCTGGAACTGCTCGCCAAGGCCAAGCTGGGCGACTCCATCGCCATCATCAGGGCCTAGCCCGCGCCCCGAACAGGGCCGAGCCCACCCGCACGCTGGTGGCGCCGAAGCGCACGGCGGCCTCGAAGTCGTCGCTCATGCCCATGGAGAGCCTGGCCAGGCCGTTGCGCGCGGCGATCTTCGCCAGCAGGGCGAAGTGCGGACCGGGCGGCTCCTCGGCCGGCGGGATGCACATCAGCCCCTCGACCTCCAGGCCATGGGTCCTGCGGACCGCGGCGATGAAGGCGTCGGCCTCGCCGGGGACGACCCCGGCCTTCTGCGGCTCCTCGCCGGTGTTGACCTGCACATAGAGCCGGGGCGAGCGCCCCTGCTTCTGGACCTCAGCGGCCAGGGCGGCGGCCAGCTTCTCCCGGTCCAGGCTCTCGATCACGTCGAAGAAGGCCACCGCCTCCTTGGCCTTGTTGCTCTGCAGCGGCCCGATCAGCCGCAGCTCGATCCCCTCGCGCCGCTCGGCCCAGCGCTCCATGGCTTCCTGCACGCGGTTCTCGCCGAACACGGTCTGGCCGGCCGCCAGGATGGGCGCGACCTTCTCCCAGGGCTGTTGCTTGGAGACCGCGACCAGGGTGACATCGGACGGCTCGCGGCCCGACGCCTTCGCCGCGCGGGCGATCCGGTCTAGGACGTCGGCGAGGGCATCGGGAGAGACGGTCATTTCAGGCGGCTTCTGGACAGTGGCGCGGACGGCGGCAGCCTTAGGCGCGCGGGCGGCCTGGCGAAAGCCCTCCCTGCTGTTCTTCACCGACCCGGAGCGCACGCCTGACATCGAGGCCGCCATGCGCCGCCTGCCTCGGGGGTCGGCCGTGGTCTACCGGGCGTTCGGGGCGCCCGACGCCGAGCCCCGCGCCCGGCGGCTGCTGGTCCTCGCCCGAACGCGGGGGCTGAAACTGCTGATCGGCGCAGACGCGGCCCTGGCCCTGAGGATCAGGGCGGACGGGGTCCACCTGCCCGAGCGCCTGGCCGCGCGGGCCCGAGGCCTGAGACATAGGGGCCTGCTGGTGACGACCGCCGCCCACGCACTGCCGGCCGCGCGGCGCGCCCTGGCCTGGGGCGCGGACGCGGTGGTGGTCTCGGCGATCTTCCCCTCAGCCAGCCCCTCGGCCGGACCGCCCATGGGGCCGGTTCGGCTGGCGGGCCTGGTCCGCGCCACCGGCGGGCCGGTCTACGCCCTGGGCGGCGTCAATGACAAAACGGCCCGCAGGCTGCTGCCCACGGGCGTGGTCGGGATCGCGGCCGTGGAGGCCCTTAGAACTTGAAGGCGGTCTCGAGCCGGACCCGCGGCGCGGCGTCGACCGGTTGGGTCTTCTTGTATTCCGGGGTTTCCTGCTCGCCGAACGCCACCGCGCCGCCGACCCGAAGGCTAGGCGTCACGCGGAAATAGGCCCCCGCCTGGATATCGTTCAGCTGCATGTCGCGCTCGGCCCGTTGATTCAGGTTGAGCGTGACCCCCCAGCGCCCCTTGCGCGAATCCCACAGCGACTTGGTCCCTTGCGGGGTCGCGGTGGTCTCACTGCGCACGGTGAAATCGGCGGTCTTGCCCTTCGCCGCCTGGGCATGCGCCGCCGAGGCCCCGCTCGCGAGGAGCGCCGCACCGACCAACGAAATGACCAACCGCTTGGACATGACCACCTATATAGCCCCTAAGCCCCGGCCCCGCCATTACACAGCGGAACCGTTGGATCGATTAAAGTCGCGATGGACGCCAGGTCAACAGAATGCGGCCCCCGCGCCCGGTCTGTGGACAGATCGCCCGGCGCCTGTGGCGGCAGGGCAACGCGATTCCTGTTTGGCGGTTCCACGGGCGTTGTTATAGAGGCTCCTCCGGCTCGGGGGGCGGCGCCGCGGCGCTGATCCGACGCGGACTAACGACTGGGAGCACTATATGCCGTTTGTACGCGGTGAGTTTATGCGTGGCGTGACAACCGGAGTGCTGTTGCTCAGCCTCGTGGGCCTGACGGCCTGCTCGAGCCTAGGCGGCGGATCGCGCACTTTCCAAAGCCAGGAAGAAGGCGGCGGCTTCCGCCTGTTCGGCGGCGGCAAGAAGTCCAGCGGCCCGGCCGGCGGCGCCCCGACGATCGGCGTCAACGGCTATCTGTGGCGCGCCACCCTGGACACGCTCTCCTTCATGCCGCTGGCTTCGGCCGACCCTTACGGCGGCGTGGTCATCACCGACTGGTACGTCAATCCGGAAAAGCCGGACGAGCGCTTCAAGTGCACCGTCTACATCCTGGACTCGCGCCTGCGCGCCGACGGCCTGAACGTGGCGGTCTTCAAGCAGAACAAGGACGCGACCGGCAATTGGGTCGACGCGGCCTCGGCCGGCCAGACCGAGACAGACCTGGAAAACGCCATCCTTACCAAGGCCCGGCAGCTTCGGCTGTCCAACATCGGCTAACCACCCCCGCGAAATTCTCTTGGATTTCGCGAAAGGGTTTCTAAAGGCGACCATTTTCTTCGACGAACCGGCTACCACTTCGTCGGAAAATGGTCGGGGGCGCATTCGGGGACTCCAGTCAGGATGCGCTCTCCCACCCCGGGTCGGCGCGACATCGGCGCTGGCCGATTCCCTACTGATCTGAAGAGCCCGCATGGCCCGCTACAATCCGAAAGAGACCGAGCCGAAGTGGCGTAAGGCCTGGGCCGACGCCGACGTCTTCCGTGCGGGCCCGCCCGCCCCGGGCGTCCCCAAGTACTACGCGCTCGAGATGTTCCCCTATCCGTCGGGGAGCCTGCATATGGGCCATGTGCGCAACTACACGCTGGGCGACGCCAACGCCCGCTACAAGCGCGCCTGCGGCTTCAACGTCTTGCACCCCATGGGCTGGGACGGCTTCGGCCTGCCCGCCGAGAACGCCGCCATGGAGCGCGGCGTCGATCCCCGCGCCTGGACCTACGAGAACATCGCCAAGATGCGGACCGAGCTGCAGCAGCTGGGCCTGTCCATCGACTGGAGCCGCGAGTTCGCCACCTGCGACGCGGCCTATTACGGCCAGCAGCAGGCCTGGTTCCTGGACCTGATGGCCCGCGGCCTGGTCTATCGCCGCGAGGGCGTGGTCAACTGGGATCCGGTCGACCAGACCGTGCTGGCCAACGAACAGGTGGTGGACGGCCGCGGCTGGCGCTCCGGCGCGGTGGTCGAGAAGCGCAAGCTGAACCAGTGGTTCCTGCGCATCACCGACTATGCCGACCAGCTGCTGGACGGCCTGAAGACCCTGGACCGCTGGCCCGAGAAGGTCCGCCTGATGCAGGAGAACTGGATCGGCCGCTCCAAGGGCGCCCGGTTCGCGTTCCAGTTCGCCGGCGACCCGCCGGCCGGCTTCGAGGCCGGGCTGGAGGTCTACACCACCCGTCCCGACACCCTCTATGGCGCGAGCTTCGTGGGGATCGCGCCCGATCATCCGTTGGCGGAACAGCTGTCCGCCGACCCCAAGGTCGCCGCCTTCCTGGCTGAATGCCGCAAGGGCGGCGCCTCCGAGGCGGAGATCGAGACCGCCGAGAAGATCGGCTTCGACACCGGCCTGACGGTCGCCCACCCCTTCGACCCCGACTGGAAGCTGCCGGTCTGGATCGCCAACTTCATCCTGATGGACTATGGCACGGGCGCCATCTTCGGCTGCCCGGCGCATGACCAGCGTGACCTGGATTTCGCCCGTAAATACAAGCTGATGGTCAAGCCGGTGGTGCTTCCTCCGGGCGAGGATCCCGCCAGCTTCGACGTGGCCGACGAGGCCTATGTCGGGCCCGGGACCATCTTCAATTCGCACTTCCTGGACGGGCTGGAGATCGAGCCGGCCAAGGCCGCCGCCGTGGCCAAATTGGAAGCGCAGGGCCAGGGCCAGGGCGCGACCGTCTATCGCCTGCGCGACTGGGGCGTGGCCCGCCAGCGCGGCTGGGGCTGCCCGGTGCCGGTGGTCCACTGCGACAAGTGCGGGGTCGTCCCTGTACCGAGGGACCAGTTGCCGGTCGCCCTGCCCGAGGACCTGGACTTCTCCAAGCCGGGCAATGCGCTCACCCGCCACCCCACCTGGAAGCACACCACCTGCCCCGGCTGCGGCGGCGCGGCGACCCGCGAGACCGACACCCTCGACACCTTCGTGGACTCGTCCTGGTACTTCGCCCGCTTCACCGACCCGACGGCGGCCGAGCCGATCGACAAGGCCGCCGCCGACTACTGGATGCCGGTCGACCAGTATGTGGGCGGCATCGAGCACGCCGTCCTGCACCTGCTCTATGCCCGCTTCGTCAACCGCGCCCTGTCGGACGCCGGCATGCTGGAGGCCAAGGAGCCGTTCGAGGGCCTGTTCACCCAGGGCATGGTGACGCACGAGACCTATCGCCTGCAGAACGGCGACTGGGTCGAGCCCAAGGAACTGGAAATCCTCGTCGAGGGCCAGACCCGCCGCGCCCGGCGGATTCAGGACGGCCTGCCGGTGATCATCGGCGATATCGAGAAGATGTCGAAGTCCAAGCGCAACACCGTGGCCCCCGGCGACATCTTCGACGTCTACGGCGTCGACGCCGCGCGGCTGTTCGTCCTGTCGGACTCACCGCCCGAGCGCGACTCCATCTGGTCGGCGTCGGGCGTCGAAGGCGCCTGGCGGTTCGTCAACCGGGTCTGGAACGAGTTCGACAGCCAGCCCGGCGGGCCAGCGCCGGCCGCCTCCCCCGACCCCAAGGCCGACGAGCTGCGCGCCTTCACCCATCGCACCGTCAAGGCGGTGACCGAGGCGGTCGAGGGCTTCCGGTTCAATTCCGGCATCGCGCGGATGTACGAATTCCTCAATAAGCTCAAGGAGTTCCCCGCCGATGGCGCGAGCGTTCCGGTGCTGGCCGCGCGCCACGAGGCCCTGTCGGCCTTCGCCCGGCTGATCTCGCCCTTCACCCCGCACCTGGCCGAAGAGGCCTGGGCGCGGATCGGCGGGACCGGCATGGTGGTCGTCGCTCCCTGGCCCGATTTCGACCCGGCCCTGACGCAGGACGCCGTGCGCATCCTGCCGGTCCAGGTCAACGGCAAGCGGCGCGGTGAGATTTCCGTGGCCGCGGGGGCCGAACCGGCCGATGTGGAGAAGATCGTGCTTGACGATCCGGACATCGCGCGGCGCCTTGAGGGTCTCACGATCCGCAAGGTCATCGTGGTCAAGGATCGCATCGTCAACATCGTGGCCGGGTGAGCCAGACATGAACCGCGTCGTCTTCGCTGCCGCCCTCATGACCGCCGGCCTCGGCCTGGCCGGATGCGGGTTCACGCCGCTCTACGGCGCGCCTGGCGTCACCGCCCAGCTCACCGCCATCCAGGTGACCACCCCGCCGGGGCGCACGGGCCAACTGATCCGCGAGCACCTGGACGACGCGCTGGCCCGCGACAAGGGCGCCGCGCCCCGCTACCGCATGGACCTGCAGCTCTCGGAGACCCGCTATCCGCGCGGGGTCCGGGTCGACAACGTGGCCACCCGCTACGAATACGTGCTGACCGCGGCCTACACCCTCTCGGCCCTGCCCTCGGGCTCGCCGGTGAAAAACGGCGTCGCGCGGGTCGAGGTCACCTATGACAGCGCCGACCAGCCCTATGCCTCGGTCTCGGCCCAGCAGGACGCCCAGGACCGCGCCGCCGCCGAGGCCGCCCGCAAGATCGAGCTCGAACTCGCCGCCTGGCTGGCCACCCAGGCCAACAAGTCCTAGGCGCTCGAACATGACCCGGGACGCCCCAGCATCGTCCTCTCCCCGCTTGAGGGGAGAGGGTAGGGTGAGGGGGCGCGACGCGCAGCGGCGCAATCCGGTCCGGCCTCTAGCTCGACGCGGCCGAAACACCCCCCTCACCCTACCCTCTCCCCCCGGAAGACGGATGGAGAGGAGGACCTCTCAGCGCGGAGCCAAGACGTGATCCTCGCCAAGCGGCCGGATATCGAACGCTTCCTGGCTAGGCCGGACCCGCAAATCCGCGCGGTGCTGATCTATGGCCGCGACATCGGCGTGGTCCGCGACCGCGCCAAGGAACTGGCCCGCAAGGTCGCCGCCGATCCGGACGACCCCTTCAACGTGGCCCTGCTCACCGACGGCGACCTGGACGGCGACGGGGCGCGGCTGGAGAACGAGCTCGCCTCCCAGTCGCTGATGGGCGGCCGGCGCCTAGTGCGGCTGAAGTTCGCCACCGAAAAGGCCAGCCTCGACAAGCAGGTGGCCGAGGCGCTCATCGCCCATGCCGAGGGCAAGCTCAATCCGGACGCCTTCTTCCTGATCGAGGCCGGGGCGCTCGGCCGCGACTCCGCCCTTCGCAAGGCCGCCGAGAAGGCGCCCGGGGCCGCGGTCATCCCCTGTTACGAGGACGAGCCCGGCGACGTAGCCCGCCTGGTCCGCGAGACCCTCTCCAAGGACGGGGTCGGCCTCGACGCCCAGGCCCTGCAGCTGTTCGTCAGCCGCATGCCCAAGGAGCGCGGGGTGGCCCGCCAGGAGATCGAGCGGCTAGCTCTCTATCTCGAGCCCGGCAGCGGGCGCACCGCCTCGCCGAAGGACTTGGAGGACTTCCTGGGAGTCGAGCCCGAGGCCTCCCTCTCGGACGCCGCCGCCGACGCCTTCGGCGGCCGCCTGGCCGAGGCCCAGGCCGGCCTGCGCCGCGCCGCCGCCGAGGGCGAGGCCGGCCCCGCCGCCGTCCGCGCCATCGGCATGTATCTCGGCCGCATGCGCCGCACCCTCACCTTGGCCAAGAACGGCGCCGGTCTGCAGGAGGCCGCCAAGGCCAGTGGCGTGTTCTGGAAGCAGGAGCGCGAGTTCCTCCGCCAGGCCCGGTCCTGGACCCTGGACGACCTCGACCGTCTGCAGCCCGAGGTGCTCGCCGCCGACAAGGCCTGCAAGACCGCCGGCTCGCCGGACGGCCTGATCGCCGAGCGGCTGGCGCTGACGGTGGCGGGTCGGGCGCGACGGCTGGGGCTGTAGCGCGGCTTCGCCGCCCTCGCTTCGCTCGCCCTCACCCTACCCTCTCCCGCAAGCGGGAGAGGAAGACCACGAGCGCTGAACTTCCCTCTCCCACCTGTGGGAGAGGTGGCCCGAAGGGCCGGTGAGGGCGAGCGCAGCGAGGACGGCGAAGCCGTTTGATCTGCACGCGCCGGCCGCAAAAACCACCCTCGCAAAATTCGCTCTCTCGCGCACAGAAGACCGACCGTCCGTACTCGTATACGGCCCAATCGCCACAGGTCGAATTCCGAAAACGCGCCCTTATAAAACAAGGGCTTAGCGGAGGCCGAAAATCAGCCTCGGGTGGTCAGCCGGCGGCAGAGCTCGTCGAGCTGTTCCAGGGTCGCATACCTGATCCGCAGCTCCCCGACGCCGCCCCGATCGACGACCTCGACGTCGAGACCGAGCACATCGGAGAGGTCGCTCTCCAGGGCCAGGGTGTCGGTGTCCTTGGACGGTCTCGACTTCGGCTTGCCGGCGGCGGTCGGCTTGCGGACCAGGGCCTCGGCCTCGCGCACCGACAGACCACGGGCGACGATCTCGTGTGCCAGCCGCGCCGGGTCCTCGGCGGTGAGGATGGCCCGGGCATGGCCGGCGGAGAGCTTGCCTTCCAGCACGAGGTCGCGAACCGAGACCGGCAGGTTCATCAGGCGCAGGGTGTTGGCCACATGGCTGCGGCTCTTGCCGACGCTCTGGGCCACCTCGTCCTGGGTGTGGCCGAACCGGTCGACCAGCTGCTGATAGGCGGCGGCCTCTTCCATCGGGTTGAGATTGGCCCGCTGGACGTTCTCGATGACCGCGATCTCGAGCACCTGCCGGTCGTCCAGCTCGCGGATCAGGGCGGGCATGACCCGCAGGCCGGCCTTCTGGCTGGCCCGCCAGCGCCGCTCGCCGGCGACGATCTGGAAGCCGCCGGCCGCCCCGGGATCGGGCCGCACCAGGATCGGCTGCAGCACGCCCTTGCCGCGGATGGACTCGGCGAGTTCGTCGATCTCGGCGGGCGCGAACTGGGTGCGCGGCTGGTCGGGATTGGCGCGGATCAGTTCGATGGGGATCTCACGCACGCTGGCGGCTTCTCCGGTCCCCGTGGCGAGATTGGTCTCCTCGACGTCGCCCAGCAGGGCCGACAGGCCCCGGCCCAGTCCGCGTTTCTCGGCCATGCTCATTCCTTACGCGGCTTCCTTGGCGCGGCGGTCGCGCTCGCGCACCACCACCTCGCGGGCGAGTTTCAGATAGGCCTGCGAGCCCCGGCACTTCAAATCATAGACCAGCACAGGCTTGCCGAAGGACGGCGCCTCCGAGACCCGTACGTTCCGCGGGATGACGGTCTGGTAGACGGTGTCGCCGAAATGGCCGCGCACGTCGCGCGCCACCTGTTCCGACAGGCTGTTGCGGCGGTCGTACATGGTGAGCACCACCCCCTGGATATCGAGGGCGGGGTTCAGGCTGCCCTTGACCAGCTCCACCGTGCGCATCAGCTGGGTAAGGCCTTCCAGCGCGAAGAACTCGCATTGCAGGGGCACGAGCACGGCGTCGGCGGCGGCCATGGCGTTGACCGTCAGCAGGTTCAGGGACGGCGGGCAGTCGATCAGCACATAGGTGTAGGCCTTGGACGCCCGCACGGCTTCCAGCGCGTCGCGCAGCTTGAAGGAGCGCCGCGGCATCTGGCCGAGCTCCAGCTCGACCCCGGAGAGGTCCGGGTCGGATGGCGACAGGTCCAGGCCCGGGATCGCGGTCTTGAGCACCGACTCCTCCAGGGAGTGCTCGCCCATAAGCACGTCATAGAGGGTGACCTTGCGCAGGGCCCGGCCGATGCCCAGGCCCGTCGAGGCGTTGCCCTGCGGGTCGGAATCGATCAGCAGCACCCGCTCGCCGACGGCGGCGAGCGCCGTGCCCAGGTTGATGGCCGTGGTGGTCTTGCCCACCCCGCCCTTCTGGTTGGCGATCACCAGCACGCGCAGTTTTCGTTCAGCGGCCACGGCCGAGCCTCCTCACGCGCACGATCCGGCCTCTGGCATCGCTTAAGCTGGGCAAAACGTCCGCCTCGAAATCCCAATATCTCGTAGCGTCTTCGAGTTCGGACGCAACATCTTGGCCTTTGAGGAACAGCGCCACGGCGCCGCGCTTCAGGTAAGGCTGGCCATACCCCAACAGCCGGTGCAAGGGCGCGCAAGCCCGGGCGGTGACGATATCCACAGTCAGGGACAAGTCCTCCGCACGAGAATTGTGAACGGTGGCCGGCAGCTTCAGCCCGTCGACCACCTCGGTGAGGAATCGGCAGCGCTTGGCCAGGCTGTCGACCAGATGGACGTGGAAGCCGGGCCGGTCTTTTTGCAGGATCGCCAGGACGATACCGGGCAATCCTGCGCCCGTCCCGAGGTCGGCCCAGGTCAGGGCTTCGGGCGCCAGGGGCAGGATCTGGGCCGAGTCCCAGGCGTGCCGCGACCAGAAGACGTCCAGGGTCGCGGGGCCCACCAGGTTCATCCTCTGGTTCCAGTCGACCAGGTATGACCGGTATTGCTCGAGATCGGCCAGGGCGGCAGGACCGGCGCCACTGGCGGCCGCGAAGTCGGCGGCGTCGGCCACCTCGATCACCTGTGCGGGGTCAGGCCGCGTGGCGACGGACATGGGCCAACAAGGCTGTGAGCGCGCCGGGGGTGACGCCTTCGATGCGGGCCGCCTGGCCCAGGGTCAGCGGGCGGACAGCGCCCAGCTTCTCACGGACCTCGTTGGAGAGGCCGCCGACCAGGGCGTAGTCCAGCTCGGCGGGCAGACGCAGGTTCTCGTCTCGGCGGAAGGCCGCGGCGTCGGCCGCCTGGCGGTCCAGATAGCCCGCATAGGCGGCGTCGATCTCCACCTGCTCGCGGATTTCCGGGGCCCAGGCGGCGATCTCCGGCCAAATGACCGTCAGGTCCTCGAACCCGATGGTCGGATAGGCCAGGAGTTGGGTCAGGTCACGCACCACCCCATCGGCCTTGACCGGCAGGCCGGCCTTGGCGGCGACATTGGGGGTCAGGGCCAGTTCCGCGGCGCGGGCGCGGGCCTGGGCCAGGGCGGCGGACTTGGCCTTCCACGCTGTTTCACGTGAAACACCGACCACGCCCAGGGCCAGGCCGCGATCGGTCAGCCGCTGGTCGGCATTGTCCGCCCGCAGGGACAGACGGAACTCCGCCCGGCTGGTGAACATGCGGTAGGGCTCGGTGACCCCGCGGGTGACCAGGTCGTCGATCAGCACCCCGATATAGGCCTCGTCGCGGCCGAAGGCGGCGGCGTCCAGGCCCGAGGCTGCGCGGGCGGCGTTGAGGCCGGCCACCAGGCCCTGGGCGCCCGCCTCCTCATAGCCCGTCGTTCCGTTGATCTGGCCGGCGAGATAAAGGCCCGGCAGGCGCTTGACCTCCAAGGTCGGATAGAGCTCCCGGGGGTCCACATAGTCGTATTCGATGGCGTAGCCGTAGCGGCGCACCTGGACCTTCTCCAGGCCCGGAATGGTGCGCAGGAACAGGTCCTGGGTCTGTTCCGAGACCGAGGTGGAGATGCCGTTGGGATAGACCGTATCGTCGTCCAGGCCCTCCGGCTCCAGGAAGATCTGGTGGCTGTCCTTGTCGCCGAAGCGAACCACCTTGTCCTCGATGGACGGGCAATAGCGCGGACCGCGCCCATTGATCCGACCGCCATAGACCGCCGATTCCGTCAGCCGCTCGGCGATGATCTTGTGGGTCGCCGCGGTCGTGTAGGTCACCCCGCACTCGATCTGCGGCGTGGTGATCTTGGCGGTGAGGAAGGAGAACGGGATCGGCTCGGGGTCGGCGGCCTGCATCTCCAGTCCGTCCCAGGCGATGGTCGAACCGTCCAACCGCGCCGGCGTGCCGGTCTTCAGCCGGCCCATGGAGAGGCCGCTGGCGTATAGCCGGTCCGACAGGCCGATGGCCGGCGCGTCCCCCACCCGGCCGGCGGGGATCCGCATCTCGCCGCGATGGATCAGGCCCTTGAGGAAGGTCCCCGTGGTCAGCACCACGCGGCCGGCGCGGTACTCGGTCCCGGTCGCGCCCACGACGCCCAGCACCACCCCGTCCACGACGATCAGGTCTTCCACCGCCTCGGCCAGGATCTCCAGGTTCGGGGTCTGGGCGAGCTCGGCCTGCATGGCCTGGCGATAGAGCTTGCGGTCGATCTGGCTACGCGGCCCACGCACCGCCGCGCCCTTGGAACGGTTCAGCATGCGGAACTGGATGCCGGCCTGGTCGGCCAGCCGGCCCATCAGCCCGTCCAGGGCGTCGATCTCGCGGACCAGATGGCCCTTGCCCAGGCCGCCGATGGCCGGGTTGCAGCTCATCTCGCCAATGGTTTCCAGCTTGTGGGTCAGCAGCAGGGTGCGGGCGCCGAAGCGCGCCGAGGCCGCCGCGGCCTCACAGCCGGCGTGCCCTCCCCCGATGACGATGACGTCCCAAGCGCTCAAGCTTCGCATCCCGAAGAAAGACGCCCCCGGCGGACCGGGGGCGAGCGAGGCCTATATAGCGAAGGGCGGCCGATCTTTCACGTGAAAGGTTGGCAGGGGTAGTTGGTTGCTCCCCTTCTGGGGGAGCTGTCAGCGAAGCTGACTGAGGGGGACTTTGACCCTTGTGGGCTTCAGCCCCCTCCGTCACATCGCCAAAGAAGGCGACGCGCCACCTCCCCCAAACCGCGCTGCGCGCTGGGGGAGGACCTAAGCGCCCGCCGCATTTCACGTGAAACAGCTTATTTTCCAATGCAGAAGCTGGAAAACACCCGGTCGAGCACGTCCTCGGGATCGATGCGGCCGGTGATGCGGTCCAGGGCGCGGCCGGCCAGGCGTACGTCCTCGGCCGCCAGTTCGAGTTCGTCCTCATAGGCTTCGGCCCGCTGGAGCCGTTCCAACGCCTCGCCCAACAGTTCGCGGTGCCTCAGGCGGGTGGCGGTGGGCGGCTCGGCCCCGGCCAGGGCGTCCACTACCCGGCGCTCCAGGGCGACCTCCAGGGCGGCGATGTCGGTGGTTTCACGTGCGCTGAGCCGCAGGACGTCAATCCCCAGGGCGCGAGCCTCCACCAGGGCGTGACCGGTCTCCGCCCCCGCCGGCAGGTCGGCCTTGTTGATCAGGCAGATATCGTGCGAATGCAGGTCGCCGGGCGCGCTGGCCCTGGCGTCGCTGGCCCCGTCCACGACCCAAACCCGCAGGTCGGCCTCGTGGGCCCAGGCGCGGGCCCGGCGCACGCCCTCGGCCTCGATCTCGTCATGGGTGTCGCGCAGGCCCGCGGTGTCGGCCAGCAGGGCCTTGTAACCCGCGAACCGCATGGGAACCTCGATGATGTCCCGAGTGGTGCCCGGGGTGGCGGTGACGATGGCCGCCTCCCGACGCGCCAGGGCGTTGAGGATCGTGCTCTTGCCGGCGTTGGGCGCGCCGATCAGGGCGATCTTGAAGCCCTCCCGCACCCGTTCGCCCCGCCGGGTGTCGGCCAGGGCCTGTTCGAGCTCGGCGATCAGCCCGGCCAGGATCGGCTTGGCGCGGGCCGCAACGTCGGCCGGCACCTCCTCGTCCGGGAAGTCGACCGCCGCCTCGAACATGGCCAGGGCCTCGATCAGGGCCTCGCGCCAACGGGTCTGGGCCTGGCCCAGCGCGCCGCCCAGCTGGTCCAGGGCCTGGCGGCGTTGCGCCTCGGTCTCGGCCTCGATGAGATCGGCCACGCCCTCGGCCTGGGCCAGGTCCAGCTTGCCGTGCTCGAAAGCCCGGCGGGTGAATTCCCCGGGTTGGGCCAGGCGCAGGCCGAGAGCGCTCAAGGCCTCCAGCAACCCGGTCATCACGGCCGGCCCGCCATGCACGTGGAACTCGGCGCAATCCTCGCCGGTGTAGCTGTGGGGGCCGGCGAACCACAGGACCAGGGCCTGGTCGAGGATCGCACCCTCATGTGTCAGGGTTCGCAAGGACGCCTGGCGCGCGAGGGGGCGACGGCCGGCCAGGGCGTCCACCGCCCTGCCCGTCGCCGGGCCGGACAAACGCACGACGCCCACCGCCGCGCGGCCCGGGGCGGTGGCGGCGGCGAAGATCGTATCGCTCATTTCGGGCGGGTGTTCCCCATGCCCGCATCGACGGCGGCGGACATCAGCTTGCGGAACTGCTCCTGGGCGCCGACCCCAAAGGCGGTCCAGTTCTTCATCAGCTCATCGGGCGACAGCATGGCCATGTTGGAGGTCATGCGGCTCTGCATCTCCTCGACCAGCTTCTCGTTTAGGGCGGTGACGTCCGGCAGGCCCAAGAAGGCGCGGGCTTCCTGCGCAGAGCAGTCGACTTCGATCGTCATCTTCATCTCAAATCCTCCGGCGTCCTGACGACATTGTTATGGCCGGTGTCGGCGCCCGCGCGCTAGTAGCCCCCACGAGGGCTTCACGTGCAACGGGAGACGGCGATGGGTGAGACGATCACGATCAAGGGTGAAGACGGCGACTTCACCGCCTATCTGGCGCGACCGGCCAAGACCAGGGCTCCGGCCGTGGTGGTGATCCAGGAGATTTTCGGGGTCAACGCCGTCATGCGGGATATCTGCGACGGCCTGGCGGCGGAGGGCTTCCTGGCGGTCTGCCCGGATCTGTTCTGGCGGATCGAGCCCGGCATCGACATCACCGACAAGTCCGAGGCCGAGTGGAAGCGGGCCTTCGAGCTGTTCAACGCCTTCGACGTCGAGGCCGGGGTGGAGGACATCGCCGCCACCATCGATCAGGTCCGGGCCATGGCCGAGGTTAATGGCAAGGTCGGCGCGGTGGGCTTCTGCCTGGGCGGGCTGCTGGCCTTCCTGACAGCCGCGCGAACCGACTCCGACGCGTCCGTCTCCTACTATGGCGTGGGGATCGAAGGCCGGCTGGCCGAAGCCGAGAAGCTGGCCGATCCCCTGCTGATGCACATCGCCGAGGAAGACCAGTTCGTCCCCAAGGAGGCCCAGGCCCTGATCGTGACCACCTTGAAGAACCACCCCCAGATCCAGATCCACACCTATCCAGGCCGCGACCACGCCTTCGCCCGGGTGGGCGGCGAGCATTATGACGCGGCCGACGCCAAGCTGGCCGGAGGCCGCACCCTGGCTTTCTTCAAGCAGCACCTGGGAGACGGCCAATGAAGGCGATCCGCTTCGAGACCACCGGCGGCGCCGAGGTCCTGCAGGTCGTCGACCTGCCCACCCCCGAACCCAGGCCCGGAGAGATCCTGGTCCGCCACCAGGCCGTGGGGGTGAACTTCATCGACACCTACCACCGCTCCGGCCTCTATCCGGTCAAGCTGCCCTCGGGCCTCGGCATGGAGGCGGCCGGGGTCGTGGAGGCGCTCGGCGAGGGCGTGACCCGGTTCAAGGCCGGGGACCTGGTCGCCTATGCCGGCGGACCCATCGGGGCCTATTCGCAATTCCACGTGGTGAAGGCCGACCGGGCGGTGAAGCTGCCGCCGGGGGTCAGCGCCGAGACGGGGGCGGCGGCCCTGCTCAAGGGCATGACGGCGGAGTTCCTGCTGCGCCGGACCTATCCGGTGAAGGCCGGCGAAACCATCCTGATCCATGCCGCCGCCGGCGGGGTCGGCTCCATCGCCGTCCAGTGGGCCAAGCACCTGGGCGCCACGGTGATCGCCACCGCAGGCTCGGAGGCCAAGGCCCAGCGGGCCCGCGACCTGGGGGCCGACCACGTCATCCTCTATCGCGACCAGGACGTGGCCGCAGAGGTCCGCCGACTGACCGACGGCAAGGGTGTGCCGGTGGCCTATGACTCCGTCGGCGCGGCGACCTTCGAGGGGACGCTCGGCAGCCTGGCGCGGCGCGGCCTATTCGTCTCGTTCGGCAACGCCTCGGGACCCGTCCCGCCCTTCGCCCCCGCGCGGCTGGCGGCGGCCGGCTCGCTGTTCTTCACCCGGCCCACCATGGGCGACTACCAGGCCACCACGCCCGAGCTGGACGCCAGCGCCCAGGCCTTGTTCGAGGTCATCGTGTCCGGCGTGGTCAAGGTCGAGATCGGCCAGACCTTCCCGTTGGCGCAGGCCCGGGCCGCGCACGAGGCGCTCGAAGGCCGCGACACGGTTGGGGCGAGCCTGCTCATTCCGTAGGCTGATGTTTCACGTGGAAAAGCTGTAACTTCAGTTAGTTAGCTCCAGGGCTGTCGTCCCGGAAGCCGCGCAGCGGCTATCCGGGACCCATAAACATCGGATGGCGCCGATGGAGGGCATGGCCACGCCGCTTCCTGACGGCTCAGGCGCTTATGGGTCCCGGTATTGCCAAGCAACCCGGGATGACACGCGGTGGTCTGGCCAAGAAAAAGGGGCCCGCGTCGCCGCGGGCCCCTGCTTCGTTTCGGTCGGTCGGCGAACCCCTAGGTGTTCATCGACTGGAAGAAGTCCTCGTTGTTCTTCGAGGTGCGTAGCTTGTCGAGCAGGAACTCGATGGCGTCCTGTGCGCCCATCGGGTTGAGGATGCGCCGCAGGATGTAGGTCTTCTGCAGGTGCTCCTTCGGCGTGATCAGCTCTTCCTTGCGGGTGCCGGACTTCAGCACGTCGATGGCCGGGAAGATGCGCTTGTCGGCGACCTTGCGGTCGAGGATCAGCTCGGAGTTGCCGGTGCCCTTGAACTCTTCGAAGATGACTTCGTCCATCCGGCTGCCGGTGTCGATCAGGGCGGTGGCGATGATGGTCAGGGAGCCCCCCTCCTCGATATTCCGCGCCGCGCCGAAGAAGCGCTTCGGACGTTGCAGGGCGTTGGCGTCGACACCACCGGTCAGCACCTTGCCGGAGGACGGCACGACTGTGTTGTAGGCGCGGCCCAGCCGGGTGACCGAGTCCAGCAGGATGACCACGTCGCGCTTGTGCTCGACCAGGCGCTTGGCCTTCTCGATGACCATCTCGGCGACCTGGACGTGGCGGGTGGCCGGTTCGTCGAAGGTGGAGGAGATCACCTCGCCGCGCACGGTGCGCTGCATGTCGGTGACTTCTTCCGGGCGCTCGTCGATCAGCAGGACGATCAGGTAGCACTCAGGGTGATTGGCGGCGATCGACTTGGCGATGTTCTGCAGCATCACGGTCTTACCGACCCGGGGCGGCGCCACGATCAGGCAGCGCTGGCCCTTGCCGAGCGGAGCGACGATGTCGATCAGCCGGCCCGAGCGGTCCTTCAGGGTCGGATCCTCGATCTCCATCTTCAGCCGCTCGTCGGGATAGAGCGGGGTCAGGTTGTCGAACAGGACCTTGTGGCGGACGTTCTCGGGATTCTCGAAGTTGGTCAGGTCAACCTTGGTGAGCGCGAAATAGCGTTCGCCTTCGCGGGGCGCGCGGATGGCGCCGTCGACCGTGTCGCCGGTGCGCAGGCCGAACTTCCGAATCTGCGAGGGACTGACATAGATGTCGTCAGGACCCGGCAGGTAGTTGGCTTCCGGCGAGCGCAGGAACCCGAAGCCGTCTGACACCACTTCCAGGGTGCCCGAGCCGGAGATCTCGATCCCCTCCTCGGCCAGGGTCTTCAGGATCGCGAACATCATGTCCTGCTTGCGCATGGAGTTGGCGTTCTCGATCTCCATGGTCTCGGCGAAGGCCAGCAGGTCGACGGGCGACTTGTCCTTCAGCTCCTGCAACGACATGCGGGTGAGGCCCATGGCGGCGATGGCCGCGGAGACCTCGGAATTGTCGTCGTCGCCGTCCTCCTCCGCGGCCGCCTCGGCGGCGGCTTCGAGCTGGGCGTCCTCGATAGCGGACTCGGCTTCGACCTGGGTGTCGACGAGGTCGGTGGGGGTGTCTTCAGTCATGGGATTACTCTGGGGATTACTCTGATAGGTCCCCGCCGGCCGAACGGTTTTCGGGCGCGGGGAGAATCGTCGGGGGCGTTAGGGGGACGCCAGTTTATTTTCGAGGGCCGGGCCGATGCGGCTTTGACAAGCGCGCGGCGCACGGAGGTAGGGCGGGGCGCAGCTTCGGAAATCCGACGCCACGTGTGAGGAGCCGAACCACATAAGGGGCCCGGGGTCAAGCGTGGGTGCTAGATGAATAATCCCGAGACATACCGCTCCCATGCCCCTTCTCCCCTTGCGGGAGAAGGTGTCGGGCGAGCAGCCCGACGGATGAGGGGTCTCTCAGAACTCGCCGGTAAGCGTCCCAGCGACCTTCAATTCAGATCCCAGACGGATGGGGCTTTCGACCCCTCATCCGACCCCGCACTCGCGGGGCCACCTTCTCCCGCAAGGGGAGAAGGACGCTGACTATCGGCTCAGGAACTCGGTGGTCACGGCGATGACCATGACGATGGCGGCCAGGAACGGCAGCTCGTTGGTCATCTTCCAGAAGCGGGCTGGGCGCTTGTTCTCGCCGGCTGCGAACCGCTTCATGGACGCCCCCAGGAATTGGTGCCACCCGGTCAGGAATACAATACCTGCCAGCTTGGTGAGCATCCAAGGTTGCCCCAGGAAGTCCCAGCCGCCGCGGACCTGGGTGGCGTTGACGTAGGTCAGGGCCAGGCCGAACACCCAGGTGAGCGTCATCGCCGGGTCCATGATGATCCGGTAGAGCTTGCGCTCCATGGTCTGGAAGGTCTGGTCCATTTCCGAGCCGGGAATGGCGTCGGCGTGATAGGCGAAGAGCCTCGGCAGGTACATAATCCCGGCCATCCAGGCGATCACGGCCAGGATGTGCAGGCCCCTCAGCAGATCGTAGTTCACGCCGCCGCTCCCTCAGCCGTTCGACAGGCGCATTTGGCATAGTCTTGCGGACAGCGCCACGGGCCGTCCGGCTTGGCGCCGCTCGGCCGGGTCAGGGCATTCAGCGTCGCCGTGGTCAGGGCCGCGATGAAGCGCGGCGCGCTACCCAGCGCCGGGGCGCGGAGATAGGGGGCGCAGCCCACCTCGCGGGCCAGTTCGCCATATTCGTGGTCCAGCTCCACCAGGGTCTCCACATGCTCGGAGACGAAGGCGATCGGGCAGACCAGCACGCCCAGGCCTTCGGCGCCGGCCCGGCGAATCTCTTCGTCGGTCGAGGGGCCGATCCACTTCAGCGGCCCGACCCGGCTCTGATAGCAGACCTCCCAGTCGGTGAGCTCCGGCAGGCGGAAGGCCACGGCCTGGGCGGTGGCGCGGACCTGGGCCTGGTAGGGGTCGCCGCCGGCGATCACCTTTTCCGGCAGGCCGTGGGCGGAGAACAGCAGCCGGATGTCCGTCGGACTGCCCGCCGCCTCCCAGGTGGCGCGGATCGCCGCGGCGTGGGCGTCGGTGAGGCCAGGCGCCGTGGGGAAGCAGCAGACCGTGCGGCTCACCCCCGAACCGGCATAGGCGGCTTCCCAGTCCCTCAGGGACGAGGCCGTGGTGGTGGTGGAGAACTGCGGATAGAGCGGCAGCAGCACGATCTCATCGGGCGCGAAGGCGGCGACCTCTTTCGCGGTCTGGTCGGCAAAGGGTTTCCAGTAGCGCATGGCGATGAAGACCTTGGCCGTCAGGTCCGGCCGCGCCGCAGCCAGGCTGGCCTCCAGCGCTCTGGCCTGCGCGCGCGTCTCAGGCAGCAGGGGTGAGCCGCCACCCATCAGGGCGTAGTTGGCCTGGGCGGCTTTCTCCCGCCGTTTGGCGATCCACCAGGCCAGCGGGCCGCGCGCAGGCGCCGGCAGGTCGATGATCGCCGGGTCGCTGAACAGGTTCTGCAGGAACGGCCGAACCGTGGCCTGGTCGTCCGGGCCGCCGAGATTGAACAGAACGACGGCGAGTTTGGTCATGAGCCCACCGCTGTAGAGTCAAAGTCCCCCTCAGTCAGCTTCGCTGACAGCTCCCCCAGGAGGGGAGCATCAGGGTGGCGCATCGCCCCTTCGGCGACGTGACGGAGGGGGTCCTTCATCGCCCCGTCACCCGGCGGATGGTGCGTTCGATATGCTCGATGGGCGTGTCGGGCAGGACGCCGTGGCCGAGGTTGAAGATGTAGGGTCCGTCGTTCCACTGGGCGATCAGGGCGTCGACCCGGGCGTCCAGGGCCGGACCGCCGGCCCGCAGCAACAGGTTGTCCAAGGCCCCCTGGATGGTCTTGCCGCCCGCCTGGATCTTGCGGCCGAGAGCCGCGCTGGCCTGGGTGTCCAGGGCCACGGCCTGGACCGGGACCTTCTCGGCATAGGTCTCGACCAGGGCGCCGGCTCCGCGCGGGAAGCCGATGAACGGGGTGTCGATTCCCGCGGCGCGGACCTTCCCGATGATGGCGGCGTGCGGCTTGATGACGATCCGCTCGAAAACATCCTCTGCCAGGCCCTCGGCCCAGCTCTCGAACAGCTTCAGCACCTGGGCGCCGGATCTGGCCTGCATGACCAGGTAGCGCGCGGTGGACTCCACCAGTATGTCCAGCAGCCGGTCCAGCTTTTCCGGGTGCTGGTAGGCGTAGGTCCTGGCCCCGGAGCGGTCCGACCCCCTGCCCTCGATCATGTAGGTGGCCACGGTCCAGGGGCCGCCGGCGAAGCCGATCAGGGCGCGGTCGGGCTCCAGCTCGGCGCGGACCCGGGCCAGGGTCTCACCTATGGCGCTCAGGCGTTCCGTGGAGGCCTCGACCTGGTCGGCCAGGCTTTCCAGCGGCGGCAGCTCGCCCAGGCGCGGCCCCTCCCCGGCTTCGAACCAGACCTCCTGGCCGAGCGCTCGAGGGATCAGCAGGATGTCGGCGAAGACGATGGCCGCATCCAGCGGGAAGCGGCGCATGGGCTGAAGGGTCGCCTCGGCCGCCATCTCCGGATTGTGGCAGAAGGCGATGAAGTCGGTCGCCCGGGTGCGCAGCTCCCGGTACTCCGGCAGGGAACGACCGGCCTGACGCATGAACCACACCGGGGGCCGATCCAGGGTTTCGCCGGCGAGCGCGCGTAAGAGGCGCGGTTTTGAACCTTCTGACATGGGCGCCGTTAAACCGGCTTAGCGCGCCAGGCTCAAGGCCTGGGCTCGAGCCCGCCTGCCTTCTTCCTAATTAGAATCTTGAATCTAAGCGGAAGGGGTAGAAGCAGGGCCGTGGATCAATGGGGACAAGTCGCGCCCCGCACATGCCGCGAAGCCTTCACCCACAAGCCATGCGACGGTCTCAAGACGCTCACGGCCAAGCCTGTGGATTGCGGGGAGCGTCGTTAACCCCTCGTTAGGATTTACCTTTTGTTAACCGCTGCGCGGGCGCCGATCGGGGCCGAACACGGGTCGCTCGTTAATCCTTTGGTCATACCTTGGTAAGACTTCATTAACCTCCCAGGGCGTGGATCGGTCGGACTCAAACCGGGCCAGTTCTCCCGTCCGTCCACCGCGGCGCGGGCGCGGGGGCGGCTATCCCCAATTCCGTTCGCCTTCGCTAAGAAGGTATCGACTCTTTGATCCCCAGATTTCACCAAAGCCATATCGTCGCAGCCAGCCCCAGGATCCGATGACCTCCTCGCGCATCGCCACCTATTTCCATGTGCACCTGGTGTCGGACTCCACCGGCGAAACCCTCAACGCCATGGCGCGCGCCGTCTGCGCCCGGTTCGAGAACGTCCTGCCGATCGAGCACATCTACGCCCTGGTCCGCTCGCCCCGGCAGCTGGAACGGGCGCTGACCGACATCGAGGAGGCGCCCGGCGTCGTCATCCATACGATCGTCGATGACCAGCTGCGCACGGCGCTGGAGGAAGGGGTGCGGCGCATGGACATGCCCTGCATCGCCGCGCTCGACCCGCTGGTCTCGTCCATACAGCGCTATCTGGGCGCCTCGATCAGCCGTCGGGTGGGCGTGCAGCACGCGCTCGACAACGACTATTTCAACCGCATGGACGCCCTGAACTACGCCATCGGCCACGATGACGGCCAGGGCGGCCAGGATCTGGAACAGGCCGACGTGGTGCTGGTGGGGGTCTCGCGGACGTCGAAGACCCCGACCTGCATCTATCTGGCCCACCGCGGCGTGCGCGCGGCCAATGTGCCGCTGGTGCCGACGAGGCCGCCGCCGGAAAAGCTGTTCGAGCTGAAGAGCACCCTGGTGGTGGGCCTGACCATCTCGCCGGACCGGCTGATCCAGATCCGCCGCAACCGGTTGCTCAGTCTCAAGGAGGACCGGGAATCCTCCTATATCGACATCGAGGCGGTGCGCGAGGAGACGGTGAAGGCCAGACGGCTTTATGAGCGCCAGGGCTGGCCGGTGATCGACGTCACCCGCCGCAGCGTGGAGGAGACGGCCGCCGCGGTGCTGAACCTGTTGCACGGCGGCCACGGCCAGGTGGAAGTGCTCGGATGAGTGCGGAACCCATCATACTGGCCTCCAAGAGCGCCGCGCGCCGCGCCGTGCTGACCGGGGCCGGGGTGCCGTTCGAGGTCGCCGTGGCCGGGGTCGACGAGGAGGCCGTCAAGACCGCCATGCTGGCGCAAGGCGCGAGCCCGCGCGACGTGGCCGACGCCCTGGCCGAGCTGAAGGCCATCCGGGTGTCCCGCTCAAAGCCCGGCTTCGTGATCGGCTCGGACCAGACCCTGGAGTTCGAGGGCCGGCTCTACGACAAGGTCGAGACCACGGAGGCCGCCACCGAGCGGCTCAAGGCCATGCGGGGCAAGCCGCACAAGCTGCACTCGGCCGTGGTGGTGGCCAAGGACGGGGCGCCGATCTGGCGCGAAGTGGTCTCGGCGACCCTGACCATGCGCGACTTCTCCGACGACTTTCTCGCATCCTACCTGGCGGCCGAGGGCGACCAGGCTCTCGGCTCGGTGGGCTGCTACCGGCTGGAAGGCCTGGGCGCCCAGCTGTTCTCGAAGATCGAGGGCGACTATTTCGCCATCCTCGGCCTGCCCCTTATGGGGCTGCTGGACCTGTTCCGCCGGCACGGAGCGCTGAAGGCATGATCTCCGGCGCGACCTTGCTGGCCGGGGTGGTTGGAAACCCCATCGCCCACTCCATGAGCCCGATCCTGCACAACGCCTGGCTGGCGGCGGCGAGGATCGATGGGGCCTATGTCCCGTTCCGCGTGGCCGAGGGCCAGTTCGCGGGTTTCGTCGAGGGCCTGCGCGGGGGCTCGGTGCGGGGCCTCAACGTCACCATCCCCTTCAAGGAACTGGCGCTCAACCTCGCCGACCAGGCGCGCGATCGGGCGACCATGGCCGGCGCGGCCAATGTCCTGGTCTTCGAGGCGGACGGGACGATCGTCGCCGACAACACCGACGGCCTGGGCCTGCTGGCCGCCTTCGCAGAGCAGGCGCCGGGTTTCGATCCCAAGGCTGGACCCGTGGCGATCCTGGGCGCCGGCGGCGGGGCCCGGGGCGCTGTGGCGGCCTTCACGGCGGCCGGCTGTCCGGAGGTGCGCATCGTCAACCGAACCCAGGCCCGAGCCCAGGCGATCACCGATGTCCTGGGGGGCGAGGCCTTCGGCCTGCACCGGGCGGCGGCGGCCTTCGAAGGGGCGATCGCGGTGGTCAACGCCACCTCGGCGGGCCTGGCGGGCGAGGGCCAGCTGGACGCGCCGCTGGAGGCGACGCCCAAGACCTGCGTGGTGATGGACATGGTCTATAAGCCGCTGGTCACGCCGTTCCTGGCGCGGGCCAGGGCGCTGGACCGCCGCACGGTGGACGGCCTGGCCATGCTGATCGGCCAGGCGATCCCGTCCTTCGAGGCCTTCTATGGCCAAGCCCCGCCGGCCGATGTCGATGTCCGCGCCCTGGCGCTGAAGGTCCTGGAGGCGCGGTGATGCTGATCCTCGGCCTCACCGGCTCCATCGGCATGGGCAAGTCGACCACCGCGGCCATGTTCCGCGAGGCCGGAATCCCCGTCTACGACGCCGACGCGGCGGTGGCCGACCTCTATGTCCAGGGCGGCGCGGCCGTCGAACCCCTCGAGGCGGCGTTTCCCGGCGTCACCAGGGACGGGGCCGTCGACCGCGAGGCCCTGCGGACCCGGGTGCTGGGCGACGACGCGGCCATGGCCCGGCTGAATTCCATCGTCCACCCTCTGGTGGGCGCGGACCGGGTGCATTTCTTCAAGGCGGCGGAGACGGCGGGCGCCGATATGGTCGTGCTGGACATCCCGTTGCTCTACGAGACCGGCGGCCATGCCAATATGGACGCGGTGGTGGTGGTCTCCGCTCCGGCCGACCAGCAGCGCGAGCGGGTCCTGGCCCGACCGGGCATGACGCCCGAGCGGCTGGACGCCATCCTGTCACGCCAGATGGCTGACGCTGAGAAGCGCGCGCGGGCCCATTTCGTGGTCGACACTGGGCAGGGATTGGAGCCGGCGCGAGCCCAGGTGGCGGAGATCATCGCCATCATGCGCGATCCACAGAAGCGACCGACGCGACAACAGGCACCGCTTGAAGCCTCGGCCAAACGGGGCGATTGATCGGCCATGGCGCGTGAGATCGTCCTCGACACCGAAACCACGGGCTTCGAGCCTCATCTCGGCCACCGGCTCGTGGAGCTGGCCTGCCTGGAGATCGAGGACTTCGTCCCGACCGGCCGGACCTTCCACGTCTATATCGACCCCGAACGCGACATGCCGCCGGAGGCCCAGCGGGTCCACGGGCTGTCGGCGGAGTTCCTGCGCGGCAAGCCGAAGTTCGCCGACCTGGAGATCCACCACGCGTTCCTGGAATTCGTCGGCGAGGCCCCGATCATCGCCCACAACGCCGGCTTCGACCGCGCGTTCGTGAACCACGAGCTGACCGTCTGCGGCCGGGAGATCATCCCGGAACACCGCTGGGTCGACACCCTGGCCCTGGCGCGGACCCGGTTCCCGGGGATGCACAACTCGCTGGACGCGCTCTGCAAGCGCTTCAAGATCTCGCTGGCCGACCGCGAGAAGCACGGCGCCTTGATCGACGCCCGCCTGCTGGCGGCGGTCTATCTGGAACTGAAGGGTGGCCGCGAGCGGCGGCTGGAGCTGACCACCAGCCAGGCCCTGGCCCAGGCGGTCTCCATCGCCGCCCAGGGCGCCTATGGCGCGCGGCCAAGGCCCCTGGCCTTCCGCTCGACCGACGCCGAGCGCGAGCTGCACGCGGTCTTCATCCGCGAGGCGGTGAAGAGCGAGACGCTCTGGAAGAAGCACGGGCTGTAGCACCCTTTTCCCTCCCCTTTATGGGGAGGGCAGACCCCGGAGGGTCGAGGGTGGGGTTTTCTTGAACTTGGATAAGGCGGCCGGACCGCCCCACCCTGGCGGCTTCGCCGCCTGTCCCTCCCCATAAAGGGGAGGGAAAAGAATGCCTTAGGCGTTGCCCATGGCCGGGCCCTGGATCTCGCCGCCGGCCTTGCGCGCGGCGTAGACGCCGGCGAAGTCGATGGGGTCCAGCAGGAAGGGCGGATAGCCGCCGTCCGAGGTCACGTCGCCAATCACCCGGCGGGCGAAGGGAAACAGGAAGCGCGGGCATTCCACCAGCAGCACCGGCTCGATGTCGGCCGGGGCGACGCCGGTGATCTGGAAGACGCCACCGTACAGCAGCTCTACGTGGAACACCGGGCCGTCCTCGCGGGTGGCGCGGGCCGAGAGCTTCAGGTCCACCTCGAACAGGCCGTCCTCGCGGCCCCGCGCATTCATCTCGACGCCCATGTCGATCTGCGGCTGGCCGGCCGACTGGGTGCGCAGGGTCTCCGGCGCGCGCGGGTTCTCGAAGGACAGATCGCGGATGAACTGGGCCAGGATGCGGATGCCGGGCTCTTCGGTGTCGGCGCCGTTGGACTCGGGGGCCACGTCGGTATCGGTCATGTTCTGGAAAATCCGGTTATCGGACGTCCATTCACGTCCTGTTTGTGGCGCGGGCTGCTATCATGTGGCCTAAGCCGATGCAACGTCGCCCCTGACGGGGGCGTTGCGCTGTCCTATATTGAGCCTTTCCCGTTTCTACGAGCCCTAACCGTTGTCCAACGTTCTCGAGCTGATCATCTTCGCCGGCCTGGCTGCTGTGGTGCTGTACCAGCTGTATTCGGTGCTGGGCCGCCGTGTGGGCCGCCAGCCCGAGGACGCCGCCGCCGACAAGGCCGCGGTTCCGGGGGGTCCGGTGACCCCGGTGCTCGACGCCCCGGACGACGGGGTCGGGCTCACGGGACTGCCGGCGGTGAAGCACCGCGACCCCTCCTTCGACATCTCCCGGTTCCTGGCCGGGGCCAAGGGCGCCTACGAGATGATCGTGCGCGCCTTCGCCGCGGGCGACCGCGAAACGCTGAAGAACCTGCTGGCGCCCAACGTCATGTCCAGCTTCGAGGCCGGGATCGACGCGCGGGAGGCCAGCGGCGCCACCGAAACCGTCGAATTCCTGCACGCCCCGCGCGCCGACATGGAGCGCGCCGAACTGGTGGGCGACGCCGCCCGCATCACCGTGCGCTTCCTGGCCGAGTTCCGCAGCCGCTCCAAGGGCCCCGAGGGCGAGGCCGTGGACGACAAGCGCACCGCCGAGCTCTGGACCTTCGAGCGCAATCTCAAGAGCCGTGATCCCAACTGGATGCTGGTTCACGTCGACGCCGCCGAGGCGTAGGACCGCCCGTTTCCCGACTGGAGGGGTGATCTTGGCCCGCAGACTCACGCCCCGCGCGCCATGGAGCGTCCTCGCCGCGGCCTTGCTGACGCTGACCCTCGCCGCCTGCGCCACGCCGCGGTCCGGGCCGACGCCCGGTCCCCGCCCGTCGCCGGTCAGGCCCCTGCCCCCGCCGGCGCCGACCCCGCCGCCCGAACGGCTGGAGCGCTTCGAGGACCTGCCCGGCTGGGCGAACGACGATCACGCCGCGGCCTTCGACGCCTTCCGCGCCACCTGCGGGGTCGCCCGCGATCCGGCCCTGGCGGAGATTTGCCGCCGCGCCCGCGGCTTGCCGCCGCTCAGCGGCCTGGCCGCCCGCGCCTTCTTCGAGGACAGCTTCCGGCCTGAGTTGGTGGCTGGCGAGGGCGTGCTGACCGCCTATTTCTCGCCGGTCTACGAGGCCCGCGACCGGCCCGACGCGGAGTTTTCCGCTCCCCTGAGGCCCAAGCCCGCCGACCTGGTGACCTCCGGCCCCGGCGCCAAGGACGCCCTGAAGCGCGGGCCGGACGGCAAGCTCGCCCCCTATCCCAACCGCGCGGCCATCGAGGCGCAAGGCGGCGGCCCGGCGCTCGCCTGGATGCGGCCGGAGGAGAAGTTCTTCCTGCAGATCCAAGGCTCGGGGGTGCTGACCTATCCCGACGGGCGGCGGCTGAAGGCGGTGTTCGCCGCCACCAACGGCCTGCCCTTCGCCGGCATCGCCAATCCCATGCGCGACAAGGGGCTGCTCGCGGCCAACAACACCTCGGGCGAGGCGATCCGGGTCTGGCTGGCCAGCCATCGCGGTCCCGAAGCCCAGCAGGTCATGGCGCTCAATCCCCGCTATGTGTTCTTCACCCTGGCGCCGGACGACGGGCGCCAACCCGTGGGCGCGGCGGGGGTTCCGCTGCCGCCCGGCCGCGCCATCGCCGTCGATGTCAGCAGCAACACCCTGGGCGAACTGTTTTACATCGATGGCCAGGCGCCGACTCTCAGCGGCGCCTTCCCCAGCTATCGCCGCACGGCCATGGCGCTGGACGTCGGCGGGGCGATCAAGGGCCAGGTGCGCGCCGACCTCTATCTGGGCCAGGGTCCCGAGGCCGGGGTCGAGGCCGGGCGCGTGCGCCATACCCTGCGGATGCACCGGCTGGTCCCCAAGGTCGGTCCGGGACGGTGAAACGGCCCATCCGGCCCGACGAGCACAGGCTCTGGTCGATGGTGGCGGCCACGGTCCACCCCCTGCCCGGCCGCAAGCCGGCGCCGGCGCCGAAGGCGGCGACCGCGGCGAAAGCTCCGCCCAGGGCCACGGCCGATCCGCTTCCGCCTCCACAGTGGAACGGCGCGGCCTTCATGGTCGGCGAACTCGCGGGGCGCGGGCTTCCGCCGCGCGCGGGCAAGCCGGACGCCGAGGACAAGGGCATCGAGCCGCGCCGCAAGCATCGCATCGCCAGGGAGCGCGACCCCATCGGCGGACGGATCGACCTGCACGGCATGACCCAGGACCGGGCCCGAGCGGCGCTGGAGGCCTTCTTGCGCCGCAGCCATGACGACGGGGCCCGCGCCGTGCTGGTGATCACCGGCAAGGGCGTGCAGGGCGACGGCGTCCTGCGCCGCCGCACGCCGGAGTGGCTGGCCGATCCGGCCCTGCGCGACGTGGTGGCGGGGATTTCCGAGGCCCATCGCCGCCACGGCGGCGAAGGCGCGCTCTATGTGGCGCTCAAGCGCAAGGCGCGGGGCTGAAGCCATAGCGCCGCGGGGGCGTTATAGCTGACCTAGGAGGACACCCATGGCCAAGCCGATCACCGTCAGCATTCCCCACGACCTCGGCAAGGCCGAGGCCCGCAAGCGCGTCGAGGAGGGCATGGGACGGATCCTCCAGCAGTTCGGCGAGGGCGTGAAGATGACCCATGCCTGGGAAGGCGATCGGCTGAGCTTCGCGGCCAAGGTGGTGGGCCAGGCCGTGGCCGGCCGCCTGGACGTGCTGGAGGACGCCGTGAAGATGGAGGTCGACCTGCCGCCCTTCTTCGCCATGATCGCCGACAAGGTGAAGGGCCGGCTGAAGAAGGAAGGCCAGCTCATGCTGGAGAAGAAATAGCTCCAGTCAAACCCGGGCAAGATCGAACGATTTTGCTCAAAGACTTCTAGTTTCGACCATTTTCTTCGCCGAACCGGCTTCCACTTCGGCGGAAAATGGTCGGATCCGGCGGCGTAGCAGCTCGACGATCCAGACGGTGTAGGCGGCCAGCGCCACCTCCCCCAGCACCTCGTCCAGCCCACCGGCCGCCACCGGATCCTCCGGCAGCATGGGCGCCTGGAAGAGGGCCAGCATCAGATTGGCCGCCAGGTGCGCGCCGATGGCGAACTCCAGCCCGCCCAGCCGCAGGGCCGCCCAGGCGAAGGCCGCGCCGGCCAGCGCCCGCGCCGCCAGGGCCGAGGGGTCGAACTCCAAGTGGAACAGGGAGAACAGCACCCCGTTCAGGGCGACGATCACCCAGATATTGCGGGTGAAGGCGGCGGTCTGTTGCAGCACATAGCCGCGGAACACCACCTCCTCGGCCGCCGCGGCCACCAGCAGGCCCACCACCATGGCGCAGAAATAGCCGAGCTTCAGGTCGAGGCCGGCGGGCTCGAGGATCGGAAATTGCAGCTCGCCCCCGAAGGCCAGGGCGTCGATCGCCATCAGCACGGCCACGGCCGGCAGGGTCGCCGCGGCGCCCAGGACCAGCAGCGACTTGCGGAACCTCGGCGTGGCGACGACCCAGCTGGCCACGGGCCGGCCGAAGATCACCCGCGCGGCCAGCACCACCCCGGCCGCCAGCGATCCCAGCATGAGGGCGATCTGCAGGACATAGAGCGCCGAACGCTGCAGCCGCGGCCCGTCGGGCTCCGCCACCCCTAGGGCGAACAGGACGACCATGACCGGAAAGTTGATCAGCAGGCCCGCCACGGGCGCCGAGACCAGCATGATCGCCACCCGCGGCCAATCGCGGTCGCGCGGGGTCAGGGCATGAAGGAACGGGTAGGTCACGCCGGCGACTATGCGGCCGGGCCACGCCGCCGGTCGAGCCCGAAACCCTTTCGGCGCAACAATTTCGTCTGCCCGCCCCGTCGGCGGAACTGGGGTGTCGGGCCAGATGGTTCGCCTAATACGCGAATCCGCACTTGACCACGGGCCTCCGCGCGCGGGACCCTTGGGCCATGCGAGGGCTGGGCGACCTTAACTTGCCGGACCGGCTGGCCGACGTCGCGCCGCGATGGGTGGTCGAGGTCGCCTGCGCGGGTGTCTGCGTCGCCGGCGCGGCTGTCCTGCGCCTGATCGTCGAGCTATTCACGTCCCAGATCGCGCCCTTCGTCTTCGTCGGCCCGGCGGTTCTGGCCGCCACCCTGCTGGCCGGATGGCGCTCAGGGCTGGGCGTCCTGGCCGTGGCTCTGGTTGGCGTCTGGTACATGCTCCTGCCGCCGGAGCGGTTCGGTCCGTTGAGCGTCGACGACGGCGCGGCCCTGGTGCTGAACGCCTTTTCCGCCCTGCTGATGATCGGCCTGGCCCAGGTCTTCCGAGGCGCGGCCTCGGCGGCCGGCCATGAGCGCGCCACCAAGCTGGAGGTCCGCGACCTGCTGCTGCGAGAACTGAACCACCGGGTGAAGAACAACTTCCAGATGGTCGCCAGCCTGCTGGAGATGCAGCGCCGGCGCGCAGCCGATCCGGGCACCGAGACCGCGCTTGGCGACGCCCTGCGCCGGGTCCACGCCATGGGCCAGGCCCACGCCTATCTCTATTCCCCCAGCGACACGGTGGGCTCCATCGACCTGGCGGCCTATCTGCGCGAGCTGTGCGCGAACCTGGCCGACAGCCTGCTGCTCACCGGGGCGGTGCGGCTGACCTGCGACCTGGAGCCGGGCGACCTGAGCCGTGACCGCGCCGTGGCGCTCGGCCTGGTGGTCAACGAACTGGTCACCAACGCGGCCAAATACGCCTTTCCCGATGACCGCACGGGAGAGATCCTGGTGCGGCTGAAGCGGATCGAGGTCGGGCTGGAACTGATCGTGGCCGACGACGGGGTGGGCATGCCCCCCGACAACAAGATCAAGAGCACGGGCCTGGGGCGGCGGCTGGTGGAGAGCTTCGCTCGCCAGGGCGGCGCCATCCTGACCCGCGGCGAGGGACCGGGAACGCGCTACGTGCTGGTGCTTCCGGACTGATTGCGCAGCCTTAACTTGGCGCGGGCGCGGGTCTGGGCGAAAACCGAACCATGATCGCTGAACCCCCCGTTCGCCAGAACCTGGCGCCGCGCGAGCGGTTCGGTCGCCATCGCCATGAGCGGGCCTATGTCGCCCTGGTGCTGCGCGGCGGTTACCACGAGGCGGGCGAGGCCGGGCGGCGGCGGTTGGTTGCCGGCGACGTGGCGATCCATGAGATGTTCGACGGCCATCTGAACGCCGTGGCCCCGACCGGCGCGGTGGTGCTGAACCTCGAAGTGGGCGGCCTGGCCGGCGGATTCGCGACGATCGCCGATCCGGACGCCGTGGCGCGGCTGGCCGAACGCGACGCCATCGCCGCCGGCGCCCTGCTGCGGGCGAGCCTGGTCCCGATCACCCCCCAGGCGCTGGACTGGCCCGACCTGCTGGCCCGAGACCTGGCCGCCGATCCGGGCCTGGCCCTGGGCGACTGGGCCCGGGCCCAGGGCCTGGCGGCCGAAACCCTGTCGCGCGGCTTCGGCCGGGCCTTCGGGATCAGCCCCAAGCGGTTCCGCTACGAGGGCCGGGCGCGGACGGCCCTGCGCGCCGTGATCGCCGCCGCCGCCCCCCTGGCCGACCTGGCCCTGGAAGCCGGTTTCGCCGACCAGGCCCATATGAGCCGCGCGGTGAGCGACCTGACCGGCCACGCCCCGGGCGTCTGGCGACGCGGGTCAAGTGGATGCAAGACCGCCGCCTGAGCCAGCGCCAAGCTCGGCCCATGCTCAGACGAACCCTCCTGGCCACCTCCCTGGCCCTGCTCGCCGCGCCCACCCTGGCGCAAGCCTCGATCCACACCCGCTGGGTGGTGAAGAGCTCCGAAGGGCTGGACGCCATCGCCATCCTGGGCCCGCTCTCGGGCAAGCCCTTCTACGCCCGCTACTACGAGGCCGAGATGGCCGCCTTCAAGCCGCGGCTCTCGGCGGCGGTGATGGCGGCGCTGATGAGCCTGCACGCCGACAGCGATGCGGCGGGCGCCCTGCTCTGGCCCAACCTGACCCTGGTGTTTTCCGGAGGCCCGACGGGAACGCCCGGCGATCTGCTGGCGAGCCTGGACGACGCCGAGACCGTCCTGAAGCCGCCCTTCCAGGCCAGCGTCTACTGGGACGCCGCCGACTGGAACCGGTTCCTGGCCGGCCGCGACCGGCTGCGCACGGTGCTGACCGGCCTGCGCGACGCCGGCTTTTCCGAATTCCGCAGCGGCCTGGCCGAGGCGCCGGGCGCCAGGCGGATCGCCGAGCTCAGCCCGCTGCTGGCGCGGCTCGACATCATCGCTGAGCAGGAGCGGCTGCTGGGCCGCGGGCTCGACCCGCGGATCGAGATCGACCTCGCCTGGTTCTGCCGGCCGCACGGGGTCAAGGTGCAGGGCCACAGGTTCATCGCCCATGTAGGCGCCAGCGACCAGGTCATGGTGCTGACCGCCGCCCATGAGATCCTGCACCCGCCTTTCGACATGGCCGGGCCGACGGCCAAGGCCTGCCTGGCGGTGCTGGAGAAGGACGCCCTCTTCTCCCGCATCCTGGCGGAGAAGGACAAGGGCACGGGCTACAACCAGCTGGACGGCATCCTCAACGAGGACACCTGCCAGGCCCTGGACCAGATCATCCAGGAGCGGCTGGGCTATGTGGTGCGGCCGGCGGCGGAACGCTGGACCAGGAACGACCAGGGCATGCACGTCCTGGCCGCGGGTCTCTACGGTCTGCTGAAGGCCGACGGCTACGACCGGACGGGGGGCGATCTGGAGGCCTGGATGTCGGCGGCGGCCAGGAGCGGCAAGCTCGCCCCCGCCAGCCTCCACGCCGCGGCGGCCAGGGTGCTGGGCAAGCCCGCCGATCGGTTGTGGGTGACGCCGGTGAAGGGGTGATCTTTCCTCCCACATTCATGGGGGAGGGGGACCGCGCCGCAGGCGTGGTGGAGGGGGCGAGACCGGGCTCCGAGCTTGAGGCCGCCCCCTCCACCGCCTAACGGCGGTCCCCCTCCCCCGTAAACGGGTGAGGAAAAGGGCGTGACCCTCAGGTCGACTTCTTGCGCCAGGCTTTTTCCTCGAGGCCGGAGCGGCCCTCGCGGCTTTCCAGCCAGGCGGCGACCTCGTCCAGGCTGACGCCGGACCGGGCCAGCAGGACCAGCCAGTGATAGAGCAGGTCGGCGCTCTCGGCGGCCAGGCCGTCCTTGTCGCCCTGCATGGCGGCGATGACGGTCTCGAAAGCTTCCTCGCCGAACTTCTTGGCCGACCGGTCCGGACCCTCGGACAGCAGCTTGGCGGTGTAGGAACTGGCCGGGTCGCCGCCGCGGCGGCTCTCGATGGTGGCGGCCAGGCGGTCCAGGGTCTCAGAGAAACGGCTCATGCGGGCTCCACCATGCGGACCGGGATGGCGGCGGCGGCCATCGCCTGTTTGACCTCGGAAACCGAGACCTCGCCGAAATGGAAGATGGAGGCGGCGAGCACCGCGTCGGCGCCGCCCAATGTGACGGCCTCGACCATGTGCTGCGCGTTCCCGGCCCCGCCCGAGGCGATGACCGGCACGTTGACCGCGTTCGTCACCGCTTTCAACAGGTCGAGGTCGTAGCCGATCTTGGCGCCGTCGCGGTCCATGGAGGTCAGCAGAATCTCGCCCGCCCCGCGCTTCACAACGTCGGCCGCGTAGTCGACGACGTCGATGCCCGTGTCGTGGCGGCCGCCATAGGTGAACACCCGCCAGCCGTGATTGCGCCCGTGACCGGACACAGCGGGACCGTGCTTGGCGTCAATCGCCACGACCACGGCCTGGCTGCCGAAGGCGTCGGCGCAGGCGCTGATCAGGTCGCGGTTCTCCACCGCGGCGGTGTTGACGGAGATCTTGTCGGCCCCGGCCAGCAGCAGTCGCCGCGCGTCCTCCACCTGGCGGATGCCGCCGCCGACGCTGAGCGGCATGAAACAGACATCGGCGGTGCGGGCGATGACGTCGAGGATGGCGCCGCGTCGCTCGTGACTGGCGGTGATGTCCAGGAACATCAGCTCGTCGGCGCCGGCGGCGTCATAGGCCCGCGCCTGCTCGACGGGATCGCCGGCGTCGCGC
>NZ_JAUYOJ010000018.1 GCF_030697925.1 Phenylobacterium sp. | reverse complement strand
TCGAAAGCAGGTGGCGTCGCCATTGAAGGCGCCACAGGCGGCGGCCTCGACGTCGAAGTCGAACGACAGGCCCTTCTGCTCGGCGAGCGGAGCGAAGGCGGCCGCGACGTCGCGAACCAGATGCTCCATGTCGAACGCCGCCAACTCAAGCTCGAGCTTGCCGGCCTCGATCCGCGAAAGGTCCAAGATGTCGTTCAGGATCGAGAGCAGGGTCTCGCCGGAGCGCCGGATGACGTCCAGCCGCCCCCGCTGGGTTGCGGTCGCCTCGTCGCCCTGCATCACCTGCACCATGCCGAGGATGCCGTTCAGCGGCGTGCGGATCTCGTGGCTCATGGTCGCTAGGAAATCGGACTTGGCCTGATTGGCCGTCGTCGCCTTGGCCAAGGCGTCGTTGAGCGCCGCCGCCGCAGCCTTGCTCTCGGTGATGTTCTCGACGATGGCGAGGACGTGACCGCCGCCGGCCTCGTCCGAAAATCCGATCTTCTTGGTTCGGAAGTGACGCAACTCTCCGCTGGAGTCCGCAAATGCGTCCTCCGTCACGCGCACCCCGCCCAATGTGAAGGCGTCGAGATCGGTGACTTTGAATGCCTCGGCCTGTTCGTGAGTGAAAAGATCATGATCGGTCTTTCCGATCAGCTCATCTCGGGAGACGCCGAACACCTTCTCCGCTGCGCGGTTGACGAGCACATAGCGCCCCGTCCGAACCTCCTTCGCGACGAGCACGGTGGGAATGTTCTGGACGATGGCGTCGAGCAGGGCCTGGGTCTCCCGCTCCTTCGTGATGTCGCGCGAGCGGGCCAGAATCTTCAGCGCCTTTGTGCCACCGGCCGCAAACACCGGGAACACCACCGTGTCCCACCATCGGGGCGCGCCCTTGGCGGTCGGGCAGAACCCTTGGAAGGACCGGGCCTCGCCGGAGATCGCGGCCTGCAGGGCCTCCTCGACCACCGCCCGCGTGCCCTCGGGCCACAGGGTTGGCCAGTATTTTCGATTGGGTTCGAAATCGTCGATCTCGAAGAGCGCCAGCCCGCGTGGATTCATGAACTCCACATAGCCATCGAGATTCAGGACCCTGACGCAATCGGGGTAGGTCTCAATGGCGCTGGCGAAGACATCGCCGCCAATTTGCAGGGGGAGACGTTGAGGT
>NZ_JAUYOJ010000009.1 GCF_030697925.1 Phenylobacterium sp. | reverse complement strand
GCGTTCAAGGCCCCGGTCCGCGACAAGTACGAGACCGAAGGCGACCCCTACTTCGCCACCGGCCGCCTGTGGGACGACGGGATCATCGATCCCGCCCAGACCCGCGACGTGCTCGGCCTCTCCATCTCCGCCGCCCTCAACGCGCCGATTCCGGAAACCCGGTTCGGCGTCTTCCGGATGTGACCATGATCAAGAGCATACTGGTCGCCAACCGGGGCGAGATCGCCCGCCGCATCTTCCGCACCGCCCGCGAGATGGGGATCGCCACCGTGGCGGTCTATTCCGAGCCCGACGCCGACGCGCCCCACATGCGCGAGGCCGACCAGGCCGTGCTGATCGGCCCGGCCGCCGCGCGCGAAAGCTATCTGGTGGGCGAGAAGATCATCGCCGCGGCCAAGGCCACCGGGGCCGAGGCCATCCACCCCGGCTACGGCTTCCTCTCCGAGAACGCCGAATTCGCCGAGGCGGTGGCCGCCGCGGGCCTGATCTGGATCGGCCCGCCGCCCTCGGCGATCCGCGCCATGGGCCTGAAGGACGCCGCCAAGTCACTTATGGACGCCGCCGGCGTGCCGGTCACCCCGGGCTATCTCGGCGAGAACCAGGACGAGGCGCATCTGAAATCCGAGGCCGACCGCATCGGCTATCCGGTGCTGATCAAGGCCGTGGCCGGCGGCGGCGGCAAGGGCATGCGCAAGGTCGAGAAGGCCCAGGACTTCGCCACGGCCCTGACCTCGTGCAAGCGCGAGGCTTCCGCCTCGTTCGGCGACGACCGGGTGCTGCTGGAGACCTATGTCACGCGGCCCCGGCACATCGAGGTCCAGGTGTTCGGCGACGCCCACGGAAACGTCGTCCACCTCTTTGAGCGCGACTGCTCGCTGCAGCGCCGCCACCAGAAGGTCATCGAGGAGGCGCCGGCTCCCGGCATGAGCGACGCGGCCCGCGCCGCCGTCACCTCGGCCGCGGTCAGGGCCGCCCAGGCCGTCGGCTATGTGGGCGCCGGCACGGTGGAGTTCATCGCCGACGCCAGCGAGGGCCTCAAGCCCGACCGCATCTGGTTCATGGAGATGAACACCCGCCTGCAGGTGGAGCATCCGGTCACCGAGGCCGTCACCGGGGTCGACCTGGTGGAATGGCAGATCCGCGTCGCCTCGGGCGAGCCCCTGCCCCTCACCCAGGACCAGATCAAGCTCACCGGCCACGCGGTGGAAGCGCGGCTCTATGCCGAGAACCCGGCCGGCGGCTTCCTGCCGTCCATCGGAACGCTCGAGCATTTCCACCTGCCCGACGACCTGATCCGCGTGGACACCGGCGTCGAGGAAGGCGGCGAGGTCTCGCCCTTCTACGATCCGATGATCGCCAAGCTGATCGCCCACGCCACCACCCGCGAGGGGGCATCCGACCTGCTGGCCCAGGCCTGCAGCGAGGTGGAGGTCTGGCCGGTCAAGACCAACGCCGGCTTCCTGGCCCGTTGCTTGGACCACCCCGACTTCATCGAGGGCGACGTCGACACCGGCTTCATCGAGGCCCGGCTGGAGGCGCTCGCCGCGCAACCCGCGCCCTCGCAAGCCGCCCTGGCCGCGGCGGCCACGGCGGTGATCATGGGCGAGGACCGGCTGACCAACGAGCCCGCCTCCCCCTGGCATGAATTGATCGGCTTCCGGGCCAACGCCGCGCCGTGCGACACCGTGCGGCTCTATCTGGACGGCCACGGCCTCGACGGCTCGCTCTCGGTGGAGGAGCTGACCGACAACGTCCTACTCACCGACGACGGCGAGGTGGTGGTGTTCGACGCCGGCGAGGCCTTCGTCCTGACGCGGCGCCCGCCGGTGGCCGACGCCGCCCATGCGGCCGGCGACGGCGGGGTCCGCGCGCCTATGCCGGGCAAGGTGGTGGCCGTCAGCGTCGCGGTCGGCGACAAGGTCCTGCGCGGCCAGCCCCTGCTGACCCTCGAGGCCATGAAGATGGAGCACGCGCTGACCGCCCCCTATGACGGCGAGGTCGAGTCGCTCTCGGTCTCGGTCGGTGACCAGGTCACCGAGGGCTCGATCCTGGCGCGGCTGGTGGCGAAGGACGGCTGAGGCGCCTCAGACCAGGGCGTCGTATTCCACCCAGAGGTCGCCGGGACCGGTCCGCACCCGCGACTTCTTGAACGCCGCCTTGTCGGTTGGCTGGTCGCCGCGCAGGACGCGGCCCTTGGTCTTCTCCAGCAGGCGCTCCAGCAACGGCGGGAAGGGCATGTTCCAGCCCTTGGTCCCCTGCTCCCGCGCGACGCTCTCCACCACCGGGATCATGGCGACGAGATCGGGGCTCGCCATCAGCTCCAGGCCGTCCTTGCGCAGGGTGGCGTTGTGGCTGCAATGGTGGCCAACCTTGTAGAACACCGTGCGCGACAACAGGTCGGCAGCGGCGGTGGCGGCCGGACCGTAGGTCTGGTCGTGCCACGAGAGCCAATTGCCCACCTGGGCGTCGGCGGCGAACAACAGCACCTCTCCACCGGGGGCCTCGAAGGCCAGGACCAGGCTGGTGTTGTTGGTGTCGGAATCGAGCTTCAGCGCCAGGGCGCCAGCCATGCCCAGCCATTCGGCGTCCACCCGCCGCCAGTCGGGCGCGGCGTAGTAGGCCGTCTTCAGCCAGTCGACGTCCTGTTCGATCTCCTCCATTTCGTGTCCCGGCCGGGACCCGGCCTGGACCCGTTCGGGCGTCAGGCCATGGCGGGGCGCGAAGGGCCGCTCGGGCTCGCCGTCCTCCCACGCGCCCTCCGCCGCGCTCAGGAGTTGATCCGCGGCGCTGAAGCGATCGAGATAGGTCTCCTTCTCCTTGCCCGGGTGGTGGGACGGGAGGTCGTGATAGAGGCGCTTCTCGGTGCGCGGCGGACCCAGGACATAGGCCTTCAGGCTGGCGGCCCCCGGCGTGCCCTTGACGTCGCCCGGCTCGAGGAACTCCACCTTTCCGCCGCCCGCGCGCGTCACCTCCTTCAGCTTGCGCATCACCACCTTGCCGGTCAGCCGCTCGGCCGCCCCCAGCACGCCGCCCGGCGGGTCCACCGGCCCGATGAAAGCCTCCAGCCCGCCCACGATATCGTCGGCCCCCGGGACGCCCGCCGCCGCCAAGGCGCTTGCGCGGTCGACCGCCATGGCGACCGCCTGCTTGGCCTTGTTGAACTTGAGGTTCAGGGCGTCGGCCTGCGGATCGCCTTCCTTCTCGGTCCAGGCCATCCAAAGATTGTCGATCTTCAGTCCGCCCTCCAGGAACACAGCCCTGGCATGGGCGAAGCCCGAGATGTGGTCGTGGTGTTCATGGGTTACGACCAGGAGGTCCAGCCGACCGCCCGTCGCCGCCACGACGTCGGCGGCCACCGCCTGCATCTTGGCCTTGTCGCCCGGGATGTTCTGCAGGATCCCGCAATCGATCAGGATATGGCTCACCGACTGGCCGGACTTCAGGCGGATCAGGAAGCAGTCGCCCAGCAGGCCCTTGTACATCCGGACGGTGGTGGTGGTCTTGGCCATGCCCCTAGCCCCGATGCAGCATGGCGAAGGGCTCGTGTCCGTCCCGTTCCCCGAAATAGACGAAGCCAAGGTCGCGATCGGCCCCGCCGCGCAGATAGTCGCGTTGCGCCTGCAGCCGCCGATCGTCGTCAATCCGCTTGCGGACGGCGTAGCGGATCTTGCCCTCGCTGAGCTTCATCACCGAGTCATAGCGGATCAGGCTGGCGCGCAGGTCGACCAGCAGGGTGGCGCCGCCCCGATAGATGAAGTCGAGCGCCTTCGGATCGCCCTCGCCGCGATCGGCCCTGGCCTGGGCCTCGGGATCGAAGAAGCCGCGCCGAGTCTGGGTGATCTCCACGACCAACTGGCGGATGTCCTGGCCGTCGGGGCCGGCCCGGCGGGCGATGCGCACGGAGTGGACCTCGACCTTCGGGGCGCCGGTCTTGGCTGATCGCTCAATGGTCATCGGCGCGTCGGGGCCGAGGCGGATTCCCAGCATCCGCTCCCATTCCGGCGTCATGTCGTCGGTATGGGTCAGCCACCGCCAGACGGCGACCTGGTTCTTCTGGGCCTGGTCCCAGATCGCTTCGCGGCTGTAGAGGGTCTGGAGATCGAGGTCCGGAACCAGGTCGCCGAAATAGATCCCGGCCAGGCTCGCGTCCCAGGCGTCCGGGGTCTCCCACAGCAGGCTGTCGGGCGCCATCGACAGGCAGCCCTTTGGAAAGATGCCCCGCCGGCGGAACGCCTCGGCGATGGCCAGGCGGTAGTGCAGCCGGTCGTCGGGGATCAGGTCGGCGTCGGCGGTGATCATGGCCCGCAGGAACTCGCCGAACCGGATGTCGATGGGCGGCACATAGTCCAGCGCCCGTACGCAAACGCGCAGCAGGTGATCGGCGGCCTTCATCGCCTCAGCGGCCAGCCGCTTGACCATGTCCGGATGCAGCTCCTCGCCCAGCGCCGTGGTCTGGGCCAGCCGCATCAGGTCGGCGGTGCGCCGTTCGAATATGGTGACGAAGGCGTCGAAGATCGCCGCCACCAGGAACGAGCCGCGCTCGTGGGGCTCCTCGGAGTCAGCGTAGCGCTTCGGCGGCTTGTCTCCCGTTCCGTCGCCGGTCCCCTCGATGACGATGGCCTCACGCAGGGCGCCCATGCGGCCGGTGGCGTCGCCGAACTGATGGGCCAGGCCGGTCAGCAGGTTGCGGGTGCGCAGGCGACCGCGGACCTGGGCCAGCTGCTGTTCCACCGCCTCGGTCATGGTGAAGTGCTGAAGCAGGGCCACGATGTCGGCGAAAGCCTCGTGGAAGGCCAGGGTGTCCAGGCTGGTCGGCTCGATGAACCGGCGATGCACGCCATCCAGGATGGCGTGAGTGGTCTCGTGGGCGATGATGTCGTGCGAAAGGCAGGTGAACACCCAGCCGTCCGGCAGGCCCGCGGCGGTCTGCGAGGCCTTGAAGTAGCCGAACAGCAGGGCCTTCTTGTCGGGGCTGTAGTAAGCGTTGCGCTCGCGCAGGGCGTGGGGGTGGATGCGCAGCTTGCGTACGAAGCCGTCATTTGGCTCGCCCCGTCTGCGCGACCACAAGACCTTGCGGCCCAGGGCCCGCTCGAAATGGCGGATGGTCTTCATGGCCACCGCATAGACCATCTGCTGATGGAACTGCGGGCGGCTCTCTGAGGGCGGCAGGCCATCCTGGGCCAGCAGGATGGAGGCGGTGGGGTCGAGGGGCTCGTAGAACAGGCCGCTCGACGGGTCGTAGTCGACCACCTCCAGATACTCGCCGCTGGGACCCTTGCCGAGCGGCTCCTCCCAGGGCTCCTCCCAGGGCAGGCTGATGACGGCGTCATTGACCAGGGCGGTGTCGAGCGAGGTCGAGGCCAGGGGGTCGAAGGCGTAGACTCGGAACCGCCGCGACGCGGGGATCGGATAGTCCGTCCTGACGCCAAGCTCACTGCTCATCGCGCAAGCCCCCAAGCTGAAGCCCAAACTTGCCGCCTGGTCTCACTCAAAGTCAACCGGACCGTGCCGGATTAACCATCGCGCGGCTGGATTGCGAATTCCAGCTTAACAGCCGGACGCGACAGGTGGATGATGGCGCCCGCAACAGGCGGAGGGCGGGTCATGGCGCAGGTCGACCTAGGCGGTGGCGTGGTCGTAGAGACGGCTGAGCGAATCCAGGTCCGGAGGGTCGCCGCCGACGCGGCCCTGGCCGCGGCCGTCGAACCGGAGCGCCAGGCCCTCACCGGAGCCCTGGCGCTGGCCGGCTTCGAAGTCGCCGCCGAGATGGACCTGCGCGGCAAGCCGGGCGCCGGGGTGGGCCTGGCGGCCTCGGCGGAGTCGCCGAAGATCAAGGCCGACGTGGCGGCGGGGGAAAGCGCCGTCGTGCTGCTGGAGGGCCAGGGCGGGGTTTTCGCCTGGGGCTATCCGGATCGCCAGCCCGGCGTCGCCCTTTCCGCGGACGGCGCGCGCACCCTGACCTTCACCCTCGCCCGTCCCCGCCAGGACGGCGCCCTGGGCTTCGGCCTGTCGGACCTGCGGCGCGGCCCGATCTTCAACTGGCTGGTCGACAAGATGGTCGATCCGGTCCGCGCCTATGTCTTGAAGTTCGCCGCCGGCAAGATCATCGACGTGGCGGTCAAGAAGATCGAGGGCGACATGGCCACCGGCCTGATCGGCATGGCTGGCGGCCCCGACACCTGGATCCCGGGCCACGCGATCCCGCCGCTCGCCAAGGCCAAGCCCGCCAAAATCCTGCTGATGGTCCACGGGACCTTCTCGTCCACCGCCGGCAGCTTCACCCAGCTCGCCAAATCGCCGGACGGGCAGGCGTTCCTGGCCCATGCGCGGGGCGCCTATGACGCCGTTCTGAGCTTCGACCACAAGACCCTGGCCGACACGCCTGAACAGAATGCGCGCGCGATCCTCGACGCCCTGATCGCCCATGGCGTGCCACCGAATTCGGCCCTGGACGCGGTGGCCTATAGCCGCGGCGGCCTGGTCTATCGCGAACTGGCCGAGACCCTGCTCGCCCAGGAACGCCCGGACATCAAGCTCGGCAAGGCCGTGTTCGTCGGCTGCACCAACGGCGGCACCAACCTGGCCGAGCCTGAGAACTGGGAGGCCATGGTCGACCTCTACACCAACATCATCCTGGCGGGCGCGAGGGCCGTGGCCTTCGCCTCCGGCGCCGGGGTCGCGGTCAATCCGCTGGTGGATTTCGGGATCAAGACGCTTGGCCGCTTCCTGCAGAGCTTCTCGGAGGTGGCGATCAGCGACCGCCGGGTCCCGGGCCTGGCGGCCATGGAGCCGGACGGCGCCCTGGTCGGCAAGCTCAATGGCGCGGCCGGCGGCCTGGACCGGCTGGCGACCTACCATGCGGTCACCTCGAATTTCGTCCCGCGCTTCGAGCCGAAGAATGGCATCTCCAAGGAGCTCGCCCAGGCCCTGCTGGACAGGATCACCAACCGCCTGTTCCAGGGCGACAACGACCTGGTCGTCCACACCAAGGCGATGACCCAGTTCGGGACCCGCCAGTCCCGCCTCGCCAACGCCGCCGTCCTGCCGGTCGGCTCGGGGGAGGACATCTATCACACGGTCTATTTCACCTCCGACGAGGTCGCCCGTCAGCTCAGGGCCTGGCTGACCTGACCGGCTCCATGGTCGCCAGGTCCCAGGCGGACGGATCGAAGGCCCGCCACGTCGGCGCCGGCGCCGGATAGCCGCCCACCGCCTGTTCGCTGTCGCGGACGGCGCCGGTGCGGGCCGCGACCTCGGCCACGATGCGCGCGTCGATGGCGTCACGATCCCAGGGTCGAGCCCCGGCCTCGCGCAGGACAGCCGCTTCCACGCCCCGCGCAGGCCTGGCGGCGAGGCCCGCCGGCCAGTCCCCCGGCCGCGCCAGAATCGTCGGGACAACGGTCGAGCCACCGAAATTGGTGACCTGCGGCAGGGCCGCGCCGTCGCGGCCGAACGCCAGGTTGTCGGCCATGTGCAGGCCGATCGGCCCCTGGCCGCCCACGATCATCACCGCCACGCCGTCGGCGGTGGAAGGGCCGGCGCGCAGCACATTGCCAACCAGAGTGACGCGGGCCTCCTGGTGGGGCTGCTCGCCCCACTCCTTGGCGTGCAGGTTGAAATGCGCCGCCCTGCGGCCCGGATCGTAGATCAGGTTGTTGATCACCGCCCCGCGCGCCCCGCCCTTGAACAGCGGATTGCGCTCGCGGTTGTGGGCGTAGAGGTTGCCCGCGATCAGCACACCGGTGACGTTGTCGTGCACCAGCGAGCCTTTGGAGTGCTCGCCCTTTGAATGGGTGGCGTGCGACAGCCCTTCGGCGACGATGTTGTTCGAGAAGGTGATCCGGTGCGAGGTCGCCGCCCGCCAGTCGTCCGGCGTCGCCCCCTCGAACCGCGGGCCGGAGGCTGACAGCCCCTCGTCCGTCGCCCAGGAGAACGAGCAGTGGTCGACGATCACGTCATGGGCGCGGTCGGTCGCGAGCCCGTCACACTCCCAGCCGCTCTGCTTGGCCGCCCCAGCCTCGCCCGGCCGGACGCGGATGTGACGGACAACCACGTCGTGGGTGGCGATTGTCAGGCCGCCGCGGATCAGGGTGATCCCAGGCGCGGGGGCGGTCTGGCCGGCGATAGTCAGGAACGGCTGGCGCACCTTGAGGCTCTTGGCGCCCAGGTCGATCACCCCGCCCACCTCGAACACCACGATGCGGGGCCCTTTGGCGGCCAGCGCTTCGGCCAGCGAACCCGGCCCCTCGGCCGCCAGGGTCGTCACCTTGAGGATCGCCCCGCCGCGACCACCAGGCGTCGCCGCGGCCCAGCCCAGGGCGCCGGGGAAGGCGAGCTGCGTCGACGCCTTGGCGAGGGTCGGCGTGGCGGCGAGCGCGGCGCCGACGGCCAGAAGCTCCCGGCGTCTCACAGGGCTCGATAGGTGAAGTTGCGGAATCGGGCCTCGCCGGACCCGGCGGAATAGAGCCCCGGCCGCAGGGCCAGGAACCCGCCGCGTACATTGTGGTGGTAACCGGAGACTTCCATCTGGCGGTCGAACTTGCTCCAGGTCCGGCCGTCGCGGCTAGTGTGGAAGCTGACGATATGCCGGTCGTTCCGCATACGGATGAACATGCGCCGTCCGTGGGGATTGGCCGGCCGTCCCCGCTCCTGCCCGTACTGGTGGGTGACGAAGGCCTTCTCGTCGAAACCCAGGCCGCAGTAGAGCTGGCGGTCATAGTGCAGGACCACCCCGGCGGTCCCACCTGGCGCGATCTCGATCTCCACCTCAACCTCGTAGGCGACGTCGCCGGCGATGCAGACCAGCGGCGCTGAGTCCCGCGGAGAGGTTCCGCTGGCCGCGAGAACCAGGGCGCCGTCCCGGCGGGTCACCCGCGCCGTCTCGTTCGGCCCAGGCGCCTGGAAGCTCCACTGCACCCCCAGCCGGTCGGCGGAGAAGTCGTCCGACAGCGCCATGCCATGCGCCACGCGCTCGCCGCCTGGCATACGGATGGGCTTCGACAGGTCGCCGCCCCTGGCCCGGAACCAGCCGTCGGCAGTCCATTCGATCGGGTCCAGCAGGCACTGACGGCCCAAGGTCCAGAAGCCGTTCTCATAGCCGTGATAGACCATCCACCAGTCGCCGCGCGGGCCCTCGACCAGGGTGGCGTGGCCGCGCGACCACCATTTCTCGTCGGCGCTGCGGGTGCGCACGACCGGATTGTTCGGATCGTTCTCCCAGGGGCCGTGGATCGACCTCGATCGCGCGACGATCACCATGTGCCCGGTGGGCGGGCCCGCCGTGCCGCCCACGGCGGTGATCATGTAGAACCAGTCGCCCCGGCGCATCACCTTGGGGCCCTCGGGCGCGAAGCCCTCCACGTCCCATTCGACCGGATAGCGCCAGGGATCGTAGACGTGCTCCACCGCCCCGACCGTGGAGAGCCCGTCATCGCTCAGTCGAACCCGGTCGCCGCCGGACAGGAACAGGTAGCGCGCGCCGTCCTCGCCCACCGCATGGCCGGGATCGATGTGCTTGGGCAGGTCGAGGTCGACCGGCTCGCTCCAAGGGCCCTCGATGCGATCGGCGGTGATCACATAGGTCGAGCGCCGATCAGGGAAACGGGCGGGGATATAGATGTAGAACCGCCCCTGGTGCTTGATCAGCTCCGGGGCCCAGACCGAGCCGATATTGGTCTTCAACGCCGCCGTCACCGGGGTCCAGTTCACCAGGTCGCGAGAGCGCCAGATGACCAGGCCCGGATAGGCGTCGAAGGTCGAGAAGGTCATGTAGTAGTCGGCGCCGTCCTTCAGGATTGAAGGATCGGGATGGTCGCCGGCCAGGATCGGATTGAGATAGGTCCTGTTCCCGAGGTCAGCCTTGCGCTGCCCCTCGGGCCCTTGAGCCCAGGGTCGTTGCACCGGCGCGGCCAGCGCCGGGAGGGCGGCGGTCGCCGCACCGATCGCGAGGGTTCCGAACGCCCCCCGGCGCGTGACCGCCGACATCTCAGGCTCTCCTAGAACTTGTAACGGACGCCGACATAGTACTGGCGGCCGGTGTGCACGTATTCCTCCGAACTCTCGCGCGTCGACGAGATCCAGCGGTCGTCGAACTCGTCGGTCAGGTTGATCCCCTCGAAGGTGAAGGTCACCTGGTCGGACAGCTTGTAGGTCGCCGCCACGTCGACATTCAGGGTCTTGTGCTTGCCGCGCACGTCGTTGCCGTTGCCGCCGGGCACCGTCGAGAGATAGCCGGCCCGATACGAGGCCGAGACCCGCCCGGTCAGCCGGTCGGCCTCGTAGTAGAGCGTGGTGTTCCAGGACTTGGGCGACAGGCCCACCAGCGGCTGGACGACCGAGGCACCCGTCGCCGCATTGGTGATGTACTCGATGTCGGACTTCACGTGGGTGTAGTTGACGATGCCGCCGAACTTATCGAACGGCGCCGGCAGGAAGGTGAACGGGCGCTGCAGGCTGATCTCATAGCCTTCCAGCTTGCCGCCGTCGGTATTGACCTGCTGGGTGACCGTGAAGATCGTATCCAGGGTGTTGTTGTTCGACAGCAGGCTGGCCGGCAGTCCGGTCTCGCGGAACGGGATCGTCGTGGAAGCTGACTGGATGTAGCTCTTCAGATCCTTGCGGAACAGGCCGATGGTGAACTGGGTCTCCGGATCTGGGTACCACTCAAACGACAGATCGTAGGTGTTGGCGCGGATCGGCTCCAGCATCGGGTTGCCGATTCTCAACGTCTGGGCCGCGTTGGTGATCGAGCCGCCCGGCGTCAGGTTCGGAAGTTGCGGTCGCGACATCACCTTGGACGCGCCGAAGCGGACGAAGATGTTCTCCCGCGGCTCCAGCACCAGGTTCAGGGAGGGCAAGGTGTCGTCGTAGTCGCGGACCACGGTGACGAAGTTGCTCCCGACGAACCCGCGCGAGACCTGGTCGGTCTTGGCCTGGCGCACGCCGACATTGCCGCGCACCGGCACGCCGGCGATCTCGGTTTTGAAGTCGGCCTGGATGTAGAGCGACAGATCCTTCTCGCGCACCGAGCGGTTGGCGCCGCGCTGGTTGTTGGGCGAGAGCCGGAAGTCACCGAACTGGTTGATGCAGTCGCAGTTGATGCCGAGCGCCGCGGCCACCTTCTCCAGGTCCGGCGACAGCCACGAGGTCGGCGTATTGCCGGCAGGAAGGTCGAGGTTGCGGCCAAAGCCGGTGACCAGTTTGGAGAGGCTGGCGATGGTGACGCCGGGCGGCAGCGGCACCGCGCCCTCGGTGATCCCACCGGTCACGAAGCGGCGCTGTTCCTTGGTGTCGAAATTGTAGTCCTTGAACAGCAGGCCGCCCTTGAGGGTGATCGACTCGTTGAAGTCGAACGCCAGGTCGACGCGGACGTTCTCCAGCGTGTTGACCGTCTTGTTCGGCCGCATGCGGATCAGCGACGCGTCGCCGAGCGCCTGAGTTGTCCCGAACGTCCAGTTCGTCGGGTCGGTGACATCGAAGCCGTAGTCGAACACCGGCAGCTTCTGGTCGGTATAGTCGTAGGAATAGTTGTCGCTGTCGTACCGGTCGAACGAGATCGTGGTCTGGATCGGATTGCGCTGGATCGACTTCGAGCGGCCGTAGATCAGCGTGGCGCGGAATCGGTCGTTGAACTCATGCTCGATGGACAGCGAAGCCTGGTTGAACTCGGTCGAGAGCTCGTCATAGCGATCCTCGGTTCGAACATCGACATCGTCGAAGGTGGCCGAGGTCAGGTGGCCTTTCGAATCGACCACCGCATTGCGCACGTCGGTCCGGGGATTGCCCTGGCCGCCGCGGCTGAAGGAGATCACCTCGAGATAGTTCTCGCGGCGCGTGCCGTCGAGGATGGCCAGCAGGCCATCGAGGGTGATGGTGGTGGAATCGGTCGGCTTGAACTGCACGGCGAGGGTCGCGCCCATCCGCTCCCAGTCATAGGTCAGCCGGCCATAGCGCGGGATGCGCGGGTGCCAGGAGGAATTGGCGTCTGAATAGGTCCCGACCGGCACATTGCATGGGCCTGGAGTCTGGAAGCAGCCGGCGGAGTTAGCCGGCACGCTGGGGTTCTCCCATCGCCCGGTGGAGGAGCCCTCCTCCAGGGTGTTGCGGGTGGCGTAGGCCAGCGAGAATAGCGCGCCGAGGCGCCCGTCCAGCCAGGTGTCGCTGACCAGGAACGTCGCCCGCGGGTCGTAGTCCTTGGAGAGGTCGTTGTAGCCGTACTGGGCGGCGGCGGCCATGTTGAAGCCGTCATAGTCGAAGGGCTTGGCCGTCGTCAGGTCGACCGTCGCGCCCAGCGAGCCTTCCTCGGTCTCGGCCGATTGCGACTTGCGCACCGTGATGCGGTTGAAAAGCTCGGAGGCGAAGATCTGGAAGTCGAAGCCGCGGCCGCGATTGGCGCCGCCGGACCCGTCCTTGCCGCCCGTGGTGGCCAGGGCTTCGAGGCCATTGACCCGCACGCGGGTGAAGTCGCTGGAAAGCCCACGCACGGTGATCGAGCGGCCCTCGCCGCCGTCACGGTCGATGGCCACGCCCGGGATCCGCTGCAGGGATTCGGCCAGGTTCAGGTCAGGGAAGTCGGCGATGTCCTCGGCGTTGATGACGTCGACGATGTCGTTCTCGGCCTTCTTGACCGCGATGGCGCTGGCCAGGCTGGCGCGGAAGCCGGTGACCACGATCTCATCGACGGTGCTCTCCTTGTCCTGAGCCTGGACCTGTGAGGCGCCGAGCGCCGCGGCCATGGCGATCGCCGAGGCGCCGGTCAAGCGCAGGGTGCGCGAAGTGGTGTTTCCGAACAGCATCGGCATGGGTTCCCTCCCGTTTCCTCTGGCCCCGCTGCATCATCTGCGCGGCTGGGACCCGCTCGCCAGACTCGCTCCAACGCGCCTGACACCGGTATCATTAGCAGACGTTTTTACCTTTGACACCGGTATCATTCAAAAAAGGCATGATCTGATGCCGAAAAACGCCAGCTCGTTACGCCGGCGTTACGGTCTCGGGAATTGGGGGGTCAGAACACCACCACGCTGCGGATGCTCTCGCCGGAGTGCATCAGGTCGAAGGCCCGGTTGATGTCCTCCAGCGGCATGACGTGGGTGATCATCGGGTCGATCTGGATCTTGCCGTCCATGTACCAGTCGACGATCTTCGGCACGTCGGTGCGACCGCGCGCGCCACCGAAGGCCGTGCCCTTCCAGACGCGGCCGGTGACCAGCTGGAACGGCCGGGTGGCGATTTCCTTGCCGGCCTCGGCCACCCCGATGATGATGCTCTCGCCCCAGCCGCGATGGCAGGCTTCCAGGGCCTGGCGCATCACCGTGGTGTTGCCGGTGCAGTCGAAGGTGTAGTCCGCGCCGCCGTCGGTCAGCGCCACCAGGTGGGCGACCACGTCGCCGTCCAGGGTCTTCGGGTTGACGAAATGGGTCATGCCGAACTTGCGGCCCCATTCCTCACGGTCGGGATTGATGTCGACGCCCACGATCATATTGGCGCCCACCATCCGGGCGCCCTGGATGACGTTGAGCCCGATGCCGCCCAATCCGAACACCACCACATTGGCGCCTGGCTCGACGCCCGCCGTATTGACCACCGCGCCGACCCCGGTGGTGACCCCGCAGCCGATGTAGCAGGCCTTGTCGAAGGGGGCGTCGTCGCGGATCTTGGCGAGCGCGATCTCGGGCAGCACCGTATGGTTGGCGAAGGTCGAGCAGCCCATGTAGTGGGCGATCTGCTGGCCCTTGTAGGAGAACCGGCTGGTGCCGTCGGGCATCATGCCCTTGCCCTGGGTGGCGCGGATCGCGGTGCACAGGTTGGTCTTGCGCGACAGGCAGCTTTTGCACTGGCGGCACTCGGGCGTGTAGAGCGGGATCACATGGTCACCCGGCTTCAAGCTGGTGACGCCCGGGCCCACCTCCAGCACCACGCCGGCGCCCTCGTGGCCTAGGATCGACGGGAAGATGCCTTCTGAATCCAGTCCGTCCAGCGTGTAGGCGTCGGTGTGGCAGATGCCCGTCGCCTTGATCTCAACCAGCACTTCGAAGGCCTTGGGCCCCTCCAGGTCCACCTCGACGATCTCGAGCGGTTTCTTGGCCTCGAAGGCGACGGCGGCGCGGGTCTTCATGGTGTCCTCGTAGGTGTTCGGCGTCGGCGCACAAAAGGGCAGGCCGGCGCTTCGG
>NZ_JAUYOJ010000006.1 GCF_030697925.1 Phenylobacterium sp. | reverse complement strand
GGTGAACATCTTGGCCGCGCGGTGCTGCAGGGCCTGGAAGGAGCCGATCACCTGGCCGAACTGCACGCGGACCTTGAGGTAGTCGAGGGTGACCTCGAAGGCCTGGACCGCGGCGCCCAGCATCTCGGCGGCCACGCCCGCCCGCGCCCGGTCGAGGGTCTTTTCCAGCAGGTCCCAGCCGTTGTCGGCCTCGCCCAGGACGGCGTCGGCGCCGACCTCGACATTGTCGAAGCTGACATTGGCCGCGCCGCGGCTGTCGGCGAGCGCCAGGCGCTTGCGGCTGATCCCCTTGGCGTCGGCGGGGACGACGAAGAGGGTGATCCCCTTGGTGTCGCCGGGCGCGCCCGAGGTGCGGGCCGAGACGATGAACACGCCCGCGGCCATGCCTTCCAGCACGAAGGTCTTGGTCCCCGAGAGCTTGTAGCCCGCGCCGGACTTCTCGGCCTTCAGCGCGGTCTTTTCCGGGGCGTGGTGGGCGCCTTCGTCGACCGCCAGGGCGCCGACCACTTCGCCGGCGGCGATCTTCGGCAGCCAGGCGCTCTTCTGGGCGTCGCTGCCGCCCAGCACCAGGGCGCTGGCGGCGGCCAGGCCCGAGGCCAGCAGCGGGGAGGCGGTCAGGGTGCGGCCGGTTTCCTCGAGGATGAGGCCCAGCGACAGGTAGCCGAAGTCGGACCCGCCGTATTCCTCGGGGATGATCACCCCGGCCCAGCCCATCTCGGCCATCTCGTTCCAGGCGTTGACGTCGTAGCCCAGCTCGGCGCCGCTATCGCGCATCTTGCGGAAGGCGGTGACCGGGCTCTTCTCCTGGGTCCAGCTCTTCGCCGCGTCGCGGAGCATGCTCTGTTCTTCGTTCAGAACGGCCATTTCTCTTAAATCCCTATCGATCGTTTGAATGATGGGGGGAGGTGTCTCCCCCGAGTGTCATCCCGGAAAGCGCGGCACGCGCTTGTCCGGGACCCATAAGCATCCGATCCCTCCGGCCAGCCCCGCGCGTCTGGGTTCCGGACTTCCGCCGCTTCGCGGCTCCATCCGGGATGACACTTAGGGTTTGGTGAGGGGTCGGCACGTCGTTTCGCCTAGTTGTTCTGCGTCAGGTCCGGCAGGCCGAGGATCCGCTTGGAGATGATGTTGTTCTGCACCTCCTGGCTGCCGCCATAGATCGTGACAGCCTTGCCGCCCAGCCAGCCGCGCACGGCCATCAGTTCCTCGGGCTTGAAGTCGTCGCCTTCCCAGCCGAGGCCCTGGTGACCCATGATCTCCAGGGTCAGTTCGGCCTTGTCCTGCATCCAGCGGGTGCCGGCGTTCTTCATGATCGAGGTGGCGGCCGAGGGGCCGGAATTGCCCTTGGACTCCAGCATCGCGCGCACGGCGGTCTGCTGGAAGGCGCGGCCGTCGATCTCGTTCATGATGATGCGGGTGCGCAGGTCGCTGTCGCTGATGCGGCCCTTGTCGTCGGTCCCCACATAGTCCTTGGCCAGCTTCGGCAGCGGCTTGGCCGCCATGCCGAACCCGCCGCTGCCGCCCGCGCCCGAGAGGCCCGAGCGCTCGTGCTGCAGGAGGCGCTTGGCGATGGTCCAGCCGCCGTTCAGCGGACCGACCAGGTTCTTCTTGTCGGCGATCGCGTCGGTGAAGAAGGTCTCGCAGAAGGGCGAGTTGCCGGCGATCAGGGGAATCGGGCGGACTTCGACGCCCGGCTGATGCATCGTGAACAGGACGAACGAGATACCCTCATGCTTCTTCGAAGTATCCGTCCGCACGAGACAGAAGCACCAGTCGGCGAATTGTGCGCCTGACGTCCAGATTTTCTGGCCGTTGATGACGAAATGGTCGCCCTTGTCTTCGGCCTTGCACTGAAGGCTGGCCAGGTCCGACCCGGCGCCCGGCTCGCTGAAGCCCTGGCACCATTGCAGGTCGCCCCGGACGATCGACGGGATGTGCTCCTTCTTCTGGTCCTCGGTGCCGTATTCCAGCAGCGTCGGGCCGAACATCATCACGCCCATGCCACCGATGGGGTTATAGGCCCCGGCCCGGCCCAGCTCCTGCTGGATGATCCGGCCCTCGGCCGGCGACAGCCCGCCGCCGCCATAGGCCGCCGGCCAGGTGGGCACGCCCCACCCCTTCGACCCCATAGCCTTGCGCCAGGCTTCCTGGTCGGCGCTGGGCTTGGAGCGCTCCTCGCGCATCGTCGGATTGGGGCGCCCCTTCAGGGACGCCGGGAAGTTCGCCTCGATCCATTCCCGGGCTTCCACCCGGAAGGCGTCGAGGTCGCCGCCGCCAAAATCAGCCATCTAAAAAGTCTCCTTGAAAATAGGGTCGTTCGAAACTCGGTGTCAGCACCCTAGTGGCTCTGGGTCAGGTCCGGGAGTCCCAGGATCCGCTTGGAGATGATGTTGTTCTGCACTTCGTTGGAGCCGCCATAGATCGAGCCTGCCTTGCCCGAGAGCCAGGAGCGCACCGCGGTCCGCTCCTCCTCGGTGAAGCCCTCGCCCTGCCAGCCGAGCCCCTGGTGGCCCATGAATTCCAGGGTCAGCTCCGCCCGGTCCTGGGCGATCTTCATATTGGCGTTCTTCATGATCGAGGTGGCGGCGCTGGGGCCTGAATTACCCTTGGCCTCCAGGGCCGCGCGGCGGACCGTGAGCTGCAGCGCCTTCTGGTCGATCTCGTTCATGACGATACGGGTGCGCAGGTCGGAGTCGGCCAGCCGGCCCTGGTCGTCGGCGCCCACATACTTCTTGGCGATGGCCCCCAGCGCGTCGGGCTTCACACCGGCGCCGCGCGAGCCGTTCATCCCCGAACGCTCATGCTGCAGCAGGCGCTTAGCCACGCTCCAGCCGCCATTCAGCGGGCCGATCAGGTTCTCCTTAGGCACCTTCACATCGGTGATGAAGGTTTCGCAGAACGGCGAGTTGCCGGCGATCAGCAGGATGGGGCGGACTTCAACGCCCGGCTGATGCATTTCGAAGACGACGAAGGAAATGCCTTCATGCTTCTTGGTCGTATCGGTGCGGACCAGGCAGAAGATCATGTCGGCGTACTGGGCGCCGCTCGTCCAAATCTTGGATCCGTTGACGAGGAAGTGGTCGCCCTTGTCTTCAGCGCGGGTCTGAAGACTTGCCAGGTCCGATCCGGCGCCCGGCTCGGAGAAGCCCTGGCACCAGCGGACCTTGGCGGCGACGATGTCGGGGATCCACTTCTGCTTCTGCTCTTCGGTGCCGTATTCCAGCAGGGTGGGGCCGAACATGCCCACGCCCATGCCGCCGATCGGGTTGACGGCGCCGATGGCGGCCATCTCCTGCTGCAATACCCGAGCCTCGGCAGGCGACAGCCCGCCGCCGCCATACTGGGCCGGCCAGGTGGGCGTGCCCCAGCCCCGCGCGCCCATGCGCTCCTTCCAGACCGCCCAGTCGCCAGTCGCCTCGGCCGGGCTCATGGCCAGGGCCTGCAGCGCCTCGGGATCGCCGCGCAGGGAATTCGGAAAATTGGCCTCGAGCCAGGCGCGCGCGTCGGCGCGGAAGGCTTCCAAATCGGAGTCGCCAAAGTCAGCCATGAAAATTCTCCCTAATATTCATTATCTTAGCAATCACTATAGCATGAAGCCTAGACCCCCGGGTGGGCCTCCGTCTACTTCGGATCGGGTAGGCCGAGCACCCGCTTGGCCACCACGTTGAGGTTGATCTCCGAGGTGCCGCCCTCGATGGAGTTGCCCTTGGAGCGCAGCCAGGTGCGCACCGCGGCCAGCTCCGGCCCGTCGAATCCCTCGCCCTCCCAGCCCAAGCCACTGGAGCCCAGGGCCTCGACGATCAGCTCGTTGCGGTCCATGGCGACCTTGGCGCCGGCATACTTCATGATCGAAGTGGCGGCCGAAGGTCCATTGCCCGCCTTCGACTCGTCGGCGGCGCGGCGCACGGTGAGCTGAAAGGCCCTGACCTCCATCAGGTGTTCGGTCACCCGCCGGCGCAGGTCGGGGTCGGCAAGCCGCCCGGCCTCGTCGACCCCTACATAGTCCTTGGCGGCGTGCAGCACGGTCAGCGCGGCCACCGGCGCCCCGATCGAACCGCCGCCCAGGCCCGCCGAGATATTGTCGCGCTCGAACTGCAGCAGCCGCTTGGCCACAGTCCAGCCGCCGTTCAGCGGCCCGAACAGCTGGTCCTTCGGGACCTTCACCTCGGTGAAGAAGGTCTCGCAGAACGGCGAGGTCCCGTTGATCAGGGGGATCGGCCGCACCTCGACCCCCGGCGACCGCATGTCGATCAGCAGGAAGGAGATGCCCTCGTGCTTCTTGGCGGTGTCGGTGCGCACTAGGCAGAAGCACCAGTCGGCGAGGTTGGCTCCGCTCGTCCAAATTTTTGAGCCCGTGACGAGGTAGTGGTCGCCCTTATCCTCGGCGCGCGTCTGCAGCCCCGCCAGGTCAGACCCGGCGCCCGGCTCCGAATAGCCTTGGCACCAGCGGACCGAGCCGGTGACGATCCCGGGCAGGTGCTGGCGCTTCAGCTCCTCGGTCCCGTATTCGATCAGGGTCGGCCCGAACATCATCACGCCCATGCCGCCGATCGGGTTGCGGGCGCCGATCCTGGCCATCTCCTCGGCGAGGGCCCGGGCCTCGGCGCGGGAGAGGCCGCCGCCGCCGTATTGGGCCGGCCAGGTGGGCGTGCCCCAGCCGCGCGAGCCCATGGCTTCGCGCCACTGCTTGGCGGCGGGCGTTTCCTTGCCGCCCTGGGCCGCGGCCAGCTGGGCGGCCGGATCGGCCTTCAACTCGGCCGGGAAGTTCGCCTCGAGCCAAGTCCGAGCCTCCGCGCGGAAGGCTTGCGTGTCGTCGCCGCCGAAGTCAGCCATGGAAATTCGCCTTCAAAAAATGGTCGTTCGAAAAGATCGTCGCCATCCGAAAAATAGGACGCCGCCGGAAAGGCTATTTCGGATCGGGCAGGCCCAGAACCCGCTTGGCCACCACGTTCAAGTTGACCTCGGAGGTGCCGCCCTCGATGGAATTGCCCTTCGAGCGAAGCCAGCCGTGGGTGGCGACCAGCTCGGCGGGACTGAAACCCTCGCCCTCCCAGCCTAGGCCCTGATGGCCCAGGGTCTCGACCATGAGCTCGGAGCGCTCCTGGGCGAAGGTGGCCGCCGCATACTTGATGATCGAGGTCGCCGCCGACGGACCGTTGGAGGCCCGCGCCTCGGCCGCCGTCCGCGCGATCGTCTTGTAAAGGCAGTCGAAATCCATCTTGTTCTTGGTGATGCGCATGCGCAGGTCGCGGTCGGCCACCGCGCCGGTGGCGTCCTGGCCGAGATGGGTCTTGGCGATCTGGCCGAGGTCCCCAGCCGAGCCGCCGGCCCCGCCGCCGCTGCCGAAGCCGCCCGAGATATTCTGCCGCTCGTATTGGAGGAGCCGCTTGGCGATCTCCCAGCCGCCGTTGACCTTGCCCACCAGATGGTTCTTCGGGATCTTCACGTCGGTGAAGAAGGTCTCGCAGAACGGGCTCTCGCCGGAGATCAGCTGGATCGGCCGGGTTTCGACGCCCGGTGTGGTCATGTCGATCAGCACGAAGGAAATGCCCTCGTGCTTCTTGGTTGTATCCGTACGAACCAAGCAGAAGCACCAGTCCGCCTCGTTGGCGTAAGATGTCCAGATTTTTTGGCCGTTAATCAGCCAGTGATCACCCTTGTCTTCACAGCGAGTTGCTAGAGCCGCCAGATCCGAACCTGCGCCCGGTTCGGAGTATCCCTGGCACCAACGGATATCGCCATTGATGATCTTGGGAAGGTGTTCATTTTTCTGCTCTTCGGTCGCGTATTCCAGCAGGACCGGACCCAGCATCCAGACGCCGAAGGAGGCCAGCGGGGCGCGGTAGCGTCCGGCGGACATCTCCTGGTCCAGCACGCGGGCCTGGGCGGGGGTCAGACCGCCGCCGCCATAGGCCGCGGGCCAGGCGGGCGCCGTCCAGCCCTTCTGCGCCATGCGGGTCATCCAGACGCGCTGCGGATCGGTGGAGCCGGCGAAGGCGCGACCGCCCCAGACGGCCTCCGGATCGGTCCTGGCCTCGGGACCGCGCAGCTCGGCCGGATAGTTGGCTTCCAGCCATTCACGAACTTCGGCGCGGAATGCGTCAAGTTCGCCGACGCCGAAATCGGCCATGGGACCCTCCTGGTTTTTCCAGGCCACATTAGCGTCGGGACCGGCGGGAGCAAGCGAGACGAAACAGTTGTTTGATCTTGCGGCGGGCTGCGTCGCGGGCAAATCGCGCTATAGGTTCGCGCGACCGAGGCGATCTCTGGCGGGCGTATGCGATTTTGGCAGGAACTGAAGCCGACGGTGTATGCCGCGGCCCCGATCGCGGCGGCGGCGCTCAGCCTCACCGCCGGGATCATGCTCCTGGCCTCCGGGGCCACGCCCTCCATCCCTGACCGCTTCGTGGCGCTCTACAAGGTCACGCCGGTGGTGCTGATCGAGGTGAGCCACTTCCTCTCCAGCATCGTCGGCCTGATGCTCGTCTTGCTGGCCTTCGGCCTGAAGGCGCGGCTGGACGCGGCCTGGGCCGCGGCGGTGGCCGCCCTGCTGATCGCGGCTCCGCTGGCCCTGCTCAAGGCCTTCGCCTGGGAGGAAGCCGCGACCCTGGCGGTGATGGCGACGGTCCTGATCCCGCTGCACGGCGCCTTCCCACGCAAGGCGCGGCTCTCCAGCATGGAGGTGACGCCGGGCTGGCTGTTCTCGGCCTTCGCCGTGGTCGCGGGGGCGGGCCTGCTGGGCCTCTGGTCGTTCCAGCACGCCGACTATGGCGACATGCCGTTCTGGAAGCTGATGGCCGACGCCGACGCCGCGCGCGCGGCCCGTGCCTGGGCCGGGGCGGCGGTGTTGCTGTTCGCCTTCGGAATCTGGCGGCTGATCGCTTCGGCGGCCACGCCCAAGGTGGTGGGGGAATCCGACCCTGAACTCGCCCGGGTGCGCGCCATCCTGGCCAAGGCGCGGGAGGCCGAGCCAGGTTCCAACCTCGCCCTGCTGGGGGACAAGCGCTTCATCTTCTCCGCCACGGGCGAGAGCTTCCTGATGTTCGGCGTGCGCGGCCGCTCCTGGATCGCCCTGGGCGCGCCGGTCGGAAACCCGGACGAGCGTATGGAGCTGTTCTGGCGGTTCCGCGAACTGGCCGACGCCCATGCCGCCCGCCCGGGCTTCTACGGCCTGGACGCCGAGGATCTGCCCGACATCGTCGAGCTGGGCTTCTCGATCTCCAAGGTCGGCGAGTCCGCGGCCGTCGCCCTGGACAGCTTCTCGATCGAGGGCACCAAGCGCGGCAACCTGCGGCGGGCCTGGCGTCAGGCCTGCGAGGCCGGAGCCAGCTTCGAGGTCGTGCCGCCGCGGGGCGTCTGGGAGATCATGCCGCAGTTGCAGGCGATCTCCGACGCCTGGCTGGTCCACCACGCCGGCGGCGACAAGAGCTTCTCCATGGGCGGCTTCTATCCCAACTACGTGGCGGAGTTCCCGGTGGGAATCGTGCGTTTCGAGGGACGGATCGTCGCCTTCGCCACCCTATGGGTGACCGCCCACAAGAGCTCGTTCTCCATGGACCTGATGCGCTACGTCGAGGACGGCCCCAAGCGGATCATGGACTATCTGTTCGTCGAGTTGATCGAGTGGGGCCGGGAGCAGGGCTATCAGGCCATCGACTTCGGCATGGCGCCCCTGTCGGGCCTGGACGACCGGCCGCTGGCCCCGGTGCTGTCGCGGGTGGGCGCGCTGATCTTCGAGCGCGGCGAGGACATCTACAACTTCCAAGGCGTGCGTTCCTACAAGGGGAAGTACGACCCGGTCTGGCGGCCCCGCTACATCGCAGCCCCCAACAAGTGGGCGATTCCGTTGATCCTGGCCGACATGGGGCTGCTCACCTCGGGCGGCATGGCCAGCCTCGCCAAGCGTCCGAGGCGGGCCGAAGAAGCCCAGGCCGTGGCGGCCTAATGAAGTGCTCAATTCGTCCTTCGCCCCTTGTGGGAGAAGGACACGCAACCGACGAGCGCCTAGCGGCCCGTCGTCACGCCCAGCAGGTTGACGATGTGCACCATGAGGAACAGGGCGAGCGCAGAGGCGGTGACCATGATGAAGCGCCAGGGCGCCAGGCGCGGGCCCTTGGCGAAGTTCGGGGGCCGGGCGCCGCGCCAGCCGGCGAAAGCCGCCAGGGCCAGCAGGGCGGCGCAGAGCACCGCGGAGAGCGTCAAGGTCATCTGCGACCGCGTAGCGCAGCCGCGAGGTTTCGGCAAAGATGAACCAAACCTAAACCCTTAATGACATCTTAACCCAAGGCGGGCTTGGATTCCCACAGGCCCGCGACCTTCTGCCGTCGTCCACAGGCAATCGCGCCGTACGCTACATATAGTGGCCTCGGCGCGTTTACACCCCAAGGATCGGTAGTTAGCGTCAGGGTTAGGCGGGGAGAACGATTCGATGACGTCGGCGACGCCCTGGAGCGTCAAGGGGATCGATCCCAAGGCTCGGGAGGTCGCAAAGGACCTGGCCCGTCGCTCCGGAATGACGCTCGGTGAGTGGCTCAACCGCATGATCCTCGAGGACGTCGAGGACGGCGGTCCCGAGGAGATCACCTCCCAGGCCTATTTCACCCAGCGCCCGGAACGGGCCTATATCGAGACCCCGAGGGCGCCGGAGCCCGCGCCGCGGACGCCGCCGAGCCGCTTTGAGGCCCCTCAGCACCCCGCCGACGAGATCGGCCGCATCGGCATGGCGCTGGATCGCCTATCGGGCAAGATCGAGCAGGGCGCGGGTCACCCCCGGATCGACCCGGCGCCGACCGCCACCGAGCTCGCGGTACGTGAAGCCCTGGTCCGCCTGGAAGTCGCCGAGCGTGAGAACATCGCCGTGGCCGCCCGCTTCGAGGGCGCGGTCCAGGAAGCCCGCGGCGAGCAGGCGCGCCTGGCCGAACGCCTGCGCCGGATCGAGCTGGAGGCCTCCGGACCCCGCTCGGCCGAAGCCCTGCGCTCCCTGGAAGCCGCCTTGGGCAAGGTCGCCACCCACCTCTATGAGGGCGAGGGCCGCACCCGCGAGACCCTTGAGGTCATGGAGCAGCGGATCGAGGAGCTCTCGAACAGCGGCTGGGGCGACCCAGCCACCCTGATCGAGGAGGTCGCTTCCCGGGTCGACGCCCGGCTGAGCGACGCAGAGACCCGCACGGCCGAGGCCCTGATCGACCTCGGCAAGGCCTTCGCGAATCTGGACGACCGGGTCGAGACCATCGAGAAGGGCGCTGGCCCGGCGATCGAGGAGCGGCTGACCGCCCTCTCGACCACCCTATCGCAGCGCGTGGAGCAGGTTCGCGGCGAGATCGCCCAGAAGCTGCAGGCCGCCGCCGACGGCCGCTTCGACCGCATGGAGTCCAAGCTCGGCGAAATGGCCGAGACCGTGCGCAAGGCTGAGACCGCCTCCGGCCAGGCCATCGAGAAGATGGGCCGCGAGGTCCTGACCATGGCCGACACGCTGAACCGGCGCGTCCAGGCCACCGAACAACGCAGCGCCGACGCCATCGACCAGGTCGGCGGCGAGGTCGCCCGCATCGCCCAGGCCATGGAGACTCGGCTGGGCCGCAGCGAGGGCGTCCACGCCGAGGCGCTGGAGCGGCTGGGCTCGGAAATCGGCAAGATCACCGAGCGGCTGGCCGAACGGATCGGCAGCTCCGAGCGCCGCGCGGCCCAGGCCATCGACGACGTCGGCGAACAGGTCGCCCGCGTCAGCGAGCGGATCCAGCAGCGCCACGACCGCAGCTCCGAGGACCTGTCCGAGCGCATCCGCCTCAGCGAGGAGCGCACGGCGCGCCTGCTGGACGAGGCCCGCGAGAAGATCGACCGCAGCCTGGCCGAGTCCCAGCGCCGGCTGGCCGAACAGATGGCCGCCGCCACACCGCCGCGCGCCGCCGAACCGCCTTCACCCTTCGACTCCGATCCCTTCGCCGACTTCGGTCCGGCCGAGCCGGTGGCCGATCCCCTCGCCCTGCAGGCCTTCGCGGCGCCAGGCGCGGCATCCGAGGCGCGCAGCGAGCCCGCCGCCCCGTTCCCCAGCGAGCCGGAGCGCCCGGCCTTCGACGCCGCCGATTTCGAGGCCGCCGACGGCTTCGCCCCCATCGAGACCGTCTCTGAAGAAGTTGAGGCCCCCACCGAGCAGGTCGAGGGCCTGCAGCCGGAGCCCACGATCGAGCCCGAGCCCGAGCAACTTGTGTTCGACACCGCGCCGACCGCTTCGGCCGCCGAGGAAATCGACCTCGACGCCACCCAGCACGACTTCCCGGAGTTGGAGGACGAGACCCTCCACGACCCGCCGCTCCAGGCCCAGGAACCGGAAGCCGCCCAGGAAGACGAGCCGCCCCGGCCGCTGTCCACCCGCGAAGTCATCGAGCAGGCCCGCGCCGCGGCCCGCGCGGCGGCGAGCCCCGGCGACGCCAAAAAAGCCAAGGGCCGGCTCGAGAAGTTCCTCAAGCCCTCGGACAAGCTTGCCAAGCCGGACAAGGCTGGCAAGCCCACGGGCAAGTCGCTGTTCTCCGGCTTCGGCGCCCGCCCCCCCAAGCGGGCGGCCGGCTCGGCCCTCTATAGCGCCCTGCTGGTCGCCGGTGGCGCGGCCTTCCTCAGCCTGGGCGCGGCCGGCATCATCGTCATGGATGGCCAGCCCGGCGGCGACCCGCCCCAGCGCGTGGCCGACGCCCTGGCCACCCTGAAGGGCCAGAACGGCGAGATCACCGGCGCCGAAGCCGACACCACCCCATTCCCGGACAGCCGCGCCGCGGTCGCCCTGGCGCCTATGGCGATCACCGCCCTGCCGGCTACGCCGGAGGTAAGCGCTGAACTGGCCACGCTTTACGCCGACGCGGTCAGCGCCATCGAGACCAAGCAGGCCGGCGGTCTGGAAAACCTGCGCAAGGCCGCCAATCTCGGCCACTCGCCGGCCCAGTTCTATCTCGCCAAGCTCTATGAGAAGGGCGAGGCAGGCTTGAAGGCCGATCCGGCCGAGGCGCGGCGCTGGACCGAACGCGCGGCCCAGGGCGGCAACCGTCACGCCATGCACAATCTGGGCATCGCCTTCATAAACGGCGACGGCGGGCCGAAGAACTCGACCACCGCGGCCCAGTGGTTCCGCCGCGCGGCCGACCTCGGCCTGGTCGACAGCCAGTTCAATCTGGGCGCCCTCTACGAACAGGGCCTGGGCGTCAGCCAGAACGCCGCCGAGGCCTACAAGTGGTACCTGATCGCTGCGAAGGCCGGCGACGAGGGCGCGCTGAAGAGCGCCGCCCGGGTCCGCTCCGACCTGTCGGGTGAGGCGCGCAGCATCGCCGAGAACGCCGCCCGCAGCTATCGCGCCGCGACGCCGAACCCGTCCCTGGCCTCGACGGTCATGTCGCCGGCGCCGACGGTGGCCACCGCACAGCGGGCGTTGTCGAAGCTCGGCTATTACGAAGGCCCCGTCGATGGCGTGCCTTCCCCGGCGTTGAAGATGGCGATCGTGGCCTATCAGCGGAACGAGACCCTGCCGCCGACCGGAACGCTCGACCAGACGACTGTCTCGCGCCTGCAGGTCTTCACGCGGTGACCCTGGCCGCGTAAGGCGGTCGGGCCGCAACCAACTCCGCCCGAAGGCGTGACTGTTTGGACCTTTACCTACCGATAGCCGAGGTCTCGGTAAACGCCCCCCTGCTAGTGGCGCTCGGCGCCGCGGTGGGGTTCATCTCGGGCCTGTTCGGCATCGGCGGCGGCTTCCTGATGACCCCGATCCTGGTCTTCCTCGGCATTCCGCCCGTCGTGGCGGTGGCCAGCGAGGCCAACCACGTCGCCGCCTCCTCGACCTCCAGCGTCATCTCCTACACCCGGCGCAAGGCGGTGGATTTCCGGATGGGCGGGGTGCTGGCCGCGGGCGGGGCCGTGGGGTCCTTCCTGGGCGTCGAGGTGTTCCGCTGGCTGCGGCTGCTGGGCCAGGCCGACCTGGTGGTGTCGCTGTCCTATCTGGTCTTCCTGGGCGTCATCGGCGCCCTGATGCTGTGGGAGTCGCTGGGGTCGATCCTGCGACGCCGGCGTGGCGGCGGCGCCGGTCCCCGTCGCGACCGCCGCCCGCCCTGGCTCTACGGCCTGCCGCTGAAGATGCGATTCCCGCGCTCGCGGCTCTATATCAGCGTCATCCCCCCGGTCCTGCTGGGGGTCTTCGTGGGCGTGCTGTCGGCGATCATGGGGGTGGGCGGCGGCTTCATCCTGGTGCCGGCCATGGTCTATGTGCTGCGCATGCCGGCCGGGGTGGTGGTCGGCACCAGCCTGTTCCAGATCATCATCACCACCTCGCTCACCAGCGTCCTGCAGGCCGGCCGCAACCAGACCGTCGACGTGGTGCTGGCCACCCTGCTGCTGATCGGCGGCGTTCTGGGAGCCCAGGTCGGGGCGCGGGCCTCCTCACGCTTCCGGGCCGAGGAGCTGCGCGCCCTGCTGGCGATCATCGTCCTGGCGGTGGGTCTGCGCATGGGACTCGGCCTATTCTTCACCCCCGATGAGCCCTTCGTCCTGATGGCGGGGAACGGCTGATGGTCGACGCCCTTCCACCGCCAACTCCATCCCAGGCTCCGGCCGCCGCTGTCTCGGCCGCCCTGACCACGACCAGCGTCAAGGTCACCTCCAGCTTCCGCGGCGCGCGCATCGTGCTCTATGGCGCGGTGTTCGATCCGGCCGCCCGACCTAGCGACGTGGTGGTGATCGTGCGCGGTCCCGACGCCCCGCTGCGCATCGCGCGCAAGACCAAGGTGGCCGGCATCTGGGTCAATTCCCGGCCGGTGGTGTTCGAGGGCGCGCCCGGATTCTACATGACCGCCTCGACCCGGCCGCTGGACCAGATCGCGGGCTTCGGCCCGCTGCGGCGGCTGGGGGCGGGCATCGACCACCTGGCCATCAACGCCCCCTTCGAGCAGCGGGTGGAGACCCGCTATGGGGTCCGCGACGTGGTGGTCAGCCGCCTGGGCGCCGACTATCTCGACTGGCGTCGCGCCGTCGTGCGGCTGAAGCAGAACGCCGGCCTCTACGCCGCCGACGACCGCGGCGTGACCTTCGTCGATCGGGGCCTGTTCAAGGCTGAGATCGATCTGCCGACCGCCGCCCCGATCGGGGTCTACACCGCCGAGATCATCCTCTTCCAGGACGGCCACCCCGTCTCGCGGCGCCTGCGCGGCCTGACGGTGGAAAAGGTCGGTGTCGAGCGGGCTCTTTACCTTTTCGCCCACCAGAGGCCATGGTCATACGGCTTGGCGTCGGTCGTCATCGCCTTGGCGGCTGGCTGGGCCGCCTCGGTCGCCTTCCGGAGGAACTGACCGCTTGGACATTCGCGCCGAAGTCGAGCTCGAAGCGGCCGCCGCGCCGCTTCCGCTCTGGATCATCGCCCTGCTCTGCATGGTCCCGTTTCCGGCCTCTGCCCTGGCCTACGCCTATGGGCCGGCGGACGTCGCGGGGCCGGCCCTGACGGTGATCCTGACCTGGTCGGCGGTGGTGATGGGGTTCCTGGGCGGCATCCGCTGGGGCCTGGAGAGTGCGCGGACTGAGCCGCGCTGGACGCGGCTGGTCCATTCGCTGATCTCGCCCATAGCCGGTTGGGCGTTGCTGTTCACCCGCGGGACCATCGACACGCCCTGGCTGCTGTGCGGCTTCCTGGTCGCCTTCATTCTGCAATGGCTGTTCGACCACACCGCCCCCGACGTGCCGGCCCGCTATCCGAAGCTCATGACGGTCCTGACCCTGGGGGCGGGCCTCTCCCTGGCCGTGGCCCTGGAAAAGGCCCTGACGCTCTAGTCGCCGGCGACTGATCGCCAGCCGACCGCGTGGACCCGGTCAGCGCCGAGCGCGCCGCAGAGCGGGTCGCGCGAGAAGAAGCCCGCGAAGGCCTGGTCGCGGACGCTGAGACCGCCGGCATAGGCGCCGAAGGCCGGGACCACCATCCGCTCGCCATCCGTGACGAAGCACCGCCGCCGCACGCTGCCGCGGGAGGCTGTCACCCGGGCGCAGGGGTGGAGGTGACCTGCGACCTCGCCGGGCTGCAGGCCGGCCTGTGGTTCGTGGCGCAAGGTCAGCCCGGCGACCGTGAGTTCGTCGGCCACCTCGCCGGGCAGGGTCTGGGGACCGTCGGCGTCATGATTGCCGATCACCCAGATCAGCCGGGTCAGCCCCGCCAGGTCGCGCAGGCGCTGGGCGTCGTCCTCCGCCAGCCGCGCCTCGGAGGTGCGGTCATGGAAGGTGTCGCCAAGCAGGACCACGGCCTGAGGCGCGGCCGCGGCGACCTCGGCGGCCAGGCGCGCGAGGGTGTCGCGGGTGTCGTAGGGCGGCAGCATCTGGCCGCGCATGGCGAAGGACGAACCCTTTTCCAGGTGCAGGTCGGCCACCACCAGCATGCGGGCCTGCTCGATCCATAGGGCCCCGCTGGTGCGCAGGATCACATCGGCGCCGAGCAGGGTGGTGCGCAGGCCGCCGCAGGGGCTGGCCCCGAAGGCGTAAGGCTGACGGGGCTGGGCGAGCGCGCTCATGCCAGGGCCTCGGCGATCAGGTCGCCCTCGGCCTCGGCCAGGATCCGCTCGCCGGTCTGGCCGGGAGAGCGCTCCTTGCCGATCTCCAGCAGGATCGGCACCGAGAAGGGGGACAGGTGGTCGAGGGCGGCGTGACGGATGCGGCCCTTGATCCGCGCCAGCATCAGGCCCAGGCGCGCCACGTCGATCAGGCCGGTGGCGGCGTCATCCCGCGCGCAGCGGAGCAGCAGGTGGTCGGGCTGGTGGCGGCGGAGCACGTCGTAGATCAGGTCCGTTGAGAAGGTTATCTGGCGCCCGGTTTTCTCCTCGCCCGGGAATCGCCGCTCGATAAGCCCGGAGATGATCGCACAGCCCTTGAAGGCGCGCTTCATCATGAAGCTCTCGGCGAGCCAGGATTCCAGATCGTCGCCCAGCATGTCCTGGTCGAAGAGTTCGTCGAAATCGAGTCCGTCCAGCGGCTGCTGCGCCCAGACCGCCATCGCATAGTCGTTGCAGACGAAGCCCAGCGGCTCGGCGCCCAGCCGCTCCAGCCGCCGGGTCAGCAGCATGGCCAGGGTGGTGTGCGCCAGACGCCCCTCGAACGGATAGACCACCAGGAAGTGACGCTTTCCGCGCGGGAAGGTCTCCAGCAGCATCTCCTCGTCCTTTGGGATCAGGGAGCGGTCGCGCTGGATCTCCAGCCATTCGCGCACGTCGGCGGGCAGGACCTTCCAGTGCTCCTGGTCGAACATCAACTCGCGCACCCGCTTGGCCAGGAAGGTGGAGAGGGCGAACTTCGAGCCGCCCCAGGAAGGCATCTTGGGATCCTTGTGCGTGGCCGGCCGGACCAGGACCTCCATGCCGGTCACAGCCACCAGCGACCAGACCTGGCCGGCGAAGACGAAGGTGTCGCCGGGATCCAGCATCTCCAGCATGCCCTCCTCGACTTCGCCGACCTTGCGTCCGCCGCGCAGGGACTTACCCATGGCGATCCTCACCGTGAGCATGGCGGGCGAGAGGATGGCGCCGACGTTCAGTCGATGGCGCTGGGCGGTCTGGGGATTGCGCACCCGCCACAGGCCGTCCAACCCCTTCACGATCCGCCGGAACCGGTCGTAGGTCTTCAGCGCATAGCCGCCGGTGGAGACGAAATCGACGACCTGCTCGAAATCCTCCCAAGGCAGGTCGCGATAGGGCCCGGAGCGGCGGACCTCGTCATAGAGGGCGAGCAGGTCGAAGGGCTCGGAGCAGGCGCAGCCCATGACGTGCTGGGCCAGGACGTCCAGGGCGCCGACCCGGGCAGGGTCGCCGTCGAAGCGGTTCTCGGCGATGGCCTCCCGGGCGGCTTGGCATTCCAGCATCTCGAAGCGGTTGGCTGGCACGAAGAGAGCCCGTGAGGGCTCGTCCAGCCGGTGGTTGGCCCGGCCGATCCGCTGGACCATGCGGCTGGCGCCCTTGGGCGAGGCGAGTTGGATCACCAGGTCCACGTCGCCCCAGTCGATGCCCAGGTCGAGGGTGGAGGTGCAGACCACCGCCTTCAGCTCGCCGCGCGCCATGGCCGCCTCGACCTTGCGGCGTTGCTCGGCGGCGAGCGAGCCGTGGTGGAGGGCGATGGGCAAATTGTCGTCGTTGAGCCCCCAGAGCTCTTGGAACGCGAACTCGGCCTGGAAGCGGGTGTTGACGAAGACCAGGGCGGTCTTGGCCGTCTTGATGGTCTCATAGACTTCTTCCATGGCGTGCTGGGCGGTGTGGCCCGCCCAGGGCACCCGGCCCTCCGACAGCAGCATGTCGACGATGGGCGCGGCCCCGGGCGGACCGCGAACCAGGTCGATGGTGTCTTCGGGACGCCCAGATGCTCCCCCTCTGGGGGAGCTGTGGGCGAAGCCGACCGAGGGGGACTTTGACGTCTTCTTGCGCGCTTCAACCCCCTCCACCGCTTCGCGGTCCCCCTCCCCCGGAGGGGGAGGATCTTGCTGTCCGGCGGGCGACGCGCAGGCCAGCCAGCGGCGGATCACGTCGGGATCGTCCACCGTGGCCGACAGCCCCACCCGGCGCAGGCCGGGCGCGAAGCGCTGCAGGCGCGCCAGGTCCAGCGCTAGCAGGTCGCCGCGCTTGGAAGCGTGGATGGCGTGGATCTCGTCGACGATCACGCACTTCAGGTTCTCGAAATAGAGCCGGGCCCCCTCCCAGGCGCAGAACAGGGCGAGCTGTTCGGGGGTGGTCAGCAGGATGTCGGGGGGCTTGACCCGCTGGCGCTGCTTGCGCGCCTGGCCGGTGTCGCCGGTGCGGCTCTCGGCGACGATGGGCAGGCCCATCTGGAGGATCGGCGCCATGAGGTTGCGCTCGACATCGACGGCCAGCGCCTTCAGCGGCGAGATGTAGAGGGTGTGGATGCCCTGGGGCGTGTTGGGCGGCGGCCGCTCGGACAGCTCGATCAGGCTTGGCAGAAAGCCGGCCAGGGTCTTGCCGCCGCCGGTGGGGGCGATCAGCAGGGCGTCGCGGCCCTCGCGAGCCTTGGCCACCATGTCGAGCTGATGGGCGCGCGGGCTCCAGCCCCGGTCCTCGAACCAGCCGGCGAAACGTTCGGGCAGGAGATCCGGCGCGGTCGCCGCTGCGTCAGCCATCCCGTCGCCTATAACATGTTCCCGTTACGTTTCACTCGAACACTACCTAATGGCCACCAGCCCGCCCAGGGGTAGAGTGCGGAGACACATAGGGAGGCTGGCCATGACCCAGATGGGCGAGTGCTTTTGCGGCGCGGTGAAGATCGAGGCGACGGGGGAGCCCGAAGCCATGGGCTACTGCCATTGCCGATCGTGCCGTTCCTGGTCCGGCGGACCGGTCAACGCCTTCAGCCTGTGGAAGCCCGAGGCGGTCAAGGTGACCTCAGGCGCGGAATATGTGGCGACCTATTCGAAGACCGACCTTAGCCAGCGGCAGTACTGTTCCAAGTGCGGCGGGCACCTGATGACCAACCATCCGCCGCTCAGCCTGATCGACGTGTTCGTCGCCACCCTGCCGGGCCTGGACTTCAAGCCGGGCGTGCACGTGAACTATGCCGAGACCGTCCTGCCGATGAAGGACGGCCTACCCAAGCTGAAGGACTTCCCCGCGGAGTTCGGAGGTTCCGGCGAGGCGATTCCGGAGTAGGAACTCAGTCTGATCGATGGAGGCGGCGATGCGACATGCCCTGGGATTGGCGGTCCTGACCTTGGCGGTCTGCGGCGGAGGCGGCGCGATGGCGCAGGTCGAGACCCCGCCCAACTGCCACTGGGTCGCCATGCCCGAGGCGCCGGCGACCCTGGAGCTCTGGTGCCGGGGCGACGACGGCCGGGCGCGGGCCACCGGCCGCACCCTGCAGCAGAGCTCGCGACCGACACCGGCCGGCGAGTGCCCGGCGGGCAAGTTGTACGATGGCGCGCGCTGCCGCTCAGAGGCTGCCGTCCTCGCCGCCGCGCCCAGGGCGCCCTATGCGGCGCCGGAGCGTCCGGCGGTTCCTGTGGCCAAGGCCAGTCCGCCGCGGGTGCTGCTGTTCCGCGACGGCCGCGGCCGCCGGGACCGTGGCATGGCCTGCGTCGACGACCGCGACGTCACCATCTGCAAGCCGATCCCGCGGTACTAGGCCTCTTCCGACGCGGCCAGCTGCGGGGCCTGGGTGTAGAAGTCGATCTGCATCCGCATCGGTCCTTCGGTCTCCACGAAGTGGGACTGGTCCGGCTCCAGCACGCCGTCCGCGCCCGGTGATAGCAGCTTGGTCTCCGGCGGTTCGGTGAAGCAGAGCTTCAACTCACCCTGCAATACGCGGATGACCCCCCAGACGCCGGCCTTGGTGCGATGGGCGCGGCGCAGGGCGGCCGGTAGGGTGGCCTCATCGAAGACCGGGGTGGAGCGATAGGGCTCGGGGGCGGCGCTGGGTTTCATCTTGTTCAGTCCTTTCAGGACGCCGTCCGTCGGTCCGGGGAACCCCGTAGGCCGCCGCACGGTGGAGATGCCAATCGAGCTTGAAGGTCTCGGCGATGCGGGCTGTCTCCGGACGGCGGCATCGGCGGATAGCGACTCATAGAGCAATTCGCGGCGAATGCGCCTGTTCCCAGCGACATCGGGTTGCGCCGGGGGCGATGGCCGGAACGAGACCTGCGGCGGGGGGTTAAAGGGGCTCTCCAACCGTGAGGACGCCCCATGAAAGTCGCCGATGTCATGACTGCTCAGGTCGCAACCGCCCACCCCACCGACACGGTGCGCAAGGTCGCCGGCGTGATGGCCAATGTCGATTCCGGCGCCGTGCCGGTGGTCGAGGAAGACCGGGTGATCGGCCTGGTCACCGACCGAGACATCGTGCTGCGGGTGATCGCCGCCGGGGGCGACCTCGACACTCCGATATCCGAGGTGATGACCCCGGACGTCCAGTCGTGCAGCGAAGAGGACAATGTCGCCGACGCCGCGGCCCAGATGGCCAGCCATCAGATCCGCCGCCTGGTGGTCACCGGCGACAAGGGCAAGCTGGTCGGCATCCTGTCCCTGGGCGACATCGCCCTGGACTACGGCGCCAAGCAGGTCGGCAAGACCCTCGAGGAGATCAGCGAGCCGACCTCGGAAGCCACCCACTAAGCCCAAGTAATGATTGAGTAACGGCCACGATCGCACCGCAATCGTCCTGAAGCTTGCTCCGGCGCGTCGTGCGCGGCGTCTGGGGGGCAGGCCATGGGAAAGTTCGGCGTTCGCATCTACGGTCTGGGAGCCATTCTCCTGGGGGTGGTCGGACTCGTCTGGGCCGACTTCCTCATGCAATGGCAGCCGGTCCCCAAGGACATCCCCCTGCGACTGCCGCTGGCCCATCTCAGCGCCGCCGCCCTGCTCGTGGCAGGGGCGGCGGTCCAGGCGCGCCGCTCGGCGGTGTTCGGCGCCGCGGCCCTGACGATCATGTACCTCACCTGGGTGGTCCTGCTGCATGCCCCGCGCGTGGCGGGCCATCCCACCAATATCGGCGCCTGGAACGGGGTGGCCGAGATCTCTGCGCTCGCCGCGGCGGGACTGGTCGGCTTCGCCTCGCTCTCGAGCCACTCGCGCGCAGCCGGGCTTTCCCGCGCCGGACAGCTGATCTTCGGCCTCTGCCCGCTGGTGTTCGGCCTGGCCCACTTCACCTATGCCGACTTCACGGCTTCGATGGCGCCCGCCTGGATCCCGCCGAACCAGCTGTTCTGGGCCTACGCCACCGGCGCCTGCCATGTGGCGGCGGGGCTCGGCATCCTCTCCGGCGTCCAGGCCAGGCTCGCCGCGCGGCTGCTCAGCGTGATGTTCGCCGGCTTCGTGATCCTGCTGCACGCGCCCCGGGTCTTCGCCGATCCCGACAGCCGGCTGGAATGGACCATGCTCGCCATCGCCCTTAGCCTGACTGGAGCGGCCTGGACCGTGGCGGACTCCCTCGCCAATCGTCGCAAGGCTTGAACCGGGCGGCCGAGGGACTATCCTGGGGGCTCCGGGCCGACGCGGGCGCCCGGGCAGACGGCTCGCCGTCCAAGACCCGCTCCTGAAGGCCCGGCTCCGCGCCGGGCGGGAGCGCGTGAGATGGCGAATGCCAGATCCCCCAAGATGGCCCCCAAGGTGGCGATCGTCTGGCGCGGCGACGCCCAGGCCCGGCGCGACGCCACGGCCGAGGCCAGTCGCCAGAAGGCGGTGTTCGAGGCCCTGGCCCGCCAAGGCGTGGCCGCAGAACCCTGCGTCTTTTCCGAGGACCTAGCCAAGGAGGTTCGCGAACAACTGCTACTGGTGGACGGAGTCCTGGTCTGGGTCGATCCGATTTCGGCCGGCCAGCGGCGCGATACGCTGGACGAGATCCTTCGCGCCGTCGCGGCGGCCGGCGTTGTGGTCAGCACCCATCCCGATGTCATCCTCAAGATGGGGGTCAAGGAGGTGCTCTACGCGACCCGCGACCTGGGCTGGGGCGCCGACACCCACCTCTACGCGACCCGTGCCGCCTTCGAGGCCAAGTTCGCTGGGCGATTGGAGGCCTGCGGCCCGCGGGTGCTGAAGCAGAACCGAGGCAATGGCGGTATCGGGGTGTGGAAGGTCGAAGCCCTCGACGCCGGGATGGTCCGCGTGCGGGAGGCTAGGGGCGAGGCCGAGCCTCGCGTCCTGCCGCTCCGAGCCTTCCTCTACGAATGCCGGGCCTATTTCGACGGCGGCGGGAAGCTGATCGACCAGGCCTTCCAGCCCCGCCTGCCGGAGGGGATGATCCGCTGCTACATGTCCGAAGGGCGCGTGGTCGGCTTCGGACGCCAGATCATTCGCGGCCTGATGCCCGCCGAGGCCGGCCCTCCCGGACCGCGCATCATGTCGGGCCCCGACCATCCGCCGTTCCAGGCCCTGCGCGCCAAGATGGAGGGCGACTGGACCCCTGCCATGGCCCGGCTGCTGGAGATCGACGCCCTGCCGGTGATCTGGGACGCGGATTTCCTTTATGGGCCGAAGGACCCGAACGGTGAGGACACCTATGTGCTGTGCGAGATCAATGTCAGCTCGGTGTTCCCCATCCCTGACGAGGCGCCTGAGGAACTGGCCAGGACCATGGCGCGGCGGCTGGCGCGACATGTGGGATCAAAACCAGAACGGGCCGCTGACTCCCCCGTCCAAACCGGCTAATCCTGCCGGGTGAACGCTCTCTCCCCGAGTCTCGACCTGGCCCCCGCTCTCGTGGTCCTGCCCGGCCCCCGCGCCGCGGCGGCCGACGCCACGCGGGCGGAGATGATCCGGGCGCCGGAGGCCCGCGACCTGTTCGAGCACGGGCCGGTGCTGGTGGCCCACGCCTCGATGACCGCCAAGCGGCTGGGGCTGCATGCGCCGGGACGATCGCCCGGCCTGTTCGACGCCCTGGAGCTGTTCGCCTTCACCCGGCCGGCCAGGTTCTGCGCGCCCTCGGCGGCCGGGCTGGCCCTGGCGCTGGGCTTGCCCGAACCCAAGGGCGCGGCGGCCCAAGCCGGGGCGTTGCTGGAGACCTGCCGCCTGTTGCTGGCCGAGCTTGCCGTTTCGCCCGAGCCCAGCCGCGAGGAGGCCCTGGCCGTGGCCGAGACCCTGGCGCGCGCCGGCTGGGCCTGGGGCCCGGCGGTGGTCGCGGCGCTGCGCTCGGCGCCGGTGGGCAACCAGTTCCGCACCTCCGGCCTCGACGTCTGGAGCCGGATCGCCGAGTGGGAGGACTCCGCCCCGCCCGGCGAGGCGACCTCCAAACCCTTCACGCCTGAGCAGTCCTCCGCCCGCCTGGCCGAGCTGCTGCAGCGCGCGGGCCTGGACGAGGCCCGACCCGCCCAGTCCGAATTCGCCGCCGAGGCCGCCTTCGCCTTCCAGCCCCGCGAGCGGGAGGGGGAGCCGCGGATGATGCTGGCCGAGGCCGGCACCGGCATCGGCAAGACCCTGGGCTACCTGGCGCCGGCCTCGCTCTGGGCCGAGGCCAACGGGCCGGCGGTCTGGGTCTCGACCTATACCCGCGCCCTGCAGCGGCAGATCGAGCGCGAGAGCCACGCCATCTATCCGGACCCCAAGATCCGCGCCAAGAAGGCGGTGGTCCGCAAGGGGCGGGAGAACTATCTCTGCCTGCTGAACTTCCAGGACGTGGCCAACACCGCCCAGATGGGCGGGGCCGACCTGATCGGCATGGGCCTGGCCGCCCGCTGGGCGCGCGCCACCCGCGACGGCGATATGACCGGCGGCGACTTCCCGGCCTGGCTGCCGACCCTGTTCGCCGTGCCGCCCGCCGCCCAGGCCAGCGCCGCCAACCTCGTGGACCGGCGCGGCGAGTGCATCCATGCCGGCTGCTCGCACTACCGCACCTGCTTCGTGGAAAAGGCGATCCGCGGCTCGCGCAAGGCCGACCTGGTGATCGCCAACCACGCCTTGGTCCTGACCCAGGCCGCCTTCGACGGCGCCCGCGCGGCGCGTGGCTCCAAGGCCGACGGCGAGACCACCCAGCTCAAGCGTATCGTCTTCGACGAGGGCCACCACCTGTTCGACGCCGCCGACGCGGCCTTCTCCGCCGCGCTCTCCGGCGCGGAGTCGGCCGAGATGCGCCGCTGGATCCGCGGGCCGGAGGGGCGCGGCCGCCGCGGCCGGGGGCTGGAGGCGCGGCTGATGGACATGCTGGGCGATCGCGAGGACGCCCGCCGGGCCCTGACCGACGCCTTGAACGCCGCCGCCGCCCTGCCGGGCGAGGGCTGGTCGGGCCGCATCGCCCCGCCGAATGGCGAGGTCAATCCCATCGGGCCGATCGAGTCTTTCCTGGTGGCGATGATCGAGCAGCTGCGCGCGCGTTCGGCGGCCTCGGAGATCGGCATGGAGTGCGCCGCGCGCCCGGCCCTGGACCTGGTGCGGGTCACCGCCCGCGACGCCGCCGTGGCTCTGGCCAAGCTCGAGGCGCCCCTGCTGGCGCTCGCCCGTCACCTGGAGGACCTGCTGGACGAGGAGGCCGCCCAGATCGTCACCAGCGACCGCGGCCGGATCGAAGGCGCCCTGCGGGGCCTGGACCGCCGCTGTCGCATGACCCTGCCGGCCTGGCGTTCCATGCTGCAGGCCATCGACGAGAACAGCGACGACGATCCCGATTTCGTCGACTGGTTCGACGCCACCTTCCTCTATGGCCGGGTGGTGGACGCCGCTTGCCGCCGCCACTGGGTCGACCCCACCGAGCCCCTGACCAACGCCGTCATCGCCCCGGCCCACGGGGTGCTGGTGACCAGCGCCACCCTGTCGGACTCGGCCCTGGACGACCCCTTCGCGCTGGCGGAGATGCGCACCGGCGCCGCGCGGCTTCCCGACCGGCCCAAGACCCTGAAGCTCGCCTCGCCCTTCGACTATGCCGCCAACAGCCGGGCCTATGTGGTCACCGACGTCGGCCGCGACGACCCGCGCCAGGTGGCCGCGGCCATGCGCGAGCTGTTCCTGGCGGCAGGCGGCGGGGGCGTGGGCCTGTTCACCGCCATCCGCCGGCTGCGCGCGGTGCATGAACGGATCGCAGCGCCCCTCGCCGACAAGGGCCTGGCCCTCTACGCCCAGCATGTGGACCCGCTGGAGGTCGGCGCCCTGGTCGACATCTTCCGGGCCGAGCAGGACTCCTGCCTGCTGGGCACCGATGCGGTGCGCGACGGCGTCGATGTGCCCGGCCGCTCCCTGCGCCTGCTGGTCTTCGACCGCGTGCCATGGCCCCGGCCCGACATCCTGCACAAGGCCCGCCGCGTGCGGTTCGGCGGCAAGACCTATGATGACAGCGTCGCCCGCAACCGCATCAGCCAGGCCTTCGGCCGCCTGATCCGCCGCGCCGACGACAAGGGCGTCTTCGTGATGCTGGACGCCTCCTCGCCCAGCCGGCTGTTCACCGGCCTGCCGGATGGCGTTCGGGTGGACCGGCTGGGCCTGGTCGAGACAATCGAGGCGATCACCGAGTTCCTGGGGACGCCCGAAAGCTGAGGACTCCTGTTCCTTCTCCCCTCGCGGGAGAAGGAGCGGCTTGATCGGGCTGCGCACAACCTATGTCCGCGCTCAAGCCGCCCGCAGTTGCTCGAACAGGTCGGCGGGGTAGGGCGAGCTATAGGCCGTGACGCCCAACTCCGCGCGCAGCACCTCCAACGGCCGGTCCCAGATGGCTTCCCAGTCCAGGCCGATCAGCGGCGGGGTCTCGCGGCCGTGGGTCCAGGCGGTGAGGATGGTGTCGAGGAACAGGGGCAGGGCCTCAGCCTGGGTCACGGCGGTCTTGGTCAGGACCATGCCCAGGAACATCGAGGAATAATGGTGCCCGAACTGGGCCATCTGGAATGCGGAGATCGCCACCTCGTGCAGGGCGGTGGTGCGGTAGCCGGCCAGCAGGTGCCAGAGGTCGTGGCACTGCAGGATGCGGGCGTTGAGATAGTCGAGCGGGGCGGGCAGGTCGGCCAGGCCCAGGGCGTCGCGGTCCAACACCTCCAGGTCGAAGCCGTTGTCGACGATCAGCGCATGGAACGCGCCGCCGAGCGACTCGGGCGGACAGAGCGCCAGGCGCTCCAGGCTGAACTTGCTGGGATAGCCCGCCGCCGCGGCCTGGGCGACGCCCGGATAGGCGCCGGCCATGGCGGCGACGCGCAGCTTGAATTCCGGCGCCAGCTGGCCCGCCAGGGCGGCGGTGCGGGCGGTGACCTCGAGCGCGCTCTGGCCGGAAACGGGCTCGAGCGCCAGGGCCCAGAACTCGGTCCAGAACCCAGCAGGCGGCGCCTCGGTCCCGGTCGCCCCCTCGACGATCAGGCCGCGGGGCTGCCAGCCCAGCCAGCCCTCGGCCGCCCCGTCATAGACCGCGGCCAGGTGCTCCGGCGCCACGGCGGCGACATGCACGAACAGGGCGGCGAGCTGCAGGCCGGCCGGGCCCTCGCCGCCCTTCAGGCAGGCCGCCAGGCGTTGGGCCTCGGCGGCGTCGCCGCCCCGGACGGCCTGGTCCTCGAAGCGCTCTCGCGCCTGCGGGTCGATCATGGCCGCCTCCCTGACGAACTCTCTCGAGGAAGAGCCTATAATTCCCAGGGGTAAATCAAGTTGCCGCGCTTGCCAGACCTGACACCGGTGTCATTATGTGGTCAATCAAGAGGCCAGGGAGGCTCCATGCTCGCGACCAGACGGCTCATCCTCGCGTCCATGGCCGCCAGCCTGGCGGTTCCGGCGCGAGCCGCCGACGGCCCCTCCCGCGCGCAGGTGGTGGCGACCATGAGGCGGGCGACCGCATTCATGACTGAGAAGGCCGCCGTCCATGGCGGCTATGTGTGGTCCTACCTGCCGGACTTCTCGCGCCGCTGGGGGGAGCTGGAGGCCAAGCCGACCATGGTCTGGGTCCAGCCGCCGGGCACCGGGACCATGGGACACCTGTTCCTCGACGCCTACCACGCCACCGGCGACGAGCTTTACTACGCCGCCGCGACCCAGGCGGCCCAGGCCCTGATGGACGGCCAGCTTCCCTCCGGCGGCTGGAACTACCTGATCGATTTCGGCGGCGAGGCGTCCAAGGCCGACTGGTACGCCACCGTCGGCGCCAACGCCTGGCGGATGGAGGAATTCCAGCACGACTGGGGCAACGCCACATTCGACGACGCCGGGACCTCGGAGGCCATGCAGTTCCTGCTGCGGCTCTATCTCGAGAAGCGCGACCCCCGCTTCAAGCCGGCCCTGGACCGGGCCGCCGGCTTCGTCCTCAACAGCCAGTATCCCAACGGCGGTTGGCCCCAGCGCTGGCCGGCCGGGCGGCCGTTCACCGCCCATAGCGCGGACTATACGGGGCACATCACCTTCAATGACGACGTGGCCGGGGAGAACATCAAGTTCCTGGTCATGCTGAACCAGACCCTGGGCGATCCGCGGGCGGCCGACGCCATCCGCCGGGCCATGGATGTCTTCCTGATCACCCAGCAGCCCGCCCCCCAGGCCGGATGGGGCCTGCAGCACAGCCTGGCCGACCTCAAGCCTGTCGCGGCGCGCAGCTACGAGCCCAGGGCGCTCGCCACCCACACCACGGCGACCAATGTCGAGCAGCTGATGAACTTCTATGAGCTGACTGGCGATCCGAAATACCTGGCCCGCGTGCCCGAGGCCCTGGACTGGCTGGCCAGGGTCGCCTTGCCGGAGCCGAGGAACGGCCGCACCCATCCGACCTTCATCGAGATCGGGACCGACCGGCCGCTCTATGTCCACCGCCGCGGCGCCAACGTCGTCAACGGCGCCTACTATGTGGACGGCAGTCCCGAGAAGACGCTGGGCCACTACGGCGCCTTCCGGGCAGTGAAGGTCGAGGCCCTGCGCAAGCGCTACGAGACGCTCAAGGCCACGCCGCCGGACAAGGTCGCGGCGAACTCGCCTCTGGTCCACAAGGGCCCCCTGCCGCGCTATTTCGCCAACCGGGACCTGGCGACCTCCGACCTTAACGGCGGCCAGTCCCTGGCCCCGCTGAAGGCCTCGCCGGAGCAGGCCGCGCGGCTGGTGGCCGAACTCAACCCCGAGGGCTGGTGGCCAACGCCGCTGACAGCCACCAGCCATCCCTACAAGGGCCCGGGACCCGCCAGCCCGACGCCGGGCGACTATGCGACCACCCATGTGGGCGACGCCTACGACACCTCGCCCTATCCCACCGCTGCGCCGGTCATGGGCATCTCGACCTCGGCCTTCATCAAGAACATGGGCCTGCTGATCGGCCAGCTGGACGCGGGCGGCTGAGGCCGGCGTTAGAGACTGCGCGTGAAGGCTATTCGGCGGGCAGGGGCGCTCGGGAGCCGGGAGCAGGCGAGCCGACGGCGCGACGCCGGCGGTGAACCCGCGCCTTGCGCTTCTTCAGCCAGATGACGACGCCGGTGACGCTGAGCGTCGCGACCACCAGGCCCGTGACCGACATCAGGATGCGCCCTGGAATGCCGAGGATGCGACCGGAGTGCAGCGGGAACTGGGCCTGGACGAAGATGTCGGCCGCCGTGCCCTTCCAGGGCTGACGATCCCCGAGCAGCCGGCCGTCCAGGCCATCATAGTAAAGCTCGGGAACACCCACGCCGCCTGCGCCGTGGTCGCCGCCCGGCTGATGAAAGGCCACGCCGTAGATGCCGAATGTGGGGGAGTAGAAGACTCCGCCGGCAGGATCCGTCCAGCCGCGCCGCCGCGCCTCTGCCGTGGCTGTCTCTATGACCTGGGCGTAGCCGACCTTGGCGATCACCGGCTCGTCGTCGCTCCGCGGCGTTCGCTGGTCGAAGGGTGTGGGCGTGACCTGGCTGACCTTCGACATCGCCGGGAAGAAGACCTCGCTGTAGAGGTTCAGCGAGAAGGCCGTGAAGGCCACGGTGAACAGCACGCCCCAGAGCCACAGGCTGAAGGCGCGGTGGATGTCGAGGTTGATCCGGTAAGGGCTGCCCTTGGTCTTGATCTTCCAGGCCGGCTTCCAGCGGTTCCAGAAGCCGCCGAGTCCCTTGCCCTTGGCGCCGTCGGCGCCGCGCGACGGTAGGGTGAGGTAGAAGCCGACGAAGCAGTCGATGGTCCAGGCCAGGGCGATGACGCCCATCAGCCAGACCCCCCACCGGTCAATTCCCCACATCTCCGGGATGTGCAGGCTGTAGTGCAGCACATAGAGGAATGAGACGAAGTTTTCGGTGGTGATCGGCCAGACCGCGCCCCAGTCGCGCCGGCCAAGCTCCTCGCCGGTCGCGGGATCGAGGAAGACCTGATTGTAGCCCGGTTCGATCTGCCGCGCGGTCTTCGGATCCACTCGCCCCGTGACGCCGAGGGCGGCGGATCCGCCGGGCTCCGTCACAAGCGGGACGAAGGTGACCAGCACCCTGGGATCCCGCGCCTCCACCTTCTGCGCCAGCTCCAAAGGCGGCAGGGCGGGCCGCTGCGACTGCGCTTGCATCAGGTGCGGATTGAGCAGGTCGTCGAGCTCGTGGTCCCAGGAGATCACCGCCCCGGTCAGGCCCGACATGACGATGAAACCCGCAATGGTTAGGCCGACCCAACGGTGAAGAAAGCCGAAGAAGGGGCGCAGGCTCATGCGTCGGGGCCTCAGGTTTGCAAGACAGTGCGGGGCTTCAGCTCGCCAGGTTGAGGCTTTTCTAGTGCGATTGAAAATTATTTGCAAATAACCGGAGGGGTTGTTATCCGCCCGTTCGCCGGGTGGTTCGGCGTTGGGGATATCGCTATGACATTCAAGGCTTGGTTGCTCGCGAGCGGCTTCTGCGTGGCTCTTGCTTCACCGTCCGCCGCGCAAATGGCCCCGCCGTCCGAGACGGATGATCAGGCCGCCGCGGTCGAGGAGCTGGTCATCTATGGCCACGCCGACAAGCCGACCAACGCGGCCATCGGCCTTGACCTGACCCCCCGCGAGACGCCGCAGTCGATCACCGCCATCACCGAGCAGCAGATCGAGGACCAGGCGCTGTCCAACGTCTCCGACGTCCTGGCGTTCGCCACGGGCATTTCGGCCAAGGCGGTGGATCGGGGACGCAACACGCTCTCGGCGCGCGGGTTCGAGATCACCAACTTCCAGATCGACGGCGCCCCGTTTCAGACTGGGAACATTGGCTTCGACGAGACCTCGACCGCGATCTATGAGCGGGTCGAGATCGTGCGCGGCTCGACGGGCCTGCTCAACGGCGCGGGCCAACCGTCGGCGTCGGTCAATCTGATCCGCAAGCATGCGGACAGCATGGTGAGAAGCGGTGAGTTGAGCCTGGAAGGCGGGACTTGGAACCGTCTGGCCGGGACCCTGGATTTCTCGACCCCGCTCAACGCGGACGGTTCGGTCCGCGGCCGTGTGGTCGCCCAGGCCTACCGCCAGGACGCCTTCGTCGCCTTGGAAGAGACGCAAGGCTATGTCCTTTACGGCATCGTGGACGCGGACCTGGGAGAGCGGACGCGGCTGAGCGTCGGCGGCGCGTACCAGAAGGACGAGCGCAGCGGCGTGCTTTGGGGCCAGCTGCCCTACTGGTTCAGCGACGGCAGCCGCACGAACTGGGGCCGGTCGACCACCACCGCGGCCAAGTGGAACCAGTGGGACACGTCCGACCAGACCGCCTTCGTCATGCTCAATCATGAGTTCGAGAGCGGTTGGAAACTCAGGGGCGACCTCGGCTATCATCGGCAGGTCGAGAACTCGAAGCTGATCTGGACCTACGATCTGCCCGACCCGGTCACCGGCCAGGGCATGTCCGCCTATCCCTACTGGTACGACTCCCGGCCCCAGCAGTGGAACGCCGGCCTGATGGCGCAGGGACCGTTCAACCTGTTCGGGCGCGAGCACGAGCTGGTCGTGGGGGCGATGTACAACCACCTGAAAGGGGGCTGGACCAACAGGGATCCCATCTCGCCCGTGGCGGCCGTGGGCGACTTCTTCGACTGGGACGGCTCCTATCCCGAACCGACCTGGGGTCCGCGCTACGACCTGTCGGACCAGGGCGTGACGGAGCAATATGCGGGCTACGCCGCGGCGCGGCTGAATCTCGCCGACAATCTGAAGGTGATCCTCGGCGGGCGCCTGAGCTATTGGGAACGCAACGAGCAGGTCGCGACCTATACGCCCGTGGCCTACACCATCAAGCACGACAAGATCTTGACGCCCTATGCGGGCGCGATCTACGACATCACGGCCAACCTGTCGGCCTATGCCAGCTACACCAGCATCTTCCAGCCGCAGACCTCGCGCGACCGGTACGGCGACTATCTGGACCCGGTCACCGGCGACGCCTACGAGGCCGGCCTGAAGGCCGATTTCCTGGACGGGCGGCTGTTCGCGTCGCTCGCCGTGTTCCGCGTCGAGCAGGACAATGTCGCCGAGCCCGACCCCGGTTTCCTCGTCCCCGGCACGCTGGATCCGGCGTCCCGCCCTGCCAAGGGCACGGTCGCCAAGGGCTACGAGCTCGAGGTGTCCGGCAAGATCACGCCGAACTGGGACGTCAACCTCGGCTGGACCGACTACTCGGCCCGCGACGCCCAGGGCGCCGACGTGGTGGCGCACCACCCGCGGCGGATGCTGAAGCTGGCCACGGTCTACGACCTGCACGACTGGATCGAGGGCCTGCGTGTCGGCGGGTCGCTGCGTTGGGAGAGCCAGCCGCCGCAGACGGCGGTCAACCCCAGCTCCGGCGTCACCGAGCGCGTGGGGCAGCCGGCCTATACGGTCGTGAACCTGATGGCGGAGTATCAGATCACTGAGCAGGTGTCGGCGCAGGTCAACGTCAACAACCTATTCGACAAGACCTACTTCAACAACAACGCCTGGTTCGCGGGTTACGTCTACGGCGAGCCGCGGAACGCGCGGGTGACTTTGCGGTATTCGTTCTAGCGTTCTCGGCCTCGGCCTTCATCGAGAGGGCCTGTTGATCGGGCAGGTGGACGCGGGCGGCTAAGGCTCCGCCTGAGCGCGTCGTGAGATCCGCGAGCCTCGGGATCGCCCGAGGCGGCTTTCGGACCCGTTGCAGACGTTGCCACAGGTCGGCTTCTTGGCAAGTTCAAGCTTGCCGCACGACCCGTCGGAGCTATGGTCAAGGCTGTCAGCAGAGGGCGGGGCCGATGGAAATATCGCGGCGAGGCTTGGCGGCGGCAGCCGCATTGGTGCTGCCGAGCGCCGCAGGTGCGGCTCGAGCGCAGGGCGTGCTGAAGCCCACGGGTCAGGAAACCCTGGGCCCATACTACCCGGTTCGGGCGCCGGCTTCGCATGATCCCGACCTCACCCACTTTCCTGGGCGCAAGGGCCACGCCCAGGGCCAGATCATCGAGATCACAGGACGGGTGCTGGACACCGCAGGCCGGCCGCTTCCGCAGGCCGAACTGGTGATCTGGCAGGCGAATGCGGCTGGGCGCTACACGAACCCGCTCGACAAGAACACTGCGCCGCTGGACCCGAATTTCCTCGGGGTGGCGTCGTTCGGCGTGGCGCGTGATGGCGCCTTCCGGCTGCGGACCGTGAAGCCCGGCGCATATCCTGAGCCGTCGGGCACGCTGCGCACGCCGCACATCCATTTCGATGTGACAAACTCAGACTATCGGCTGGTGACGCAGATGTACTTCCCAGGCGAGGATCTGAACGCGAAGGACCTGCTTCTATCGACCCTGGCGTCACGACGTCGCGATCCCAACGCCGCCATCTGTCAACCGGCGACGACCAGCGAACCCGGCGTAACCGCGTTCCGGTGGGACATCATCTTGCTGACATGAACCTCCGTAAGCGTCGGCTGCCCGCCGTCGGGCCGGGAGCTGAACGACCGCCCACCACCCATGTCCGACCTTGGGGATGACCGCCTTCGGGAAACTGAACTTCACGCTGGCCCACGCGGCCTGATGCGCCCGAGACTTGTTTTCCTCAGCCTCGTTCTCGCGGCGCTTGTCGGGTGGCTCGCCTATCCCAGCTTGACCGGGATCTATCGCCTCGAGCCATGGGACCGTGCGCTGGGGCTGGTTTCGCGCCCGGTTCCGGCGACGGAGCGGACGGTCGACGTCCTCTTCATAGGCAACAGCTTCACCTCCAGCCACGCGATGCCCGCCATGCTGGTCAACCTGGCCTCGACCGATCCCGCCAATCCGGTCCGGCTCAGGGTTTGGACCGTGACCCGCGGCGGGGCATCGCTCGCCGATCATCGTGCGTCCGGGAAGGCCGCGAAGGTGCTTGCGGCCCGGTCTTTCGACTACGTGGTGCTTAACCAGCAGAGCTTCTGGGCCTACCGCCCGGATTGGGTCTCCGAAACAAGCCAGGATGTCGCCTACTGGGCCGAATTGATCCGGCGCAATGGCGCGCAGCCCGTCCTGTACGAGACTTGGTCCGACGGCGTCGGCAGTTCCGTCTATGCCGCTGGCGGCGTGTTGCAGAATGTCACGCCGGCCATGTGCCAGACGAAGATAACCGAAGAGACAGCCGACCTCGCGCGGGCGCAATCCATGTCCGTTGTGGCCGTGGGTCAGCGCTTCTCCCGTGCCCAGGATGCGCTTTCGCAGGACCTGTTCGCCGCCGATCGACATCACCCGAGCGTGTCGGGGGCCTACCTCTCCGCCGCCAGCTTCTATCGCTTCTTCACCGGCCAAAGCGCCGCCCAGTCCACCTACAGACCGCCGGGCCTAACCGAGGCCGACGCCCGGCGCCTCGCGGAGATCGCGTCGCAATAGGCTGGCGCCACGGACGATGCCTCCGCGTGGAGCAAAGTCGTTGGCCACCTCGTTAGGAAGACTTCAAAGCGAAGGGACCATCCAATGGCGAAGAACACGATTTGCCTCTGGTACGATAAGGACGCCGAGGCGGCCGCCCGCTTCTACGCCGAGACCTTTCCCGACAGCGCGGTGATCGCCGTGCGCCGGGCGCCCGGCGATTTCCCATCCGGCAAGGAAGGCGATGTGCTGGTCGTGGAGTTCACCGTCGCGGGCGTCACCTGCCTTGGCCTGAACGGCGGGCCGGCTTTCAAGCCCGACGAAGCCTTCTCGTTCCAGATCGCCACCGACGATCAGGCCGAGACCGACCGCTATTGGAACGCCATCGTCGGCAATGGCGGCCAGGAGAGCGAATGCGGCTGGTGCAAGGACCGGTGGGGGATCTCCTGGCAGATCACGCCGCGCGTCTTGACCGAGGCGATGGCGGTGGGCGGCGCCGAGGCCAAGCGCGCGTTCGACGCCATGATGACCATGAAGAAGATCGACGTCGCGGCCATCGAGGCGGCCCGGCGCGGCTGACGCGCCGTCGGCGATGGAATCTCCCAGGCGGAGCGCTTCGTTCGGTTCCGCCAACTCGCCTTCACGTTTAGGCGCCTTGCATCGGCTCCGAAGGGGGCGTTGCATCGGGCCTGGAGGCGTCGGCTTCCGTGCGGACGCCCCGTTCACGGAGGACAGATCATGGGTAGGCGTGATCCTGGCTCGGTACGCACCATCGCTCTTGTGGGAGCGGCCGGAGCCGGCAAGACGACTCTTCTCGAAGCCATGCTGTTTGCGAGCGGCGCCATTCCCCGTCAGGGCGAGGTCGGCGCCTCCAGCGTCGGCGACGCGACCCCCGAGGCGCGAGCGCGCGGCCAGTCGGTGGAGCTGAACCTGGCGGGCTTCGAGTTCATGGGCGACCGCTACGCGGTGGTCGACTGTCCCGGCTCGACGGAGTTCGCCGCCGCAGAAGACCTGGTCCTTCCCGCCGTCGACCTGGTGGTGGTGGTGGCCGACCCGCATCCGGGCCGCGCGGCGCTGCTGCAGCCGATCTTCAAGGAACTGGAGCGCCTGGGCGTGCCCCGCGCCGTGTTCGTCAACAAGATCGACCAGGCCCGAGGCCCCCTGGACGAATTCATGGCCGCCCTGGCGCCGGCGAGCGCCTCTCCCGTGGTGGCCCGGCAGATCCCGTTGATCGATAAGGAGCACGTGACCGGCTTCGTCGATCTGGCCCTGGAGCGCGCCTACATCTACCGGCCCGGCCAGCCCTCGCAGATCGTCGACCTGCCGCAGGACGTGGCCGAGCTGGAGGCGCAGGCCCGGTTCCACATGCTGGAACAGATGGCCGACTACGACGACGCCCTCATGGAGCAGCTGCTCTCCGACCTGACCCCCAGCCGCGACCTGGTCTTCGCCGACCTGGTGGCCGAGATGAACCAGGGCCAGATCGTGCCGGTGTTCTTCGGCTCGGCGTCCAACGGCTTCGGGGTGCGCCGGCTGCTGAAGGCCTTGCGCCACGAGACGCCGGAGGTCTCCCAGGCCGCCGCGCGGCTGGGGCTGGACGGACCCTGCGCCTATGTCTTCAAGACCTCCTACGCCGGCCAGGCGGGCAAGCTCTCCTACGCTCGCATCCTGGGCGGGGCGCTGAAGGACGGCGAGGAGCTGACCGCCTCGAACGGCGAGCGTAGCCGGGCAGGGGGCCTGTTCATCGTCAGCGGCGGCGCGACCAAGAAGGTCGACCACGCCGCGGCCGGGGATGTGGTGGCCATCGCCAAGATCGAGGCCGCCCGGGCGGGCCAGGTGCTGTCCTTCGACGGCAAGGCGCGCACGCCGCAACTCAACTTCCGTGAACCGCTGCACCTCTACGCCATGGCCGTGGCGGCCAAGGACCGCAAGGACGATGTGCGGATGTCGGCGGCGCTCACCAAGCTCGCCGAGGAGGACCCGACCCTGCGCGTGGTGCTGGATCCCGAGACGCAGGAGACCCTGATCTTCGGCCAGGGCGAGGCCCACGTGCAGGTGACCCTGGATCGCCTGCGCCGGCGGTTCAATGTCGAGGCGGCCGTCAGCCCGCCCAAGATCTCCTACCGGGAATCCATCCGCAAAGGCGTCACCCAGCGCGGCCGGCACAAGAAGCAGACCGGCGGCCACGGCCAGTTCGGCGACGTGGTCATCGAGATCAAGCCGCTGCCGCGCGGCTCGGGCTTCGCCTTCTCACAGAAGATCACCGGCGGGGTGGTGCCCAAGCAGTGGATCCCGGCCGTCGAGCAGGGGGTCCGCGACGCCATGCAGAAGGGGCCGCTGGGCTTCCCGGTGACCGATGTGGAGGTGGTGCTGACCGACGGCTCCTATCACAGCGTCGACTCCTCCGAGATGGCCTTCCGCCAGGCCGGCCGCCTGGCCATGAGCGAGGGCCTGGCCGTCTGCGGGGCCTATCTGCTGGAGCCGGTGGAGAAGCTGCACATCAACGCCCCGTCCTCCAGCACGTCCAAGATCACCCAGGCGATCTCCGCCCGGCGCGGCCAGATCCTCGGCTTCGCACCGCGTGAGGGCTGGTCCGGCTGGGACGAGATCGAGGTCTGCCTGCCGCGCCACGAGCGCCAGGAGCTGATCGCCGAACTGCGCGGCCTCACCCAGGGCCTGGGCGACTTCACCGCCGAGTTCGACCACATGGCCGAGCTCACCGGACGGTTGGCCGAGGAGGTCAGCCGCAGCGCCGCGGCCTAGGCGCCCCTATAGGCCGCGGTCCAGAAGTCGCGCAGGACGCGCGGCGGCTCGGGAGAGGTCCAGAGCTGTTGGGTCAGCAGCACGCCGACCAACCCTGCCTTCGGGTCGGAGCGCCAGGAGGTCCCGTAGCCGCCGTCCCAACCGAAGCCGCCCGGGACGGCTTGGCTGTCGGCGGCGGCTACGGCCATGCCTAGCCCCCAGCCGGCGCCGTCCAGGAAGATTTCCGAGGCTTGACGTTGGGCGGTGGTGAGCTGGTCGGTGGTCATGGCCTCGACCGAGGCCGGCGAGAGTACGCCCGCGCCCCCGGCCAGCATCATCTGGCCAAAGGCGGCGACATCGCCGGCCGTCGAGACCAGGCCGCTGCCGCCAGCCTGGAACCCTCGCGGTTCGCTGAACCGGCTGCTCGCGCCGCCGGCGTCGTAGAGTGCGCGCCCGTTCTCGTCGTTCGTGTAGCAGGGCGGCAGGCGGTCGAGCTTGTCGGCCGGCACGCTGAAGCCGGTGTCCTTCATGCCCAGCGGCTCGAAGATGCGCCGGCGCATATGGGCCTCCAGGGACTGGCCCGAGACGCGCGCGACCAGCACGCCCAGGACGTCCAGGCCGGTGTGGTAGAGCCAGGCCTCGCCCGGCTGATACGCCAGAGGCAGGTCCGCGAAGGCGGCCATATAGGCGTCAGCGTCGGGGAAGCCCGGCTGATCGGGGCCGGGCGCGAGTCCGCGTTCGGCGAAGGCCTGCTGGATGGGGGCGTCCTGGGCCATGATGAAGCCCAGGCCGAAACGCAGGGTCATCAGGTCGCGGACCGAGATCGGCCTGTGGGCGGGAACCGTGTCGTCCAGCGGACCGTCCAGGCGCCTCAGCACCCTGCTTCCGGCGAGTTCGGGCAACCACTTGTCCAACGGTTCGTCAAGGGCCAGCTTGCCATCGTCGACCAGAGCCATGGCCGCCACGGCGGTCACCGGCTTGGTGACCGAGGCGATGCGGAAGAGCGTGTCGCGGGCCATGGGTGGGGCGCCGCCGGTCGCCATTGCACCAAGCGCCTCGACCTGGGTCTCGCCGCGACGGTTGAGCAGGGCGACCAGTCCGGTGACCTCGCCGCTGGAAATGTGTTTGGCCAGGTCTTCGCGCATTCGAGGACGTCCTTCCCTTGGTTGACGGCCACTCTGGGCAAAGGTCTTACCGCCCCACAGCCCGCCAAGCGCCGCAACGCCGACCATTGCTCTCCGCCTGTCAGGCTTCAATTCGAACATGCCTCGGCCCGCGTTCACGTAAGCGATTGCTTAAGTATTGGAAACGCGGAAGGCCGTCAAGCATCCGACCGCCGGTCGGTTAGTGTTTGCCGCGGTCGCGGCCGAAATTGGGTTCGGCGCTTTCCTGGCCGGCGGCGATGATGCCGCGGCGGATCTCGCGGGTGCGGGTGAACAGCTCGTGCAGCTTGTCGGCCTCGCCCCAGCGGATGGCCCGCGACAGGGCCTGCAGGTCCTCGGTGAACCGGCCGAGGATCTCCAGGACCGCGTCCTTGTTGGCCACGAACACGTCGCGCCACATGGTCGGATCCGAGGCGGCGATGCGGGTGAAGTCGCGGAAGCCGCCGGCGGAGTACTTCATCACCTCGGCCTGGGTGACCTCCTCCATGTCGGCGGCGGTGCCGACGATGTTGTAGGCGATCAGGTGGGGCAGGTGGCTGGTGACGGCCAGGACCAGGTCGTGATGGCGGTCGTCCATCTGTTCGACATTGGCGCCCAGGCTCCGCCAGAACTCGGCGAGCTGACTGGTGGCCTCCAGATAGGCCTCGTCCTGGCGCGGCTGCGGGGTCAGGATCACCCAGCGGTTCTCGAACAGCTCGGCCAGGCCGGCGTCGGGGCCGGAATGCTCGGTGCCGGCGATGGGGTGGCCGGGAATGATGAACACGTTGGCGGGCAGGGCGGCGGCCAGGGCCTCGGCGACCGAGCCTTTCACGGAGCCGACGTCGGTGGCCGTGGCGCAGGGCTTCATGGCGGGGGCGGCGGCCCTGGCGGCCTCGCCCATGGCCAGGACCGGGACGGCGAAGATCACCAGGTCGGCGTCGGCCACCGCCTCGGCGATGTCCCCCGTCACCAGGTCGGCGAAGCCCAGCTCGACGATGCGCTCGCGGTGGGCCGCGCTGGCGTCGGCGACGGCGACCTGATCGACCACCCCGCGCTCCCGGGCGGCGCGGATCACCGACGAGCCGATCAGGCCGCAGCCGATCACCGCAATCCTCGGATAGACCACGCCCGTCACGCCGATCAGCCCTTCATGAAGTCGGACAGCGCCTCGACCACGGCGCGGTTGTGCTCCTCCAGGCCGATGGTCACGCGCAGGTGGTCGGGCAGGCCATAGCCGCCGACCCCGCGGACGATCAGGCCGCGGGAGGCCAGGAAGGCCTCGGCCTCCTTGGCGGTCCTGCCCGGGGTCTTGGGGAAGCCCACCAGGACGAAGTTCGCCGCCGAGGGCACGGGTTCGAGACCCAGGCCGCCGAGCTGCTGCACGAGGTAGGGACGCCAGCGCTCGACCAGGGCCAGCGAACGCTCCTGGAACTCGATATCGCCCAGGGCCGCGACGGCCGCGAGCTGGGCCGGGATATTGACGTTGAACGGCAGGCGGATGCGGTCGAGGGCGGCCGCCATCTCGGGCGGCATATAGGCCCAGCCCACCCGCAGGGCGGCCAGGCCGTGCAGCTTGGAGAAGGTGCGGGTGACCACGACATTGTCGAATTCGCGCACCATGCTCATCCCGTCCTCGAAGGCCGGGTCGGTGGCGAACTCGGCATAGGCGCCGTCCAGCACCAGCACCACGCTGGGCGGCAGGCCCGCGTGCAGGCGGCGGACTTCCGAGCCCGGGATCCAGGTGCCGGTGGGGTTGGCCGGGTTGGCGATGAACACCAGCCGGGTGCGATTATCGACCTGCTTCAGCAGTTCGTCGACATCGATGCGGTAGTCGGGCTCGCGGGCGGTGCGGACCTCCGCCTGGCAGGCGCGCGCGCCGATGGCGTAGGCGCCGAAGCCGAACTCGCCCTGGACGATGTTGTCGCCGGGCTCGAGGAATGTCTGGTTCAGGAGCTGGAAGATCTCGTCCGAGCCGCAGCCGAACAGCAGCCGTTCCGGCTCCAGGCCGTAGGTCTCGCACAGGGCGTCGCGCAGGACCGGCGCGCGCCCATCCGGATACATGTGCAGCTGGTCGATGGCCGAGCCGAAGGCCTCGCGGGCCTTGGGGCTGGAGCCCAGGATGTTCTCGTTGGCCGATAACTTGAGGGGATGTTCGACGCCGTCGACCTTCGACTTGCCCGGCACATAGGGGGCGATGTCGAGGATGCCGGGCTTGGGCGTGGGCCGGGGCGCGGCGGCGCGGTCGATGACGATATCGGACATGGGGCTCAACGGTGGCGGACGAAGCTTGGCCCGCTCTTACACGTCGAAGGGCGCAGGCGCAGCCCCGATGACTCCGGAAAGTCGGCCCGGCGCCCGGGCCAGGCGTTCGTCGTCGGCCTGGTAGAAGCCCATCAGGGCGAAGAGCTTGAGGCCGCCGGCCTCGGCGATCAGGTCGCCGGCCACGCCGTCGCGGCCCAGGGCGTCCTCGATGGCGGCGCTGCTTCCGGGCGCGTCGGTGACCCAGAAGGTGCGGTCGTCGCCCGTGGGCTCGACCTCGACCTCGGCGACCGCCAGGCTCGATTGCGCGCCCCAGGCCATCAGGCAGGGGAGGGCGGCGAACACCTTCAGCTTCGGCTCGGCCAGAAGGCGGCCCCACCAGGGGGTGTCGCCAGCCAGGGCCAGGATCGCCACGCCGCCCTGGGAGCGGGCCGCGGCCAGGGCGTCCTCGGCCTTGGCCGTGACCTTGAGCAGCGGCGCCGCGCCGAACCGCAGGCGGGCGGCCTCCACGATGCGGGACGGATCGCGCCCGCCCCAGACCGAGAGGTGGAACGGTCCCTGGCGCGAGAGGCTGTCGCCGATCAGCTCGCGCCAGATGCGCACCACCAGGCTGGGCCGCGCCGCGTCGCGCGGGGTGTCCAGCAGCTTGCGCAGCAATTGGGTCTCGCGGCCGGGGCGCAGGCCGAACTTGTCGCCGTCGCCCGCGGCGGCCTTGGCGGCGGCCACCTGGACGGCCAGGGCGGCGCGTTCGTCGACCAGGGCCAGCAGGGCGGCGTCGATCGCGTCGATGCGCGCGCGGACAACGTCCAGCGACGGCGCAGCGGGCTTGGGATCGGCGTCGGCCATTTTGTCCCCTGAAAACGAAGTTTCGGCGCTTAGGTCATTGCGAGGAAGGGTGCAATAGGCCCGAACGCCGCAAAAAAGTTGCAGCAGAAACCGGTTGCCGTCCGGCGCCTCCGACGGGCTGCGCGTTCGCCCGCCTGGACGAGGTTCGCGGCCCATGCCAGCACTTCGCGTCCGACAATGGGGAGGCCCTTCGTGCGCGCAGATCGCAGACAGTTCCTGAGCCTGGCTGGCGGGGCCGGACTGACCCTGGCCACGGGTCTTCCGAGCCTGGCCCAGGGCCTGACGCCCATGACCGGCGGGGTCGTGCCCATCTCCAAAGCCGAGCGCCTGGCGCGGATAGCCAAGGCCCAGGGCCTGATGAAGGCCCAGGGGCTGTCGGCCCTGGTGGTGGAGCCGGGCGCCACGCTGACCTATTTCACCGGCGTGCGCTGGAACCGCAGCGAGCGGGTCACCGCCGCGATCATCCCGGTCGAGGGCGAAGCCCTGATCGTCACGCCGCACTTCGAAGAGCCGTCGGTGCGAGAGACCCTCGCCGTTCCCGGCGAGGTCCGCGTCTGGCAGGAGGATGAGAACCCTGCCGCGGTGGTCGCCGCCTGGCTGAAGGAACGCAAGCTTGCCGCCGGCAAGATCGCGGTGGAGGAGACGGTGCGGTTCTTCGTCAGCGACGGCCTGGCGCGCCTAGCGCCAGACGCGACGATCGTCTCCGGCGCACGTGTCGTGCGCGGCTGCCGGATGATCAAGTCGCCGGCCGAGATTGCTCTGATGCAGACGGCCAGCGACATCACCATCGCCGCCTACCGCCACACCTGGCCCAAGATCGAGAGAGGCATGACCCCCGGGGACATCGGAGCGATCATGAACCGCGCCACCGCCTCCCTCGGCGGCAAGCCGGAGTTCGAACTGATCCTACTGGGCGAGGCCAGCGCCTATCCGCACGGCTCGGGCAAGCCCCAGGGGGTGCGCGACGGCGAGGTGGTGCTGATGGACTGCGGCTGCACGGTGGAGGGCTACCAGTCCGACATCTCGCGGACCTTCGTGTTCGGTGAACCGACCAAGAAACAGCGGCTGGTCTGGGACCAGGTCCATCGCGGCCAGCAGATCGCCTTCGAGACCGCTCAGGTGGGTGTGGCCGCCGGCGCCGTCGACGATGCGGTGCGGGCCTATTACGAGCCCTTGGGCTACGGGCCGCGTTACCGGCTGCCGGGCCTGTCGCACCGCACCGGCCACGGCATCGGCCTGGATGGCCACGAGCCGGTGAATTTCGTGCATGGCGAGGCGACGAAGCTGGCCCCGGGCATGTGCCTCTCCGACGAGCCCGGCCTCTATATCCCGGGCGAGTTCGGGGTGCGGCTGGAGGACTGCCTGCACGTGACCGCGAGCGGTCCGAAATGGTTCTCCGTCCCGCCGCCGTCGCTAGACAAGCCCTTCGGCTGAGTGGGTCAGTAGACCTTGGGAGCCGGTCCGATCGCCACCGGGCCCAGGGTCGTCTGGCCGGCCTGGAAGGTGATCGTCGCCTGGGCGACCTCGCCCGAGCCTTGGCGGGCGGCGGCCACGGCGGCGGCGGCGAGCGCCGCTTCGGGCCGGATCACCCCGGTCTGGGCCATGGCCGAAAGGGCCTGGGGCGCCTCGCGCAAGTTCACCTGCAGGGAACCGGACAACCGCCCCTCATAGCTGACCCCGAGTGTTCCCGACTGGGAGCCGACTACCGCGGGCCCGGCCGTCAGTCCCGCCTGGCGCACGGTCATGGCGCCGCCGGCCGCGGTCCAGGACTTCACCGCCGAGGGCCAGTCAGACCCCTTGAAGGCGCTGATCTTGGAGAGGGTGGAGTCCCAGACCATGGAGATCGGCTTGTCGCCGGCGATCCGCGCGAACAGGCCCGAGAGCCGGGCGGCGCCGTTGTCGACCCGGAACAGCACCGCGGCCTGGTCATCGGGGCCGGCGCGCAGGTGGGTCTCGACCTTGTCGGCGGCCGTCAAAGCAAAGGGCTGGGCGCCGGCGCCGGGCGCGAAGGTCAGCTTGCGACCCTCGAAGGAGAAGTTGGGCGGGGTGTTGTCGAGGTGGGAAAGGCTGGCGTGCAGCAGTTCGCCCTTCACCGCCACCGGCCCGCCGATGGGGCGGACGAAGATGAAACCCTCGGGCGTGGCCAGCACCCAGGTCCCGAGCCCGTGCACATAGGCCTGGGTCTCCAGGCGCGGCGCGGCGAGCGCCCAGCCGGACGGCTCGCGGATGCTGGCCTCAAGCAGGGTGACGTTGAGCCGGAACGGATAGCCGGTGATCCGCCGTTCCTTCCAGGCGACCTGGTAGCCGGCGTTGCGCAGGCTTTCGGCGCCGGCGTCCATCCGCAGGCGCGTCTCGCGATGCAGGTAGAGCCAGAACCCGCTCCAGACCACCGCCGCCAGCAGGGCCACGATGAACGGCAGGTATAGCCCCATGCGTCCGCGTTTGCGGGGCGGGTCCAGATCGGGCAGAGGTGCGGGAGGTGGGATGGGTTTTGCGCGGCGGGCCATGTCGATCGAGCGTTGGGTCTTCGGTTACGGATCACTGATGTGGCGGCCGGGTTTCGCGTTCCAGGAGCGCCAGCCTGCGACCCTACACGGGCGACGGCGCGCCTTCTGCATCTATTCGGTGCATCACCGCGGCACCTATGATCGGCCGGGCCTGGTGTTGGGCCTCGCGCCCGGCGGCGCGGTGCGCGGCGCGGCCTATCGGATCGCCGAGGCCGACTGGCCGGAGGTCTATGCCTACCTGCGCGAGCGCGAACAGCCCACCGAGACCTATGTGGAGGGCGCCGCCAACATCCGCCTGGCCGACGGGCGGCGGGTGGAGACCCTGGTGTTCTTCTCCGACGTCCATCACCCGCAATGGGCCGGCGTGCTCAGCCTGGAGCGACAGGCCGACCTGATCGCCGGGGCGAGGGGGCTGTCGGGACGCAATGTCGAATATCTGCGCGACCTGATCGAACACCTGCGGGAGGAGGGCGTGCGCGACCACGCCATGGAGTCCCTGCTGGGCATGGTCGAGGCGCGCGAACTGGCGGCCTAGAGGTCCAGCAGCCCGTTCGAGGCGGTCTCGATCCGGTCCTGCAGCAGGCGCATGAACTCCGCGCGTTTCAGGCCCGGCATGATGGGTTCGAGATATTCGAAGACGATGGTCCCCGGCCGGCGGATGAAGCCGTGCTTGGGCCAGTGGACCCCGGAATTGGTGGCGACCGGATGCACCGGAACGTCGAGTTCGCGATAAAGCGCGGCGACGCCGGGCTTGTAGTCGGGCGGCGCGCCCGGCGCCATGCGGGTGCCTTCCGGGAAGATCAGCAGCTGCCGGTCGTCGACGAAGCGCTCCTTGGAGTCGCGCATCAGCTTGCGCAGGGCGGTGGCGTGGCCCTCGCGGTTGACGACGATCATCTGAGCCCGCCGCGCCCACCAGCTGAAGAAGGGGATCCACATGAGCTCCTTCTTGGTCACGAAGCAGGCGTCCGGGAGCCAGGCGAACTGGGCGAAGACGTCGAACATGCACTGGTGCTTCGAGGCCACCAGGGCCGCGCCCTTGGGCATGTGTTCCTTGCCGCGCACGTCGACCCTCACATCGCAGCAGACCTCAAGCAGCCAGACGATGCCTTTTCCCCACATGCCGATCAGCGCCATCGTCCAGCGGCGCGGGCCGAACAGGACGGGCGACAGGCCGACCGCCACGAAGACGGACCACAGATAGAACAGGGCCACGAAGACGAAGGAGCGCAGAGCGATCAACTGGATCAGCCTTTCTTCGGCCCGGCGGCGGGCTTGTCGCCCAGTCCCAGGATCGCCTCGCGGCCCAGGATCGCCAGATACTTGGTATACTCCCCCACCATCAAGCGCACCCCGCCCGAGGTGCGCCACCAACGGTCCGCGTCGATCACCGAGGTCGCCACCGGGTAGGCGGTCAGGCTGACATCGGGCATGGCGCCGCGCAGTTCCAGCATGGCGCGGGGCATGTGGTAGTCGGCGGTGACCACAATCAGGCTGTCATAGCGCAGCGACCGGGCCCATTCCTGGGTCTCCCGCGCATTGCCCACCGTGTCGGCGGCGTTGAAGCCCAGGTCGACACAGCAGTCGTACAGCCGCCGCACGGCGCGGCTGACGGTGCGGATGTCCTCGCGGCTGGCCTGGCGGCTGACGCCGGAAACCAGCATGCGCTTGGCCTTGCCATCCTGTAGCAGCCCCATGGCCGCCCCGATCCGCTCGTTGGAGCCGGCGCCGGTCAGGGCCACGACCCCGTCGGCGCGCGCGGGCTCGCGGGCCGGGGTCGAACGCGCTACCCGCTCGGTGAAGGCGAACAGCCCCACCGCCCAGATGAGCGCCAGCACCAAGAGGGCGGCCAGCGGTTTCACATCATGTCCCGGATCAGCGCCAGGGCGGTCAGGCGCGCGGAGACCGCCGCCACGGCGGCCGCGGCCAGGGGCGCCGGCGCGACGGCCAGCAGATCGATCCAGGCGATGGGCAATACGGGCGTCAAGCCGTCGCCTCCCCCCGCGAAACGCAGCACCGCTCCCATGATCGCCGCCGCGCCCGCTCCGAACAAGCCCGCCGTCGCGGCCATGCGCGCGAAGCGGATCTGGAACAGCCCAGCGATGAACCCGTCCTCGGCCCCGGAAAGGTGCAGCACCTCCACCACCTCGCGGCGCGCGGCCAGGCCCGCCCGGGTCGCGAAGGCCACGACGGCCCCGGCGGCTATGGCGATCAGGGCGAACACCGCTCCGCCGATGACCCGCGCCGTCCCGGCCGCACGTTCGATATCCTTCATCCAGACCGAATGGTCGTCGACGATGGCGTCCAACCCCTGGGCCTTGAGGGCGCGGTCCAGGGCTTCGCCCGTAGCCGGCGTCTCCGGGTCGAGCAGCACCGAGACCAGGCGCGGGATCGGCAGGTCCTCCAGATCGGCCGCGTCGCCCAGCCAGGGGGCGATGAGCGCCTCGGCCTTTTCCTTCTCCAGGGCGCGGGCCTCGACCACGCCGGGCACGCCGGCGAGGGCTTCAGCGGCGCGGGCCGCGGCGCCGTCGGGGGTCTCGTTGGCCTTGGGCCGGACGATGATCGTCGCCTCGTTGGTCAGATGCCCGGTCCAGCCGCGGGCGGCGCGGTCGGCGGCCAGCACCGCCAGCAAGGTCAGGCAGGCCAGGAAGCACAGGGTGGCGACCACGAAGATCAGCGAGCCGTCCTTGGCGTCGGCCTCGGGCAGGAAGGGCGCCGGGCGCCAGCGTTCGGCGTCGAACTCGCTCACGCCTCGCCCCCGGCCCCGAGCTGGGTCAGGCGGCCCTCGTCCAGATGCAGCACCGGCATGCCGGACGCCGCCACCAGGTCCTGGTCGTGGGTGGCGATGAGGATTGTGGTCCCCAGGCGGTTCAGCTCGACGAACAGCCGCAGGATGCGCAGGCCCATTTCGTGGTCGACATTGCCGGTGGGTTCGTCGGCCAGCAAGATGTCGGGGCGATTGACCACCGCGCGGGCGATGGCCAAGCGCTGCTTCTCGCCGCCGGCCAGGGTCGCGGGCATGGCGTGCATGCGCGAGCGCAGGCCCACCCAGGCCAGCAGTTCGGCGACGTCCTGGCGGTAGCTCTCGGGCTTACGGCCGGCGATGCGTAGCGGCAGGGCGGTGTTGTCGAAGGCCGACAGGTGCTCCAGCAGCTTGAACTCCTGGTAGACCACCCCGATCCGGCGGCGCAGGAACGGCTGCTCCCTGGGCGCGATGGCCGACACGTCCTGGCCGAACAGGTGCAGTAGGCCCTTCGAGGGGCGGGCGGCCAGGAAGATGAGCTTCAGCAGCGATGTCTTGCCCGCGCCGGAGGCTCCAGTGACGAAATGGAAAGACCCGGGCGCCAATGAGAAGGTAAGGTCCTTCAGCGTCTCGGGGGCACGACCATATCGCATCGAAACATCATCGAAGCGGACCACGGCGGGATCGGCGTCGAACGCGCCGGCGGCATGCGTGTTTCTGGACATGAAGACCGAAATCGGCGACCTCGGTTGAGGTTGCTGGAGCGTCCGATTCGGCCGTCATGATACTGACCTGTCCAGAGTGCGCCACCAGCTATTTCGTGGATGATTCCAAGATCCCCGAAGCCGGCCGCACCGTGAAATGCGCCAACTGCGGCGCACGTTGGACCGCGCAGCCGGAGCCGGCGGCGCTCGACCTGGAAATCTCCGGCGACGAGGGCGCGGTCGCCCGCGAACCGGCGTCCCCGACGATCCCGGCGGACGAGACGCCGATCAGCGAACTGCCGGGCGAGGTGCTGCCCAAGGTGTTCCGCGCCAAGGCCGACACCGAACGCCGGATTCGCGAGGCCGCCGCCACGGGGATCATCTGGGCGGGCCTGGCCGCGGCCCTGCTGGTGCTGCTGGCGGTCGCCTTCGTGTTCCGGGTCGACGTGGTGCGCATCTGGCCGCGCACGGCCAGCGCCTACGCCTTCGTCGGCCAGCCGGTGAACAGCCTTGGCCTTGTGATCGAGGGCGTGCGGTTCGAACCCTCGCTGCAGGAGGGTCACGCGGCGCTGTCGGTCTCGGGCATGATCCGCAACATCCAGGACGGGCCGGTGGTCTCACCGCCCATGCGCATCAGCCTGCTGGACGAGCACGGCAAGGCGGTGGTGACCAAGATCGCCCGGCCCGCCGACGCCAAGATCCCGCCCGGCGAGACCCGCCATTTCGCCATCGCCCTGCTGGACCCGCCGGTCACGGCCCGCGTCCTGGAAGTGGCCTTCGCCCCACCCGAGCCGCTGAAGAAGGTGAAGGTCAACCAGGGCGATCCTCCGAAAGCGGCGGCCCCCCATGCGGCGCCGGCCCTGCGCCATGCGGCCGACCCGCCGGCGGTGACCCGGAGCCTGACGCCCGCGCCGGTCGAGGCCCAGCCCCTGCCGCCTGGTTCGCCGGACGCCCTGCAAACCCATGAGTGAGCTTCTATCGGAACCGGTGGTCCTGATGAGCGAGGCCGAGGTCGCGACGCGGGTGGAAGCCCTGGCGGCCGAGATCGCGCCGCGGATCGACGACGACACCGTCGCCGTGTGCCTCCTGACCGGCGGTCTCTGGTTCGCCTCGGACCTCACGCGCGCCCTGTCGCGGGCCGGGCGAAATGTGCGATTCGACGCCCTGTGGCTGGCCTCCTATGGCGACGAGCGCGCCAGCCTCGGCCGTTGCGAGGTCCGCGCCGACCTGCAGCGCCCGCTGGCGGGCCGCACGGCCCTGATCATCGACGATGTCATTGACACCGGCCTGTCGCTCTCCGAGGCCCAGCGCCTGGTCACCGACGCCGGCGCGAGCCGCGCGCTCACCGCCGTCTTCGCCAGCAAGCCGTGGCCCACCCAGCGCGCGATCATCCCGGACTTCGTGGCCTGGCACGCCCCGGCCCGCTTCCTGGTGGGCTATGGCATGGATGCCGCCGGAGCCTATCGCGGCCTGCCGTTCATCGGGGCGCTGGATTGATCCGACGAGCCTAGACGAGCTCGGGCGCTTGAGCTTCGCATCGGGCGGCGACGGCCAGCATCAAGCTCGCCGGCTGGATCGGCTTGGGGTGGGCGTCATCGAAGCCGAGGCCGATCAGCCGCTCGCCCTCGCCGGACATGGCGTCGGCCGTCAAGGCGATCACCGGGGTGTCGGCGCGTCCGGCCTCACCGGCCCGGATGCGCCGTAGCGCCTCGATCCCGTCCATGCGCGGCATGTGCACGTCCATCAGCACCACGTCGAATCGGCCCTCGCGCAGGGCCGCGAGCGCCTCCAGGCCGTCATCGGCCATCGAGACCCGTGCGCCGGTCGCCTCCAGGATTGCGCGCGCCACGGCCTGATTGACCTTGTTGTCGTCGACGACGAGGATTTGACGGCCGTGCAGGCCGACGAGCTGGGTCCTGGCCTCGCCGACGGCGGGCGCCTCTGCCGCAGCCAGGGGCAGGCGGACGCGGAAGGTCGAGCCGTGGCCCGGCCGGCTCTCCACGGTGATCTCCCCATTCATCATGCCCGCGAGCTGGCGGCAGATCGACAAGCCCAAGCCAGTGCCGCCGAAGCGCCGGGTGGTCGAGGTTTCGCCCTGCGAGAAGGCCAGGAACAGCCGATCCTGCTGCTCCTGGGTCATGCCGATCCCCGTGTCGGCCACCGTGAGGGCGACACCCCCGTCGGCGTGCGGCGCGATCCGGATATCGACCGTTCCGCTCTCGGTGAACTTCAGGGCGTTGGAAATCAGGTTGAGCAGGATCTGGCGTACGCGGACCGGGTCCCCGGCCAACCAGGCGGGCGTCCTCGGGTCCACGTAGAGCACGAGTTCGACGCCCTTCTGTCGCGCCGTCTCGCTCCATAGCATGTAGAGCTGACGGCCAATCTTGCCCACGTCGAAACCGACGCATTCCAATTCCAGCTTGCCGGCCTCGATCTTCGACAGATCGAGGATGTCGTTGAGAATCGCCAGCAGGCCGTCACCCGACTGGACGATCATCTCGAGATAGTCCGCCTGCTGGCGGCTGAGCTTCGTGGCCGCAAGCGCGTGGGCCATGCCGAGGACGCCGTTCATCGGCGTGCGCAGCTCGTGGCTCATCATCGCCAGGAAGGCCGACTTGGCGCGACTGGCCTCCAGGGCTTCGGCCTGGGCTTTCTCCAGGGCGCTGGCGTTGGCCCGGACGGCCTGGGCGGCGTCGACCACATAGGCGACGAGGCCGAACAGGGCGAGGCCGACGAAGGCCAGGTCCCAGCCTTTCAGGCCTCCGAAGATCATCGGTGCGACCGTCAGCGCGACGAGGGGAAACGGAACGATGCAGAGAAAGGCCGCGCGGCTATGGACGGCGTACTTCAGCGCCTCGATCAGTATGCCAAACAGCAGGATGATGGCCGCGAGGCGCATCGGTCCGTCGCCATAGATCCAGCTCAGGCCCGCCATGGCCGACCAACTCGCGCTGAACATTACTGGCGGCCCGAAACGCTCCAGGCGGGGCGCGCGACGGGCGCCGCCGCGGCGGGCGAACCTTGCGTAGCTGAACAGCAGGGTCGCTTCGAGCGCCAGGTTCACGGCCAACCAGGCCGCTGCCGCACGCCAGTCGAAACTGACCCACAGCAGGATGCCGGCGAGGCCGGACACCAGCAGGCGGACCGCCGATCCGCGCCTGCTCATCTTGAGCGTCGCGCCATCGAGGCCTTCATCGAGCACCTCGTCCCAACGCACGCCTTGCCCCCCACGTCCGATCGCCGCCGATCATGGTGAAGCTTAGGTTCACGAAGCGTTAGGGCGGTGTCGAGAGGCCCTCACTTCAGCACCATGGCGAGGATGAACAGGATCGCCGAGAGGATCGGGGCGACCGAGCGAACGTGGTTCCACATCGTCCAGACGCGGAGATAGCGCGGCCACAGGGTCGCCAACTGGGCGGCGTCGGCGGTGGCCAGCTGGTTGTTCAGCGGCACGTTGAAGATCACGGTCGAGGCGAAGCAGCCGAGCAGGTAGAGCAGGCTGGCGGCCAGGATCAGCCAGCTGCCGGCCCCCTGCCACCAGAACAGCGCCCCGCCTGCCAGGATGAGGCAGACCAGGCTCGTGCCCATCCAGGCCAGCATGAAGAGCGGATTGATCACCGTGACATTGATCATCCGCATGGCGGCGATCCCTTGCTCTGCTGGTATCCGGGCCAGGGCCGGCATGACGAAGGTGGAGAAGGCGTGGAAGATCCCGCCGACCACGCCGCTGCCGATCGCGGCGGTGACGACCGCGGCGGTCAGGACACGTTCAAGCATGGGTTCCTCCCCACACACCGGTGGCCGCAGTCTGGCGCACATACTCGGAAAAGTCGCGCGGTTCGCGCCCCAGCGCCTCGCGCACGCCATGGGCGACTCTCGCGTTGCGGCCGTCGAGCACGGTGGTGAGCAGGTGGAGGACGAGGCTGCTCACATCGGCCGGAACCTGGGCCTCCAGGAGGGCGACGCGGTAGTCGTCGGCGGGAGGGGCGGCGAAGGCGATCTCGCGCCCGGTGGCCGCAGCGATCTCCGCGACCGCCTGGGCGAAGGTGAGCGCGCGCGGGCCGGTCAGCTCATAGAGGCGGTGCGAATGACCTGGCCGGGTCAGCGCCGCGAACGCGACGTCGGCGATATCCTCGACGTCGATGAAGGGCTCGGGCACGGGGCCGACCGGCAGGGCCAGCTCGCCTTCCTGGAGTGGTTCGAGGAAGTGGGCTTCGCTGAAATTTTGGCTGAACCAGCTGGCGCGCAGGATCGTCCAATCGGCGTCGGTCGCCCGCAAGGCCTTTTCGGCCTCTTCAGCCTCTGCCTCGCCGCGGCCCGACAGCAGGACCAGTTTCCGGGCGCCGGCCGCCACGGCCTGGACGTGGAAGGCCGTCACGGTTTCCAGGGCCCCCGGAACCGCCAGGTCGGGCTGGAAGGCCACATAGACGGCGCTGACGCCGTCGAGCGCGCCGGCCCAGGTGGAGCGGTCCTCCCAGTCGAAGGCCGGGCTGGCGGCGCGCGAGCCGATGCGCACGGGACGACCGGCGGCGATCAGCCGGTCGGCCAGGCGACGGCCGGTCTTGCCATTGCCGCTGGTGACCAGGGTCAGGTCGTTGTTTTCCGTTGTCATATCTCGCTCTCGCAGTAATGTGAGGGAGTCTCATATTTGAGAATGTGATAAACCCTCATATTTTAGTGTCAAGGGGAGTTGTGCGGCGATGGCGGAAGAGGATCGCGAGGTCGGGGGGACGCGCTCGGCGCGCCGGGCGCCCGCGCAGCAGCGCAGCCGCGAGCGGCTGGAGCGCATCCTGACGGCGGCCACCGAGCTGATCGCCGCCAAGGGCAGCGACCAGCTGAAGATGAGCGAGGTCGCGGAACGGGCCGGGATTTCGATCGGTTCGCTCTACCAGTACTTCCCCGACAAGAGCGCGATCATCCGCACCCTGGCGGAGCGCTACAACGCCGAGAACCGCCGGTGCATCCAGGAGGCGTTGGCGGGGGTGCAGGACCTTGAGGGGCTCACGGCGGCCTATCTCGGCCTCATCGACCTCTATTACGAGATCATGCTGGCCGAGCCGGCGATGCGCGACATCTGGTCGGGCATGCAGGCCGACAAGCACCTGGTCCTGCTGGAGCTTGCCGAAAGCCGGGCCGCCGGGGCGATGCTCGCCGAGGCCATGCAGCGCGTCCATCCGCACGCCGACCCCGAGAAGATCGCCACCTCGGCCTTCCTGATCTGGCACCTGGGCGAGGCGGCCATGCGCCTGGCCATCTCCCACGACCGCGAGCAGGGCCGCGCCCTGGTGGAGGCCCACAAGCGCATGACGCTGCGCGAGATCCTCGAACCCTAACGGGTCGTGGCGTTGATCTGCGCCCGGACCACCGAGGCGGGCACGACCGGGATCTCATGGTCGGCCAGCGGCTTCATCCAGGCCTTGCGCGCCATGGCCGCGGCCACATAGGGGGCGAGTTCCTGGGCCTTCCGGGCCTCGCGCTCGGCGACCTGCGCCTTGAAGCCCCCCATCACCTCGGCGGCGAACAGCTCCAGGGACTGGCAGATGTGGTCGTGGCGGTTGCGGCCGGCCTGCTGCAGGAAGATCACCTGGTCGACGCCGGCGTCCTGAAAGGCCGTGATGTGCTCGCGGATGTCGTCGGGGGTGCCGATGCCGTTGGCGTTGCGCTCGGCCATGCTCCGGGCGGCGATGATCTCCTCGTCGCTGTTGGCGCGCGACTTCTGGAAGTCGGCGAACAGGGTCGAACGGCCGGGTAGGGCGTCATGCGCCACCAGGGCGTTCACCGCATAGCCGAAGAACTCGAAGCCCTCCTGGCCGCGCCGGATCGCCTCGGCCCGGTCGTGATGCACCGAGAAGTTCGAGACCATGGCGATATTGGCGTTCACGCTGTGGCCGATGGGGACGCATTCATCGGACTTGATGATCCCGTAATAGATGTCGGCCCAGTTCCGGGCTTCCTCGGGATCGACGAAGGAGAAGGCCAGGGCGCCCAGGCCCTTCTGGGCGGCGATCTTGATGGTGTCTCGGTTGGTGCAGGCCATCCACATGGGCGGATGCGGCTTCTGCATCGGCTTGGGCACGACGTTGCGGCAGGGGAAGGAGAAGCCCTTGCCCTCGAAGCCGGGGTAGGGGTCCATCACCATCATGTTGGCGATCTGCTCGGCGGCCTCCAGGGCGAGCGCGCGCTTCTCCTTGGCTGGGATGCCGAAGCCGCCCAGCTCCAGCCGGGTGGCGCCCTCGCCTATCCCGAAATCGAGCCGGCCGTGGGAGATGATGTCGAGGGTCGCCAGGCCCTCCGCCGTGCGGGCGGGGTGGTTGTAGTTGGGGATCACCTGGCGGATTCCGTGGCCGACCCGGATGGTCTTGGTGAGCGCCGCGCAGGCGGCCAAGAACACCTCAGGCGCGGAGGAATGGGAATATTCCTCGAGGAAGTGGTGCTCGACCTCCCAGGCGTAGTCGAAGCCCAGCTTGTCGGCGAGCACGACCTGCTCCAGGGCCTGGTGGAACAGCCGCGCCTCGTCGCCCTCGTTCCAGGGCTTGGGAAGCTGGTGCTCGTAAAAGATCCCGAAGCGCATCGCCGACCCTCCCGTCCGCCCTCGGCGCGACCGCGCCAGTTTGGTTGAGGCCTACTTCCTGCGCCCTCGCCCGGTTTGGCAAGGGGCGACGGCTAGAGCCAGGGCGCGGCGGCCTCCTTGGCCAGCATGTCCTCATAGGTCGGCCGCGGCCGGATCACCGCGTAGTCCGATCCCTTCACCAGCACCTCGGGGGCCAGCAGACGGCTGTTATATTCGCTGGACATCACCGCCCCATAGGCGCCGGCGCTGAGGAAGGCCACCAGGTCTCCGGCCTCAAGCGGGGGCAGGGCGCGCTCGCGGGTGAAGGTGTCGCCGGTCTCGCAGATCGGCCCCACCACGTCATAGACGACCGGCGCGCCGGGGCGCGGCTTGACCGGGACGATCTCGTGATAGGCGTCGTACATGGCCGGCCGGATCAGGTCGTTCATCGCCGCGTCCAGTACGGCGAACTTCCGGCCCTCGGGGCGCTCGTGGATGTGCAGCACGCGAGCCAGCAGCACGCCGGCGTTGGCGGCGATCATCCGTCCGGGCTCGAACGAATAGGCCACGTCCAGCCCGTCCATGGTCTTGGCGATCATCCGTGCATAGTCGGCGGGTGAGGGCGGGGTCGGTTGGTTGAAATAAGGGACGCCCAGGCCGCCGCCCAGGTCGAGGCGCTCGACCGCCAGCCCCTCGCCGCGCAGGCGCTCGACCAGGCCGCGCATCTTGGCGAAGGCCTCGGCCATGGGCGCCAGGTCGGTGATCTGGCTGCCGATGTGGCAGGTGACGCCCACCGGCTTCAGGCCGGCGTTGTTGGAGGCCTTGGCGTAGAGCCGCTCGGCCTCGGAGAACGAGACCCCGAACTTGTTGTCGGCCTTGCCGGTGGAGATCTTGGCGTGGCCGCCGGCCGAGACGTCGGGATTGACCCGGATGGCGACCACCGCGCGGGTTCCCAGCGACTGGGCGACCCGGCTGGCCAACTCCATCTCCGGCTCGGACTCGACATTGATCTCCGATACGCCGGCCTTGAGCGCGAAGGCGATCTCACCCCCGGTCTTACCGACGCCGGAGAAGACGATCTTCTCGGGCGGGACCCCGGCGGCCAGCGCCCGGCGGATCTCGCCCTCCGAGACCGTGTCGGCGCCCGCGCCCAGCTTCGCCAGGGTCTTGAGGACGGCGACGTTGGAATTGGCCTTCACCGCGAAGGCCAGCAGCGGATCGGCGCCGTGCTCGCCCCGGATCCCCTCGGCGACCAGGGCGTCGCGCAGCACCGTGTAGTGCCGTTCCAGGGTGGCCGTCGAATAGACATAGACTGGCGTGCCCACGGCCTCGGCCAGGGCGCTCAGGGATACGTCCTCACAGAAGAGCTCGCCCCCGTGGAGCTCGAAGTGGTTCATCTGGGCCGGGCGTAGGGGTCGGGCAGGGCGCCTTGCGGGGCGCTGGACGTGGCGCTGGGCGCGGAGTCGATCGGCTGGGTGCGCGGAGGAACCGGCGCGTCGTCGCGGTTGCGCGGGTCGACCGTGCGGATGGCGCGACCGGGATCGGACCCGGCGTCCGCGCCCGAGCCCTTGCCCATCAGCGGTCCGGGACGCTCCAGGGCGCCCATCTTGCCGCAGCCGGCCAGGGCCAGGGCGCCCGTCAGGGCGGCGATCGCCGCGACTCGAAGGGTCATGACAAATTCTCCTTCCAACGCGCGATCTGGGCGCGAACCTGTTCCGGCGAGGCGCCGCCGTAGCTCTTGCGGCTGGCGACCGAAGCGGCGGGCGTCAGCACCTCGAAAACCCCAGCCGTAATCCGCGACTCCAGGGCCTGGAGCTCAGATAGGGGCAGGGACGACAGATCGCAGCCGAGCGACTCGGCCTTTTTCACCGCCGCGCCCGTCACGTGGTGGGCGTCGCGGAACGGCATGTCCAGTTCGCGCACCAGCCAGTCGGCCAGATCCGTCGCGGTCGAATAGCCGGCGCCGGCCGCGGCGGCCATCTTCTCGGCCACCGGCTCCAGGTCGGCGACCATGCCGGCCATGGCGGCCAGCGAGAGTTCGAGTGCGTCGAAGGCCTCGAAGGTGGGGACCTTGTCCTCCTGCATGTCCTTCGAATAGGTCATCGGCAGGCCCTTCATCACCACGGTGAGCTGGGTGAAGGAGCCCAGCAGCCGCCCGACCTTGGCCCGGACCAGTTCGGCGGCGTCGGGGTTTTTCTTCTGCGGCATGATCGACGAGCCGGTGGTGAAGGCGTCGGAGAGCTTCACGAAGCCGAACTGCGGCGTCATCCAGATGACGATCTCCTCGGCCAGCCGCGACAGGTGGACCGCGCAGATGGTGGCCGCCGCCAGGGCTTCCAGCGCGAAGTCGCGGTCGGCGACGCTGTCCAGGGAGTTGGCCGTGGGACCGTCGAAGCCCAGGGCCTGGGCCGTCGCGTGGCGGTCGATGGGGAACGGCGAGCCCGCCAGGGCCGCGGCGCCCAGCGGGCATTCGTTCATCCGCGCCCGGGCGTCGGCGAAGCGCGAGGCGTCGCGGCCGAACATCTCGACGTAGGCCATCAGGTGGTGGCCGAAGGTCACCGGCTGGGCCGGCTGCAGGTGGGTGAAGCCGGGCATCAGGGTCGCCGCGTGCGGCTCGGCCTTGGCCAGAAGGGCGGCCTGCAGGTCGCGAATCTGGGCGCCCGTGCGGTCACAGGCCTCGCGGACCCACAGGCGGAAATCAAGCGCCACCTGGTCGTTGCGTGAGCGAGCGGTGTGCAGCCGGCCGGCCGCCGGGCCGATCAGCTCGCGCAGCCGCGCCTCCACGTTCATGTGGATGTCTTCGTACTCGTCGCGGAACGGGAAGGTCCCGGCGTCCATCTCGGCCTCGATGGCCTGGAGACCGCCCTGGATCGCCGCCTCGTCCTCGCTTGAAATCACGCCTTGCTTGCGCAACATCGCCGCGTGCGCCCGCGACCCCGCCAGGTCCTGGGCGGCCAGGCGCCTGTCGAAGCCGATGGAGACGTTGATCGCCTGCATCAGTTCGGCCGGTTTGGACGTAAACCGTCCGCCCCACATGGCTTGGCCATCTTGGGTCTTATTCGAAGCAGGCGAGGAGTTGTCGGTCATATGAGCGAGCGTTCGGATGAAGGTGCGGCCGGCGGCCCCAAGATCCCGCTGCGGTGGGTGCTGGGGGGCGTCGCCGTTCTCGGCGCCGCCGCGGTTCTCTACATCATCGGTCAGGCTTCCATAAACCCCCAGCAGGAAACGAGCCTGAAAGGCTTCGCCAAGGGGGAGATGGCCAAGTTCGCCCTGCCGGTCGAGGCGGCCCCGCCGCCGGCCGCGGGCTTCCTCGACGCCAAGGGCGAGACCCGGCGCATCGCCGATTTCCGGGGCAAGGTCGTGGTGGTCAATCTGAGGGCCACCTGGTGCGCGCCCTGCGTCATCGAGATGCCGACCCTGGCCAAGCTGGCCAAGAGCTATGAGGGCAAGAACGTCGAGGTGGTCGCGATCAGCGTCGACCGCCCGGACGACGAAGCCAAGGCCCGGATGTTCATCGCCAAGCACGCGCCGCTCAAGTTCTACCACGATCCCAAGATGGCCCTGCCGTTCGCCTTCAAGCCCGCCGCCGTGGGCATGCCGACCACGGTGATCTATGGCGCCGACGGGGTGGAGCGGGGCCGGCTGGCCGGGGACGCCGACTGGTCGGGCAAGGAGGCCAAGGCCCTGATCGACAAGGTGTTGGCGGAAAGTTGAACAGGCGCTGCGGTTGACCGGCGTCCTGGCCCATGGCCAGACTTCGGCCCAATCGGCGCTTTGGGCCTGCTGACGTTCTTCTCCCCACGCATTCCGCGCGGAACCGAACAGCCCGCTCCCCAGACGACTGAGATGGACCGGGCGACCGGCGATCCTCGTCGCGAGTCCGTGTGGAACACTGAGTCAGGGAGACGAGAAGGACATGGCCACCGGTACGGTCAAGTGGTTCAACGCCACCAAGGGCTTCGGCTTCATTCAACCTGACGACGGCGGCAAGGACGTCTTCGTCCACATCTCCGCGGTCGAGCGCGCGGGCCTGCGCAGCCTGAACGAGGGCGACAAGGTCAGCTACGAGGAGAAGGAAGAACGCGGCAAGACCGCGGCGGTCGACCTGAAGCCGGTCTAGGCGGCCTCCACGATTTGAGCATTCGGGCGGACGCCGGACTCGCGAGGGGCCGGCGTCCGTTCTGCGTTTGAATGTCGGGAGTGCGACATTGTGGCGCGCCCCTTCGAGCGTCCAGGCCTTCTACGGCAAGGCTCTGTTTACGGCTTTCCGGCGTCATGGCCACGTGGGATCGAGAAACGACCCCGCAAGGGGAACGGGGCGCCCATGGAAGCTGAAGCCGCGGACGGCGAAGCCGCCGGTTGGTTCTTCGAAAACGCGCTCGACGCTTTCGTCGTCGTCAGTCATGGCAAGGTCGCGTCGGCCAATCCCGCCTGGCTCGCCCTGTCCGGCTGGTCCCGGGCCGAGACCATCGGCCGTCCCTATGCAGAACTGCACCACCCCGATGAAGCGGAGATGATCGCCGCCCATGTCGCACGGCTGAAGCGCGACGGCGCCGCGATCTTCGATCACCGCGTCCCCGCGCCCGATGGCGACTGGCTTTGGGTGCGCACCCGGGCCAAGCGCGCCGCCGACGGCCGCGCCCTGCTGGTGATCCAGGACATCTCGGCCGAACGCCAGATCGCCGAGAACAAGGAAAGGCTGGGCCGCGTGGCCGAACTGCTGGGCGAGACGGCGGGGGTCTATGTCTGGCGCTTCGACGCCGACACCTGCGAATACGACCTCAATCCCCTGGACACCGCGCGCGCCGATGGCTCCGCCCTGCTGCGGGTGGCCGAGGCGGCGTTCAAGGACCGGATCCACGCCGAGGACCGCGGCCATGTCGACGATCTCTGGAACCAGGTCTTGCACACCGGCGAGACCGGCATCGTCACCTATCGCCACCAGGCCGAGAGCGGCGACTGGCTACGGTTCCGCACCGCCTGGCGCGGCGTGCGGCCGCTGCCGTCCGGCGATTGGGACGTGCTCGGCATCACACAGGACGTGACCGAGCTGGCCGACGCCCGCGACGCGGCGCTGGGCGCGGTCCAGGCCAAGACCGAGTTCCTGGCCAATATCAGCCACGAGATCCGCACGCCGATGAACGGGGTGATGGGGGTGCTGCACATCCTGAAGAACGAAGCCCTGTCCGACGCGGGCCAGGTCCTGGTGGACGAGGCCCTGGCCTGCGGGTCGACCCTGGCCCAGATGCTCAGCGACATCATCGATTTTTCGAAGCTCGAGAGCGGCGCCCTGGAGCTGGCGCCCGAGGCCCTCGATCTGTCGCGGGAAGGCGATGTGGTGATCGGCATGCTGCGCGCCGACGCCGACGCCCGCGGCCTCTCGCTCGTCATCGAAGCGCCGGAGACCCTGGGATGGGCGTCGCTGGACCCGGTGCGTCTGCGCCAGATACTGTTCAACCTGGCCGGCAACGCGGTGAAGTTCACCCTGCGGGGCGGCGTACGGATCAAGCTGGCCACCTCCGGCAAGGGCGAGGCTCAGCGCCTGAAGATCGAGGTCGCCGACACCGGCGTCGGTATTCCCTTGGAGGCTCAGGCCAGCCTGCTCGACCGCTTCCAGCAGGCCGACGGCTCCAGCACCCGCCGCTTCGGCGGCTCGGGCCTGGGCCTGGCGGTGACCAAGGCCCTGGCCGAGCGCATGGGCGGCGGCATCGGCTTTAGCAGCGTCGAGGGCGTGGGCTCCACCTTCTGGATCGAGATCGCCGCGCCGGTCTGCGCCCGCCCGGCGCCGATCACCGCCGACCGCTGGCTCGCCGGCCTGCGCATCCTGGTGGTCGAGGACAACGCAACCAACCGCATGGTGGCCTTACGCATGCTGACCGAGCTGGGCGCCGAGGTGGAGATCGCCCGCGACGGCGCGGAGGGGGTCGAACAGGCCGCAGCCAGTTCCTATGACCTCATCTTCATGGATATCCAGATGCCGGTGATGGATGGGGTCGAGGCCGCCCGGCGGATCCGGTCGCTTCCCGGCCAGGCCGGGGAGACCCCGATCGTCGCCATGACCGCCAACGTCCTGCCTGATCAGATCGAGACCTATCGGCGCGCGGGGATGGACGGTCACGTGGCCAAGCCGATCTCGCCGGCCGCCCTCCTGGCCGAGATCTCCCGGCTGGCGGCGGATCTCGCGCCGGAACAGGCTGCCTAGGCCCTTTCCCGACCAGATGGAAGCATTTGGTCGGATGAAAATGGTCTATCTTCAAAAGCTTAGAGCGTGGCGGCCGCCTGAACCAGCATCCACTGGGCACCCTCTAGGCCAGTTCGCGCTGGCGGGCGCGCATGCCGCTGGCGTCGGTCTCGGTCAGGGTGCGCAACAGGTTGACCAGCGAGGTGCGGGCCTCCTGCGGCAGGCGTTCAAAGGCGGTCAGCAGCTCCAGCGCGCCGGGCGTCCGGATCCGGCTGAGCATGTCGATATCGCCGCCGATCTCCGCGCCCGATGTGTCGAGCACGTCCATCAGGTCGACCACGCGGCAGCGCAAGGCGCGCGCGATCTGGACCAGGCGCGAGAAAGAGATGCGGTTGGCGCCGTTCTCGTACTTCTGGATCTGCTGAAAGCTGACGCCGCACTGTTCGGCCAAGGCTTCCTGAGACATCCCGATCGTGCGACGGCGTATCCGAACCGAGGCGCCGAGGGCCACATCCATCGGGTCTGGTGTCTTGTTCGAGAGCTCCGCGTTCATCGTCGTCTCCTCACCCGAAACGTCCGCGGTCTGAACGAAGCGCGCCGGGGATCGCTTAGGATTCGATGAAGTTAAGGCTCATATTTCAACTTTGAAAAGTGTGCTCATCGTCTCAGGCTTGACCATAGACGAGCACGTTCAGCGAACATGTTTCTTGGGCTAGCTGGACGTGGCCGTCTTGCCCCCGAGCGAGAGCGACGAAGTCTTCGCCTCGCCTGGCGCCGTCTCGGCGACATCTGCCCCGTTTAGGTGGGGTTTCTCAAGGCCGTCGTAAAAATAGTGAACCGGCACCTCGAGCGCATCGGCCAGCCGCCAGATCATCGAGGCCGAGATTCGATTGGCGCCACACTCGTACTTCTGGACCTGCTGGAAGGTCACGCCGCAAAGCTGTCCCAGCTGACGCTGGGTAAGGTTCAATTCCCGCCGCCGATGGAAAAGGCGTTTGGCCAGGTGAAGATCTATGTTGTCGCGCATGGTTTTGCTGCGGTGTTGTGTTCAAGGGTTTCGGTCAAGACAGGTCAGAATGGGACGCCTGCCGTCTTCCACATGACGACAGGCAAGTTGCGAACCATCCGACCGACGTTGAAGGCGTCCTCCGGACCATCCATTCCTTGCCGGCGCCCCACCGATCAGGGGGGTGGCGCAAGCATAGGACCGTTGGATGTCGTTCTCGCCTCGCGCCGTCTGCCGGGTAGCCGACACTTAATGACGTGAGCTTGGGTGAACGCCGGCTGAACCGTCAGCATGGCGTACTCGACTCGAGTTAAGGTTGAGTCAGTTCTAATTCTTCATAACCGCCCCAAAGTCGTCATGCCCGTCCGGCATAGGGGGGGTCGTATTGAGTACAGGAGAGCGCGTCATGATCCGATTGGCCACTCTGACCGTCGCCGTCGTTGTTACGATGACCGGCGAGGCGGCGGCGCAGACATGTTTGAGCGTACTGGGTTGCGCCGCCAGCTCGGCGGCGGCGGTGGTCGGCGCCCCTGCACCTGGCAGTCCGAACAGCGCTTTCGGGGTCCTCGGCTCAAACTCAGGGGCCTTGGCGCTTCCCACAGCCGATGTGCCTTTGCTGTTCGACAATCTGGGCAACATGCGGGGGAAGCGGAGCGGCGGCCAAGATAATCCCGCGCCGACCGGCCTCGATGCGGGTGACGCAGGCAAGCGCCCAGCGACCGAACCCAAAAATCCGACCGCCGCCACTGGAAATCCCGGTGCGCCGCGATTGGAGGCTATCCCCCAAGGACCAAAATGATCTCGGCCTGTCCCGCGCTCCTGCATGACGGCGATCAATTCGAAGTCCCATAGACCGAAGTCCATCTGCCGGAAGGCGCTGGCCCTGGGTTCATCGGCGCGACGTCAACTGGATCGAATTGGGTCGCCAATGTCGGAGCGATAAGCAATTTTGCGTTGAGGCCGCATTCGGCCCGCAACACGGCGCGAGGAGTGGATGAAGGGTCCCAGGCAATTCGCGCGCAACATCCGCAGTCGCGTTCGCGTCCTGCGGGCTGTGTTGGCCCATCCGATCCACGAGGGGCGCCGGGTCGAGGCCGCGAAGCGCTGGCTCAGGCTGACGTTCGCCGATTGGGTGGCGCCTGGCCACCAGGTCATCCCCTATGTCGAGGGCGCCGTGTTGGTCTGGCGGCGGGAGGCGACCAGCGTGATGATCTGCGCGCGCTACGGCCTCGGAGAGTTCGAGGACATGGCGTTTGTGCTGCACTTCCTCCGGTCCGAAGACCTGTTCTGCGACGTGGGGGCCAACGCCGGCGTCTACACCGTGCTCGCGGCGAAAGTGGTCGGCGCGAAGGTGGTCAGCGCCGAGCCGGTGCCGACGACCTATGACCTGCTCATGCAGAACGTCCACGCCAACGGGATCTCGGACCGTGTGGACGCCCTCCGGTGCGGTGTCGGCCGGGAGCGCGGAAGGCTGCATTTCACGGCGACGAACTGGAGCTACAACCGCGTCGTGGGCGGGCCCGGTGAGGGCGTCGTCGAGGTCGACGTCCTGCCGCTGGACATGATCTTGGACGGTCGGATCCCGCGCGCAATGAAGGTCGATGTCGAGGGCTTCGAGGCGGAGGTCGTGGCGGGCGCCGCCGCCACTCTCGGGTCCCCGGACTTCCAGGCGTTGATCATCGAGATGTCCTACCAGGTGGAAGCCTACGGCGCCCGGCTCGACGCGATCGACGGCGTGCTGACGGCGCACGGGCTGCTGGGGCCGTTCTGGTACGATCCGTGGAGCCGATCGCTCGTCCCACCCGGTGACCTGGCGACGCGCAAGGCCAATCACATCTACGTTCGTGACCTGGACTTCGTCGCGGAGCGACTAAGGGGCGCGCGGAAGTTCAACGTCCACAACCGGCTGATCTGAGGACCTGGTCCATGGCCGACGGGGAATTGAGGACAACCGCAGCGGCCTAAGCGACGGCTTGGGCGCGGCCTCGCGACCCCCGGCGGATGATCGCTCCGACCATGCCGAAGCCTGCAATCATCATGGCCCAGGCCGAGGGTTCCGGAACCGCAGACAGCTGCTCGGCGGTCAAGGTATAGTCGAACTCAAGACCTTCGAAATCGGCATAGAAGTTGAAATAGGGGCCCTCCGCCCGCGTGATCTCATAGAGCGGCGTGCCGTCCGGTATCCCCTGGTCCGCATAACCGCCGGCCGGAAAGAACAGGTAGGTCGCCTTGGGCACGACGAATTGCCACGAGAAGCCCGTTGCGAACCCGCCAGTCCCGTCTTCGACGGTCGACTCGTTGCCTTCGATAAACTCGTCGTGTGGGCGCGGCGGCGGCGCGACGAAGATGTCCCAGTGGTTTTCGTAGCTCGCGGAGAGGTCATAGAAGAGCGGGATCGAGCTGCTGAAGCTAAACTCGTAAGTCCCCGGCCCGGCTAGATCGACCGGCCCCAGGTCAAGCGTGGCGGTGTGTCCGGATTGCTGAAACACGATAGTCGCCGCGGTCGCTGATCCGACCCAGGACAACGAGAGCGCGGCGATGAGCGGCGAGAGAACCCTAAGCACCTTGAAAGCTCCTTTGCTGGCGGCGAAGCTCCAGGCCCGCTATGCCGAGGCCGACGATCATCATCGCCCAGGTTGCCGGCTCCGGGATGCCGCCCGGGCTGGGCGCGACGGATAGGTACTCCGTATGGGGACCGCCTGGGCTGATGCCCCGGATTAGCGCGTCGCCGTACTCGCCATAGCGAACGATTTCGACGGGCTTGGTGATGGATGGGAGCGGTCCCCGATCGATCTCCCCGAGACCCCTAATCCGAACGTCAGGACCCTCAAAATTGAATACGTAGTAGAAGTATTCGCTGTATGGGTCCGTGGCCTGTTCTATTGAAAATGAATAAAACTCCGTGAGGTCGAACGCAACCTCCACCGGAGGGCGGTAGATTTCCACGAGTTCATCGTTCTCGTCGTAATAAAAGCAACCATCCCAGCTGTCTGGTAGCGGGCAAGGCTCTTGCCCGGTGAATGAACCCCGCGCGTATTGAATTGGAGATGGGAGTCCTGATGAAGCGTTCCAGCTGTAGGTTCTCTTGAGGCCAGTTTGCTCAAACTCGAGCCCACTCGTGTTGTATCGAAGCTCCATGGACCAGCCGTTCCAGTCGGGGTCGTCATTGTAGTCACCCGCTATCGTGGCGATCATAACAGTGGCGTTAGCGGCGCCGGCCCACAGAAGCGTTGCCGCAGCCAGGCTCGATGCAAGAAACTTGATCATCCGGAACTCTCCCAGACGCCAACTCTTCGCGACCAATGGTAGCGAGTCAAGGCGGACTCGCCCGGCGGGGGAGCTCGCCGCCCTGGCCGTTCCCAATCCTTCAAACCCAACGCCAGGCGGACCAGCAACCGACGACTACAGGCCCGGCCGCCTTCGAACTGGCAGACGGGACTAGGCCGCTCCAGGGGCCATCTTGGCCGGGCTAATGTCGCCCGGCGCCGGGCGCCGTTTGCAGCACCCCGGTGGGTGATGAGGCGCAGAATTCTTGGCCGGCGATGGACGCCAACCAATTCGGCTTGGTCAATCGCGTCTGCAGCGAGGCAGAGCGCCAGACTATGGTCGAATAGCCGCTGGCCTTGGGCGGGCTCTATCAGCGGGCGCTACTTTTGGAGTGGGAACCTACTGGCTGACACGTGCCCCAAAAGAGGCCGGGCTGGGCTCATCTGAGACGTTGGGAACGTCCGTAATCCGGCCAGGAGCAAACGGCAAGGTCCGGACCCATAGCGGCCGTTCCGAGAGTCCGCTGTTGAGGCTTCTTCTTACCGGTTGCCTGACAGCACCCTCAGAAGGTGCTAGGCTGCTACGGACTTCGCTGGACTTTTTTGTGCGCACAAGGCCGCTCAAAATCGCCCATATTTCTTTGCCTTGATAACACCGGAGGGGACATGCCCCCTCTCAAGGGAACCAAGACCGAGCTGAATCTGAAGGACGCATTTGCCGGCGAGAGCCAGGCGAACCGCCGCTATCTCTATTTCGCCGAGAAGGCCGACGTCGAGGGCTTCAACGATGTCGCCGCCGTGTTCCGCTCGACTGCCGAGGGCGAGACTGGGCACGCGCGCGGTCATCTCGAATATCTCGAGGAAGTGAGCGACCCCGCGAGCGGCAAGCCGATCGGTCCGACCGGCGACAACCTCAAGGCCGCGATCGCCAGCGAGACCCACGAATACATCGACATGTATCCAAGCATGGCCCGCGCCGCCCGCCAGGAAGGCTTCGGCGAGATCGCTGACTGGTTCGAGACGCTCGCCAAGGCCGGGAAATCACATGCGGACCGCCTCCAAAAGGCGCTCGACGCGCTTTGATCTAAATAGTTCCATACGAAAAACTCGAAGAAGACTGGAACACAATCGGAGGAAAAGATGGACGCAAAGACTGACGAGCAAGCGGGCAAGTGCCCGGTCGTGCACGGCGCCACAAATGTTGGAATGAGGTCGAGCAGAGACTGGTGGCCGAACCAGCTGAACCTCAGGATTCTCCGCCAGAACTCGCCCCAATCCGATCCCATGGGCAAGGACTTCAACTACGCCGAGGAGTTCAAGAAGCTCAACCTCGAGGCTCTGAAGAACGATCTCACCGCGCTCATGACGGACAGCCAAGACTGGTGGCCAGCGGATTTCGGCCATTACGGGGGGCTTTTCATTCGCATGGCGTGGCATGCCGCGGGCACCTACCGCATCGGCGACGGCCGCGGCGGCGCGGGCGCCGGCCAACAACGCTTCGCGCCCCTCAACGCTTGGCCGGACAATGCGAACCTCGACAAGGCGCGGCGGCTGTTGTGGCCGATCAAGCAGAAATATGGCCGGGCAATCTCCTGGGCCGACCTCATGATCCTCACCGGCAACGTCGCGCTCGAGTCGATGGGCTTCAAAACCTTCGGCTTCGGCGGCGGGCGCCCCGATGTGTGGGAGCCTGACGAAGCCGTCTACTGGGGCAAGGAGAAGGTTTGGTTCCCTGATCCTCTTAGCGATGAGCGCTATACCGGCGACCGCCAGCTCGAGAATCCGTTCGCCGCCGTGCAGATGGGACTCATCTACGTGAATCCGAATGGGCCGAACGGCAATCCGGATCCGCTTGCCGCCGCCATCGACATCCGCGAGACCTTCAAGCGCATGGCCATGAACGATGAGGAGACCGTTGCGCTGATCGCCGGCGGACATAGCTTCGGCAAGGCCCACGGCGCCGGCGATGCGGCGCTTGTCGGTTCAGACCCTGAAGCCGCGCCCATCGAGGAGATGGGCTTCGGCTGGAACAGCAAGTTCGGCACGGGCAAAGGCAAGGACGCGATCACCGGCGGCCCGGAGGTCACCTGGAGCACGACGCCGACAAAGTGGGGCAACAGCTTTTTTGAGAACCTGTTCAAATACGAATGGGAGCTGACCAAGAGCCCGGCCGGCGCGAACCAGTTCAAGGCGAAAGGCGACGTCGCGACGATTCCGGACGCCTTCGACGCTTCGAAGATGCACGCGCCAACCATGCTGGTCACGGATCTTTCGCTGCGGATGGATCCGGCCTACGAGAAGATTTCCCGGCGCTTCCTAGCGCATCCAGATGAGTTCGCGGACGCGTTTGCCCGCGCATGGTTCAAGCTCACCCACCGGGACATGGGTCCGCGCGCGCGCTATCTCGGCCCGGATGTCCCGGCGGAGGAGCTGATCTGGCAGGACCCCGTTCCCGCCCTCGATCACATACTGATCGACGCCAATGACATCGCGAATCTCAAGGCCAAGATCCTGGCCTCGGGACTTTCCGTCTCCGAGCTGGTCGGGGCCGCTTGGGCCTCGGCGGCGACGTTCCGCGGCTCCGACAAGCGCGGCGGGGCGAACGGCGCGCGCATCCGTCTCGCGCCGCAGAAGGACTGGGAAGTCAACCAGCCTGCCCGGTTGGCGAAGGTGCTCGCAACCCTCGAAGGCATTCAGAAATCGTTCAACGGCGCGGCAAGTGGCAGCAAGAAAGTGTCGCTCGCCGATCTGATCGTTCTCGGAGGCTCAACCGCCGTGGAGCAGGCCGCGAGAAAGGCCGGGCACGATGTGACGGTCGCCTTCGCGCCGGGCCGCACCGACGCCTCGCAAGAGCAGACCGATGTGGAGACCTTCGCCTATCTCGAGCCATTCGCGGACGGATTCCGCAACTACCTCAAGGCTAAGTTCAGCGTATCGGGAGAAGAGCTTCTCGTAGACAAGGCGCAACTCCTGACGCTGACGGCGCCCGAGATGACGGTTCTCGTTGGCGGCCTGCGCGTCTTGGATGCGAACTACGGCAAGTCCCAGCACGGTGTCTTCACGAAGCGTCCGGAGACGCTCACCAACGACTTCTTCGTGAACCTCTTGGACATGGGCACCGAGTGGAAACCGACCTCGGACGAAAACGTGTTCGAGGGGCGCGACCGCAAGAGCGGCCAACCGAAATGGACCGGCACGCGCGTTGATCTCATCTTCAGTTCGAACTCTGAGCTGCGCTCTCTTGCCGAAGTCTATGGCTCCGCCGACGCGCAAGAGAAGTTCGTGAAGGCCTTCGCAGCGGCCTGGACCAAGGTGATGAACGCCGACCGCTTCGACCTTGCCTGATTTCAGCTGAGAGACGTCGAAAGTAGCTAACTTCCAGCTGCGTTCGGGCTTCAAGTCCCGGGCAGATCGCAGCCATGCACATCTGCGGTCACCCGGGACGCCGGTGAGGACGCTCGCATGCCACTTGCGGAGGAGAGCGATTGTCGCGAGGAACTGTGCCGCGCCGGACTGAGGTGGCGCCGGAAAATCGGACAGGCGGCTGAGGTAGGTTCGACCTCTTTGAAGGACGGACTTTATGACGGGGAAGCGGTTCTCGCTAGAAAATCACGCCGCGTTGGCGGCGGAATGAATCGATGCGGACCGCCTCAAGCGTCAGAAGGACCGGGCGAGGCGCTACGGGCCGACGGAGGTCCTCGAGGGTCCGCCTGCCGAAACCGTCTTGATCACGACGTTCCCCACCGCCGACGACGCGCGGCGCTGGTACAACAGCCCGGAGTATCAAGCGGCGCGGGAGCACCGCTTTCGAGGCGCGGATTACCGCGTCATCCTGACTGAAACACCGGACTCTCCTTAGGTGCGCGACGTGCTGACGCCTGCGCCGAAGAAACCTGTCCCAGGAGGCGAACGATGGCTGAACAGAGCGCCGTGAACCGGGCAATGGTCTTGCGCGAGGCAGGGGCCCGGCTCGAATGGGAGGAACGCCCCGCGGCCCCGACGCCGGAGCATGTAGTCGATCGGTACGGCCGCGCCGGCGGGATTGCCATTTTTCGAAATCGATTCTAAATGTGCCAATATCTTGTTCGGTCGGCTAGGGCGTCGCCTCGCACCTGAGAAGCGGGAAACACACCGTGGTGCCGATCACCTACGGTAACCACTGGTGTCGGGTACACAATCAACCTGAAGAACGACTCGTGACGACGCTACAACAACGAGAACGCTGTAGATTAGGGGGGCGATGAATACAACAGCATGGATGAATACAACCTCATGGTTGTGGGGTGCGGCGGGTTTGATCCTGGCCACCTCTCAGGACGCGACTGCACAGCCCATTCCGACAGGTCCGGAAGTGCCGCGCGCGGCAGCAACGGAAGTCGACGAAATCATCGTGACGGCGAGCCTCGCCCCGGTTCTTACTCGTCCGCCAAACGAGCGGAGTCATCGCATTAGGCGGAAGCACTTCCTTAGCTCGTTCACGAAGAGTACAGGCTGCTCAAATGCCGCGAAGTGCCCGCCTCTCTCAGGTTGGTTCCAATAGACGATGTTGTTGAAGATGCGCTCCGCCCAGTGTCGCGGGGGTCTGCTAAGCTCCTTCGGGAAGATGCTCGCCCCAGTGGGCAAGTGCACTTCG
>NZ_JAUYOJ010000004.1 GCF_030697925.1 Phenylobacterium sp. | reverse complement strand
AACGGGCGGACGCTTCTCGGCGAAGGCCGCGGTGGCTTCGGCGAAGTCGCTGCTAAGGATGCCCACGATCTGGGCGTGGTTCTCCAGTTGGATGGCCGCCTCGAGGCTGGGCGCATCGAGGTTGGTCCACATCAGCTGTTTCGTGTGCTTGATCGCATATGGGCTGTTGGCGGCGATCGCGCGCGCCGTCTGGAGCGCGGCGTCGCGCAAGGCGGCGGCGTCCACCACCTGCGTGACCAAGCCGATAGCTTGCGCCTCCTCCGCGGGCACGGGGCGGCCGGTGAGCATGATCTCGAAGGCGCGGCCGGCGCCGACCAGCCGTGGCAGGTGATAGCTGATGCCCATCTCGCACGCCGTTAGGCCGGCCCTGACGGCGCCGTTCAGGAACCGCGCCTCGCGGCTTGCGATCCGAACGTCGGCGGCGAGAGCGAGGGCGAAGCCGGCGCCCACCACCTGGTCATTGGGAAACGATGTGAGCCGCAGCCGGAGCTCGGCGCAACGGATTTCGATCCATGCCCGCGGCCGGCGTGCCTTGAATCCTCTTGTCGTCGGCGCTCGCCGGTCGCAACCTACCGGCCCCCGATCTCCTGGGCTTCTGCGTTTGAAATCAGCGACAGAGGCCGAGGCTAACGGAGTTCCCCCTGGGCCAGGCAGGTCCCTAAAGGCGGGTGAGCTTTGTGGTCGCCGGCGGCTCCGCCAGCCAACCCGCAAGCTGCTGAGACAAGGCGCTCGTGTAGGGTTGGGCGAAGTGGCTCTTGAGGGCCTCGTGATTGTCCCACACCTCGTAGAGACAGAGATCGCCCTCCGCTTCCCGGTCGATGTGCAGCACATACTCGCGGCATCCGGACTCCCCGCGAGACAGGGGCACTACCGCTTCGAACGCTTCTCTTGCGGCTTGGCGATGTTCCGGCTTCGGCCGGAACCGGACGAACAGGACGACGGGGTCGCTCATGGGCTGGTTTCCTGAATTCACGGGGTTGGGAACGGAGGCGGCGCCCCTTGACGACCGGCGCTCCGGCGAGGCGATTGGGGATGAGGCTCTCAGCCTCTTCCCTGATGCGGATGAGTAGGACCTTGCGGTAGGAATGTCATGGTGAGGCACTGACCTTGCCGCACCCCCCGGCCGCCGGCGTCCATCTCGTCTTGCGTCGATCGCCGCCGAAGGGTCGGCTTCTCCTCAAGCAAGCGTTCGACAGCGGGCGTTGACCAGCACGCCCTCGATGTTGCGCAGCGGCCGCATTGTCAGGCGGGTGTCCACCACGCGGGCGGCGACGGCCCCGATGGCCTTGCCGTCGAGCGCATGGCTGACCTGATGTGTGTTTGTGGTTCACCTTGACCCGCCTCCTCAAATACGGCGTCCGCTCGCGCCTATTATTGCTGCCGTCTCGCGATCCTATCCCGCCATCGAAGCCTCGCTTGGCGCGCGACCTGATTCGGGGCCTGGCGATCAGGCGAAGCGGGTGAGACCCAGCCAGTCCGCGACAAGCGCCGGTTTCTCGGCCCCTTCAATCTCGACCGTCACCTGCGACTTGACCATGACCTCGCCGGGGCCGCGCTCGACGATCTCCTTCAACACGAAATGGCCGCGGACCCGGCTGCCGGCGCGGACGGGAGCCATCATCCGAACCCGGTCGAAGCCGTAGTTCACC
>NZ_JAUYOJ010000046.1 GCF_030697925.1 Phenylobacterium sp. | reverse complement strand
TCCCTGCTTCAACTTGAAGGCGTCTTCGGTGGTCACGGCCAGCTCCGGGATGTCGTCCAGGGCGGTCTCGACCGGAAGCAGGGCCTCCAAGCAGCGGGCCTTATGGCCCAAATCCTCAAGCAATTCCAGTGTTATCGCATCTTCCTCGCGGAACGAGCCGACGCGGGTGCGGCGTAGCGCGCTGACATGGCCACAGGCGCCCAGGCGCTCGGCGAGGTCGCGGACCACCGCGCGGACGTAGGCGCCCTTGCCGCAGTCCATCGTGAGTTCGATGTGATCGGCGTCGATGACCCCGGCCACGCGCAGGTCGTGGACCTGGATGGTGCGGGCCGAAAGCTCCACCGTCTCGCCGGCCCGGGCCAGGTCATAGGCCCGCTCGCCGTCCACCTTCACCGCCGAATAGATCGGCGGGACCTGCTGGATCTCGCCGATGAACTCCGGCAGGGCCGCGGCGACGGCCTCGGCGGTCGGACGCACGTCGGAGGTCGCGGTCACCGCGCCCTCGCGGTCGAAGCTGGCGGTGGTGGTCCCCCAGGCGACGGTGAAGCGGTAGGATTTGTCGGCGTCCATCAGGAAGGCGACGGTCTTGGTGGCCTCGCCCAGCGCGATGGGCAGGACGCCGGTGGCGAGCGGGTCCAGGGTCCCGGCATGGCCGGCCTTCTGGGCGTTGAAGATCCGCCGCACCCGGGTGACCGCGCTGGTGGAGCCCAGGTCGTAGGGCTTGTCGAGACAGACCCAGCCCGAGACGGCGTCGCCCTTCTTGCGCCGGGCCATCAGTCCTCGTCCTTCCAGCTGTCGGAAGGTGCGTCGGGGGTCAGGTCCTGGCGGACCTTGGGATTGTCGAACAGGGCCCCGATCCGGGTCGCTTCGTTGAAGCTCTCATCGTGCAGGAACTTCAGGTCCGGGGTGAACTTCATGTCGATGCGACGGCCCAGCTGGCCGCGGATGAACTTGCCGTGCCGGTTCATGGCCGCCACGACCTTGTCGGCGTCGATGCCGCCCAGGGGTTCGACGAAACAGATGGCGTGGCGCAGGTCGGGGCTCATCCGCACCTCCGTGACGGTCACCGAGCGGTCGGCGAGGTCCTGGTCGGTGAAGTCCGATGTGCGCATGATCTCCACCAGGGCGTGGCGCATCAGCTCGCCGGCGCGCAGCTGGCGCTGGGTGGGGCCCGCGGCCACGCCGCGCGGGCGCGGGGCGTTGTTCTTCTTCATGGCTTGGCCTTTCAAAACCTGGCCCGCGGATCGGACGCGGCGGCTCAGGGGAAGGGCGGGCTTCTAGTCGCGTGGGGCCCGGAAGTCCACCCCGTCAGGCCGCCCCGGTGCGCTCGCGGAAGAAGGCCAGCACCCGTTCCTCCGCCGCCTTGGTGGGGCCATCGTCCTTCAGGTGCAGGGTGAGGACCGAATGCGGCTTCATCTGGGCCGGGGCGGCGTCCTCGTCCGCCAGCTCGATGGCCTCGAACCTCTCGCCGAACTCGCGGCGATAGGTCTCGAACCGGGCGTCGGGGACGAAGGCGTCGCTCTTGAAGCGCAGGCCGATCATCGACAGGTCCTCGTCAGCGAACCGGCGGCGGGCGCAGGCGATCTCATCGGCCGAGGCGCCGATCCCCGCGCCACGCTTCGGATTCTTGCCCGCCAGCGGCAGGGAGGGTTGGGACAGCACCGGCGCCACCACCGAGGGCTCGGTCATCATGGCGAGCGCGAAGCCGCCGGTGAAGCACATGCCCACCGCGCCGACGCCCTTGCCGCCGCAGTCGACGTGGACCTTGCGGGCCAAGGCTTTCAGCCAGTCGACGATCGGGCTCGACTTGTCAGTGGCCCAGACATTGAACTCGCGCCGGATGCAGATGCCGGTGATCATCTCGCGCAGGGCGTAGCCGGTGGTGACCGGCCGGCCCGGATCGCCGAACAGGCTGGGGCAATAGACGGTGAGGCCGCAGGCCGCGACCCGGTCGGCGAACCTGATCACCAGGGGATGCAGGCCGGGCATCTCGTGGATGACGATGACCGCCGGGCCGGAGCCCTTCTTGAAGACCCTCCGCGTCCGGCCGCCATGGGTGAACGCGGTGTCCTCGTAGTCCGACAGTGCGGCCTCGTAGCTCATCGCATGCTCCCCCCAAGGCAGGGCTCGAGCTTACACAGATCAGCGCTTGGTCCGCAGCATGGAAAGATCGCCCTCGAAGCCCGACAGCCGCCAGGTCCCGGCGGCCTGCGTGAAGGTCAGCAGGCAGGGACCGTCCTTCCTGCGGGTGGCGCAGACCCGCCCGTCGCCCGCCGGCTTCAGTTGGGCGCCAATGACCAGGGCGTTGGGGATCGGGGTGTCGGGGCCGTAGCCGTAATAGTCGGCCACCGCGCGGAACACCCGGGGCTGGACCAGCACGTCGCCGGCCACATCAGCCAGCACCGGGGAGAGCAGGATGCCGAGCGCCGCCAGCCCGTCGCCAGGCTGGGCCTTGCGGGTCTCGGCCAGCAACCGGCTCTCGATCTGCTGCTTGAGCGCCGGGCGGTCCACATGGGCGTCGAAGGCCCGGCGGTCGTTGTCGCGGATCGAGACCAGCAGGGCGTGGACGTCGTTGGCCGCGTCATAGCGCTGGACCGTGGCGCAGCCGGAGAGCGTCAGGGCGAGAAGGGCGAGAAGGGCGATGCGCATGGCGGACCTTGGACGGCGGGCAAGAAAAAACCCTCCCGTCTCCGGGAGGGTTTTGACGATCTTTGCGGCCAATCAGAGGCTGCGCGCAACCTCTTCGAGGCTGAAGCACTCGATGACGTCGTTTTCCTTGATGTCCTGGAAGCCCTCGAAGAACATCCCGCACTCGACGCCGGAGCCGACCTCGGCCACCTCGTCCTTGAAGCGCTTGAGGGTCTTGAGGGTGCCCAGTTCCAGCACCACGATGTCCTCGCGGATGATCCGGACGCGGGCGCCGCGGCGCACCACGCCTTCGGTGACCCGGCAACCGGCGACCCGGCCGACCTTGGTGATGTCGAACACCTGCAGGACCCGCGCGTTGCCCAGGAAGGTTTCGCGTTGTTCCGGCGCCAGCATGCCCGAGAGCACGCCTTTGATGTCGTCGATCAGGTCGTAGATGATCGCGTAGTAGCGGATTTCGACGCCTTCGCGTTCGGCGAGGGCCTGGGCCTGCTTGGAGGCGCGGACGTTGAAGCCGAGGATCGGGGAGCCCGAGCCCTTGGCAAGCATGACGTCGCTTTCGCTGATCGCGCCGGCGCCCTGGAGGATGATCCGCGCGCGGACCTCGTCGGTGGCGAGCGCATCCAGCGAGCCCACGATGGCCTCGGCCGAACCCTGCACGTCGGCCTTGATGATGACCGGCAGCTCCGAGATCTTCTTGTCCTGAAGCTTGGCCATGAAGTCGGCCATGGTCACGCCGGCGGCGACCGGAGAACCGGCCTTCTCGCGCTTCACCCGGGTGCGGTACTCGGTCAGCTCGCGGGCGCGGGCTTCGTTTTCCACCACGGCGAAGGGCTCGCCCGGCGACGGGGTGCCGTCCAGGCCGAGGATCTCCACCGGAACCGACGGACCGGCGGCGTCAAGCTGCTCGTCGCGCTCATTGAGCAGGGCGCGCACGCGGCCGAAGTTGGAGCCGGCCACCACGATGTCGCCGCGCTTGAGCGTGCCGCGCTTGACCAGGACGGTGGAGACCGCGCCACGGCCCCGATCCAGCTTGGCCTCGATGACGGTGCCGTCGGCGGTGCGATCCGGATTGGCCTTCAGGTCCATGACCTCGGCCTGGAGGAGGATGCCCTCGATCAGGTCGTCCAGGCCCATCTTCTCGGTCGCCGAGACTTGGATGGCCTGGGTTTCGCCGCCCAGGCTCTCCACCACGATCTCGTGCTGCAGCAGTTCGTTGATCACCTTGGTCGGGTTGGCGCCCGGCTTGTCGATCTTGTTGATCGCCACGATGATCGGCGCGCCGGAAGCCTTGGCGTGCTGGATGGCCTCGATGGTCTGGGGCATGACGCCGTCGTCGGCGGCCACCACCAGCACCACGATGTCGGTGACGTCGGCGCCGCGCGCCCGCATGGCGGAGAACGCCGCGTGGCCGGGGGTGTCGAGGAAGGTCACGGACTGGCCGCTCTCCAACCGCACCTGGTAGGCGCCGATGTGCTGGGTGATGCCGCCGTGTTCGCCGGCCGCCACGTCGGCCGAACGCAGGGCGTCCAGCAGCGAGGTCTTGCCGTGGTCGACGTGACCCATGACCGCCACGACAGGCGGACGCGGGAGCAGGTGATCGTCGACATCCTCTTCGCCGATGAAGCCTTCTTCCACGTCGGCCTCGGACACCCGGCGGACCGTGTGGCCGAATTCGGTGGCCACCAGCTCGGCGGTGTCGTTGTCGATGACGTCGTTGATCTTGAGCATCACGCCCTGACGCATCAGGAACTTGATGATCTCCACGCCGCGGGTCGCCATCCGGTTGGCGAGCTCCGCCACGGTGATGACGTCGGGAATGACCACTTCGCGCGCGGCGCGGGCGGCTTCCTGGCCGCCGCCCTTGCGCTTTTCGCGCTCACGCTCGCGGGCCCGGCGAACCGAGGCCAGCGAACGCATCCGCTCGACGGCGCCCTCATCGTCCCCGGCCACGGCCTGGATGGTGAGGCGGCCTTCGCGGCGCTGCTGGGCGCCCTTGACGCGCGAGATGGCCTTGTTCGGCGCGGCCGCGGCCTTGCGGCGCGTATCCTCGTCGTCGTCGGGCCGGCGCGTGGCGTCGCCGCCGCCGGGCCGCGGGGCCTGGCGGGTGGCGCGCTGGATCTCAGGCGTGGCGGGTGGCGCGTTGGGCGCGGCGCCCCTGGGCGGGCGAGCGCCGCCGGGGCGATCCCCGGGACGCCCGGCGCCGCCGGGCGCGGGACGCGGCGACAGGGCCGAATAGCGGACCGGCTCGCCGGACGGACGCGGACGGTCCCCCTGCGGACGGTCCCCTTGCGGGCGATCGCCTTGCGGACGCGGCGGACCACGGTCGCCTTGCGGCCGGGCGTCGCCCTGCGGCGGACGCTGCTGATAGCCGCCCTGGTCGGGACGCGGCGCGCGCTGGCCGAAATTCGCGTTCTCGAACCGGCCGGGCGAACGCTCCGGACGATAGGTGGTGGTCGAGGCCCGGTCGTCGCGGCGTTCGCGGGAGGGTTCGTAGGTGCGGGTCTGGCCGGCCGCCGGAGCGGCGGTCGGAGCCGGACGGGGAGCCGGAGCCTCGGCGCGGGGCGCGGCGGGCGGAGCCGCGGCCGGCGTCGGATCAGCCGGCGTCGGAGCGGGAGCCTGGGCGACCGGGGCCGGGGCCTCAGGCGCCGCGGCCACCGGCGCGGGCGCTTCCGGCGCTGGGGCCGGAGCGGCTGGCGCGACCGGGGCAGGCGCCGGCTCGGCGGCCTTGGCGGCGGCGGCGGACGCCGCGGCGGCGGCGCGGGCGCGCTCTTCGCGGGCCTGCTGCTCGGCGGCCTGGCGGGCCTGATGCTCGCGGGCCAGTTCGATGGCGCGCTGGCGGGCGCGCTGCTCGTCGGCCGACAAGCCCGAACCATCGCCCGAAGGCGAGGCCGGACGCGGCGAGGACGCCGGCGGCGGCGTGAAGGAGCGCTTCTCGGCCGAGGATGGCGCGGCGAGGTTGCCCGCCGGCGCGGTGTGGGTGCGCGCGCGCTTGGTCTCCACGACCACCGTCTTGGAGCGGCCGTGGCTGAAGCTCTGCTTCACCGTGCCCGCGCTGACCGAACCGGCCCCACGGGGCTTGAGGGTCAGGGGAGCTCGC
>NZ_JAUYOJ010000238.1 GCF_030697925.1 Phenylobacterium sp. | reverse complement strand
CGACTAAGGCGTTTGCGTTGGAAACGGCCATGAGCCGTCACCCGCGAAGGCCGGATCTGAGCCGGATCAGATGAAGTCCCGCACGTCGGCGATGTGGCCGGCGATGGCGGCGGCGGCGGCCATGGCCGGGCTCATCAGGTGGGTGCGTCCGCCCCGGCCCTGACGGCCCTCGAAGTTGCGGTTGGAGGTCGAGGCGCAGCGTTCGCCCGGCGCCAGGCGGTCGGGGTTCATGCCCAGGCACATGGAGCAGCCCGGCTCGCGCCAGTCGAAGCCCGCGGCCTTGAAAATGGCGTCGAGGCCTTCTTCCTCGGCCTGGGCCTTCACCAGGCCGGAGCCTGGAACCACCATGGCCCGCACGTGGGGGGCCACCAGGCGGCCGTGGAGGAAGGCGTGCTGCACGATCGCCGCGGCGGCGCGCAGGTCCTCGATGCGGCTGTTGGTGCACGAGCCGATGAAGACGACGTCGATCCGAGCGTCGCTGATCGGCTGGCCGGCGGCCAGGCCCATATAGTCTAGCGCCCGCTCGGCCGAGGCGCGTTTGTCGGGACTGGCGAAGCTCTCGGGGGCGGGGACCGCGTCGGTCACGGCGATGACGTCCTCGGGGCTGGTGCCCCAGGTGACCAGGGGCGCGATCCTGGCGGCGTCCAGCCGGACCTCGCGGTCGAACACCGCATCTTCGTCGGAATAGAGCGTCTTCCAGTAGGAGAGCGCCATCTCCCAGGCGGCCCCCTTGGGCGCGGCCGGGCGGCCCATCATGTAGTCGAAGGTCTTCTGGTCCGGGGCCACCAGGCCTGCGCGAGCGCCGCCCTCGATGGTCAGGTTGCAGAGCGTCATGCGGCCTTCCATCGAGAGGCCGCGGATGGCCTCGCCGGCGAATTCGATAACCGAGCCGGTGCCGCCGGCGGTGCCGATCGCGCCGATGACGGCCAGGGCGAAGTCCTTCGCGCCGACGCCGGGGGCCGGGGTCCCGTCGATGGTCACCCGCAGGTTCTTCGACTTTTTCTGGCGCAGGGTCTGGGTGGCCAGCACATGCTCGACCTCCGAGGTGCCGATCCCCTGGGCCAGGGCTCCGAAGGCGCCGTGGGTGGAGGTGTGGCTGTCGCCGCAGACGATGGTCATGCCCGGCTGGGTGCGGCCCTGCTCGGGACCCACCACGTGGACGATCCCGTTGCGGATGTCGCCCATGGGGAAGAACTCGATGCCGTTGTCCTTGACGTTCCGATAGAGGGTCTGAAGCTGCAGACGGGCTTCCTCGTCGGCCACGGCTTCGACGCCGAGAGCCTGGCCCTCGGTGGGGATGTTGTGGTCGGCCACCGCGAGCGTCCGGTCCGGACGGCGCACCTGCATGCCGCGGGCGCGCAGCCCGGCGAAGGCTTGCGGTGTGGTGACTTCGCCCAGCAGGTGCAAGT
>NZ_JAUYOJ010000228.1 GCF_030697925.1 Phenylobacterium sp. | reverse complement strand
GGCGCGCTCGCGGATCAGCGGCTCGAGGATCTGCAGGTTCATCGGCGAGACCGCGGGGCTGACGGTCTTGCGCTGCACGTCGTGCTTGGGCGGGTCCATGGCGATGAACATGGGCAGGGGGCCCTGGTCGCCGTCCTGGGTGGCGATGGTGATGCCGCCTTCCGAGGAGAAGGCGCCGTGGTTGGTGTCCACGGTCATGATGTCGTTGTACTTGGTGATCGACCAGAACGGGCCGTAGTCGCTCTGCGCGGTGTAGTGGACCGGGTCCTCCTCGCGGAGACGCTCGAAGTTCCACCACATCTGGTCGGACTGGAAGAGGGCGGGCTGGGCCGGGTTCAGCTGGTCCAGCGGGGTCGCATAGGCCTGCGCGCGGGCGTCCTTGCTGAGATCGATATTGCCGTCGCTCATGGTGTCCTCCGTCCCCTGTGGGGCGCCTCCGGGTTTTCGACCAAAGATGACGCTGCCGTCAATTTTAGCCCAGGAAACGTTTCCCGTCTCTAACTTATCGACGTTCATGCGATGCTTTCGCCGGGCTTGGAACTCTGCCCTTCCGTAGCGTCGTTAGCCGGCGTCCCGCGTTCGGTCGGGCCTCGACGGCGGCGTGCGCTCACCCAAGGGCTGGCGTCGGGACGCGGCGCGCCCTACTCATCTGGCATGCTGTCGCAGCGATCCCGCTACGCGCTTCGGGCGCTCGTGTATTTGGCGGGGCGCGCCGAACCTGGGCCAGCCGCGATCGGGGAAATCGCCGAGGCGTCCGCGGCGCCTCGAAAGTTCCTGGAAGCCATACTGCTGGAACTCAAGCGCCGGCAGATTCTCGTGAGCGTGCGAGGACGGTCCGGAGGCTATGCCCTGGCGCGCCCAGCCTCTGAGATTAGCTTCGCCGACGTGATCCGTGTCCTGGACGGACCGCTGGCGCTCGCGCCCTGCGCGTCGAAGACCGCCTATCGCCCTTGCGACACTTGCCCGACGGTCACCGATTGTCCGGCCCATCCTGCCCTCGTCGCGGCGCGCGACGCGGTCGCCGCGGTGCTCGAAGGCTGGTCGATCGAGAAGGCCGTCCTGGCCGTGTCGCCGTTAGAAGCTCTCTAGCTCGACATACTAAATCTCTATAGAATTAGTAGGTATTAACCGATAGGAACCGACGTCCCGCTAGGAGGCCGGTTCATGGAAGACTTCATCATATTCGCATTCGTCGGCTTTCTGGCGCAGGCGGTCGATGGCGCCCTAGGCATGGCGTACGGCGTCATATCCTCGACAGTGCTCCTCAGTTTCGGCGTTCCGCCCGCCATGGCCTCGGCCAGCGTTCACGCCGCCGAGGTGTTCACCACCGCAGCGTCCGCCGGCTCGCACGCCGTCAATCGCAACGTGAACTGGAAGCTGTTCGTGCCGCTGGCCCTGGGCGGATCGGTGGGCGGCGCGCTTGGCGCGTTTGTCCTGACGTCCATCGATGGCGCGGTCCTCAAGCCCTACATCGTCATCTATCTGGGCTTGATGGCGACACTCATCCTCTATCGCGCCTGGCGCACGCGGCCGAGCCGGGCCTTTTCCCCGCGCACCAGCGTCCCGTTGGGCCTCGTGGGAGGTTTCCTCGACGCTGTCGGAGGCGGAGGCTGGGGACCGACCGTCACCAGCACCATGGTGGGAGCCGGCGCAGACCCGCGGTCGAGCGTCGGCACGGCGAACACCGCAGAATTCTTTGTCACTTCGACGATCTCCGCGACCTTCCTGGCCGCGATTCTGACAGGTCACTGGGCTGAGGCGGGCGGCTTCGTCAATCACGCCTCATCGGTGGTGGGGCTGATCGTCGGCGGCCTGCTGGCGGCCCCCCTGGCGGGGGGCATCGTCAGGATCGCGCCGGCCAGGGTGCTCACCATTGCAGTCGGGGTCCTCGTCCTACTGCTGACGGGCTATCAGGCGGCTCGGTTGTTCGGCGTGCTCTGACGTCGGGCAGGGCTGACCTTGGCGAAACCGCATGCGCCTTCTTCGGCATGCCCACAGCAAACCACTGGAACGAGCTCGGAGATTGTCGCCATGTCCAACCGGCCGACGGTGGCGGTTGTAGGATCGGGGTTCTCGGGCCTTCTAACCGCCTTGCACCTCGTGGCCGACCCCGAAGGGCCGACCGTCAGACTAGTTGAACGGTCCGCCGCCTTCGGGCGGGGCGCCGCCTATACGACGGCCAACGCGGGGCACCTGCTGAACGTGCGGGTCGCCAATATGAGCGCCTATCCCGACGATCCCGAGCACTTCACCCGTTGGCTGGCTGGCCACGAGGGCTGGAGCGCTCATGGCGGGTTCGTCACCCGAGGGGTCTATGGCGACTACCTGCAGGACCTGCTGAAGGCGGCGGTGGTGCGCTCCGCCGCCGGGCGCCTACTGCTGGAGGGCGATGAGGTGGTCGACATCTCCCGCGCCGGGCCCGCCTGGAAGGTCCGGCTAGGGGTAGGGCGCGAGATCGAGGCCGCCGCCGTGGTTCTTGCGCTCGGCGTCCTGCGGCCCGCGCCGCCAGCCGTTGCGGGCCCCGACCTGCTGGCCTCGCCGCGCTATGTGGCCGACCCGTGGGATCCCAAGGCCGTGCTGGACGACGAGATCGATGAAGTGCTGCTACTAGGCGCCGGCCTGACCATGGTCGACGCGGCCGTCACCCTCTGGCGACCTGGGCGGCGGTTCTGGGCGTTGTCGCGCCGGGGGCTCGTGCCGCGCACCCACGCCCCGGTCGGCCCGCGCCCCGAGATCGAGGCCCCGCGCGGCTCGCCGGTCGAGATACTGCGGGCCCTGCGCGTCGCCTCATCCGACGGCTGCTGGCGCGAGGCGATCGATGAGCTGCGCCCCCACGTGCGGACCATCTGGCAGGGCTGGAGCGGCGCCGAGCGCGCCGCCTTCCTGCGCCACCTGCGCCCCTGGTGGGACGTCCACCGCCACCGCCTGGCGCCCAGCGTCGCCCGGCGCGTGGCCATGCTGATGCGCGGCCGGGAACTGGTGGTCCGGGCCGGGAAGGTGACGTCCCTGAACCTGGACCGCGACGGCGTGGAGGTTCTGTGGCGGCAGCGTGGGGCCAAGCTGACCCGGCGGCTCTGGGTGGGGGCGGTGGTCAACTGCGCGGGCCTGCTGGGCGATCTCAACCAAGCGAGCGAACCCCTCCTGCGCCAACTGCTGTTGCGCGGCCTGATCCGCCCTGACCCCAGCCGCCTGGGCGTCGATGTCGATCCGGGCTCACGGCTGATCGGCGTCGGCGGCGGGGCCCAGGTGGGGCTCTACGCCGTGGGCCCGCTCACCCGCGGCGCCTTCTGGGAGATCACCTCGGTTCCCGACATACGCTCCCAGGCCGCCGAGGTGGCGCAGGCGATCATGCGGGGATTGAAGCTGGGTTCGGCGGCGGCCTAGACCAGCAGCGTCGCCACGCCCCAGCCGACCAGGACCGCGCCGCAGACGAGGCCGATCCAGCGGCCGGCGGGGAACAGCTTCTCGGCCAGGACCAGGACGGCGAGGGCGGCGATCCAGGCCAGGTTCATCACCCCGCCGACGAACAGCAGGGCCATCAACATCCAGCAGCAGCCGACGCAATAGACGCCGTGCCGCAGGCCGAGCCGGAGCGCGCCGGACGCCCCCGGTCGCCAGTGGGCCGAGAGGAAGTCGGCGGGCGCGCGGCAATGGGCCAGGCAGGTCTGCTTCAGCGGCGAGAGTTGGTAGAGGCCCGCGCCGATCAGGACCGCGCCTGAGAGCCAGCGGCTTTGCGACCCCATGTCCGAGATCAGGCCGGCGCGCCCGAGCGCCCACTGCAGGGCGACCGCGGCGAGCGAGAAGCCTAGCCAGGTCAGAAGATAGCCTGCGGCGAAGGCGCCGGTGGGCGCGCGCCGTCCCGGGATCTGGCCCTGGGCGACAGCGTGGCGATGCACCCGCGCGAAGAGCAGGATGGTGGGCGCGGCGCTCGGCGACATCATGGCGATCATCATCGCCCACCACATGGCCACGATCAGAGCGAGGCGGGTGGAGCTCCAGGCCGGCGGCGGCGCGGCGACGTCCATCGCCATGGCGCTCATGTCCATGCCGGGCATGTCGGGCATGGCCGGCCCCACCGCGGCGGCGGCCTGGTGGGGGAAGAGCGAAAACGTGGTCATCTCCCGCGCGCTCATGCCCAGGCCCGCGCCGGTCAGGATGAAGGCCCAGGCCAGGGCGCACAGGACGAGAAGCCCGGCGGCGGTGATCGCGCGGTCGCGCTTCAGCAGGCGTTCAAGGGCCTCGGGCATCCGTCAGGCGTGCACGACGCCGTTGTTGTTGAGATGCAGCCGGGCGAACTGACCGTAGGTGTCCTTCATCTCGACCGCGACGGGGCCCTGGGTCCGGCTCGAGGCGCTGCCGATCTCCGCCACGCTGTACTCGAAGCCCTCCGGCTGGAGGATCAACGTGCGGGACGGCAAGCCGGTCACCTTGTTGCGGATCGGTTCACCCGTCGTCTCCACGTAGTTCGGGATGGAGATGCGGCCTGTCCGGCCATCGACGTCCAGGTCCAGGTCGATCCTTGTGAACACCGGCGGGTTCATCTTGGTCACGGTGGAGGCGTAGACGGCGAACATGGTGGCGAACGGGGCGGTGTCCTGTCCGGTCATGATTTTCAGCAGGGCCTCGCGCTGCGCCTCGTCGGCGGCCTCGTCGACGAAGGTGAGGGCCTCGCCATTGCCCTCGTGGATCGCCCCCGGCCATTTGAAGATGGCGGCGATCCGCAGGCCCTCGAGCCTGGTCTCGCCATAGTGGCCTTCATCGATCTGGATGCCGGCCACGGCATGGCAGTGGCCCTTGTCGGGCAGTCCGTTGAACTGGCAGTTGCAGCCATAGTCACAGGTGCAGTTGACCAGCGAGGGTCCTTTGAGTTCCCAAGGCGTCATGGCGACCTCCGTCTGTCGACGCTCAAGGGGACAATCTAGTCCCTCGCCGCGCCCCAGGCCATTGGCGTCCATTAGGCCTGGGCGGGGATCTCCGGAAATTTGGCGGGCGCCATCTTCGGCGTCAGCAGGTGGATGACCAGGACCGCGAGCAGGTAGATGCCGCCGCAGACGGCGAAGATCGGCGCGTAGCCGCCGGCCGCCTCCAGGACCTGGCCGACGGACTTGGCCATGACCATGCCGCCGATGCCGCCCAGCATGCCGCCGATTCCGATCACCGAGCCCACGGCGCTGCGCGGGAAGACGTCGCCGGGCAGGGTGTAGAGATTGGCCGAGAAGGCCTGGTGCGCCGCGGCCACGAGGCCCACCACGGCAGTGGCCAGCCACAGGTTGTCGATCTGCATGATGAAGAAGTAGGGCAGGGTGGCGACCGCGCAGATCAGCATGGTGATCTTGCGCGCGAAGTTGAGGCTGTGGCCGTTTTTCATGAGGCGCGAGGACAGCCAGCCGCCGGCGACGCTGCCGACGTCGGAGATCAGATAGACCGCCGCCAGCACCGCGGCGAAGGTCGGGATGTCCAACTCGAAGGTCTTCTTGAAGAAGTCCGGCAGCCAGAACAGCAGCATCCACCAGACCGGGTCGATCAGGAACTTGCCCGCGGCATAGGCCCAGGTTTCGCGCTTGCCGACGACGGTCAGCCAGCCGACCTTGCGATCGCTGTCCTCGGGGTCGGAACGGATGTGGGCCAGCTCGGCGGCGTTGACCTTGGCCTCCTTCTCAGGCGCCCGGTACATGATCAGCCAAGCCACGATCCACAGCATGCCGATCACGCCGGTGATGACGAAGGCCGCCCGCCAGCCATAGGCCAGCATGATCATCGGCGCCGCGATCGGGGTGATCACCGCGCCGATATTGGCCCCGGCGTTGAAGATGCCCGTGGCGAGCGCGCGTTCCTTCTTGGGGAACCACTCGGTGACCGCCTTGACCCCGCCGGGAAAGTTGCCGCCTTCGCCGATCCCCAGCAGGACGCGGACCAGGAAGAACTGGTTCAGGCTGCTGGCGCCGGCATGGGCGATGTGGGCGAGCTGCCAGAGGACGAAGGCCGTGGCGTAGCCGATCTTTGCGCCCACCTTGTCCACGAAGGCGCCGAACAGCAGGTAGGAGGCCGCATAGGCCGCTTGGAAATAGAAGACGATGTCGGCGTAGTCGGTCTCGCTCCAGCCCATCTCGTCGGACATGAAGGGCTTCAGCACGCCCAGCATCTGGCGGTCGACATAGTTGATGACCACGGCCGTGAAGAGCAGGCCGCAGATCACCCACCGGCGG
>NZ_JAUYOJ010000234.1 GCF_030697925.1 Phenylobacterium sp. | reverse complement strand
TCACACCCAAACCTTTCATGGCGTTGGCCAGTTTATTGACTTCACGGTACAGATCGTAATACGTCAGCGTGCGCGTGTCCCCCGGCTCGCCTTCCCAGATGAGCGCGGCCTTGTTGCGCAGCGCAGTTTGAACGTGGCGGTCGAGACAGTTATAGGAAGCGTTGAGTTTCCCGCCGATAAACCATTTGGCGAAGGGCGGCTTCCATTCCAAAACATTCTTCCAGGGTTTAAACCACGCCAGCGCCCGGGCCTGCCTGAAAGACGCACCGATCCTGCTGCTCGACGAGGCCACCAGCGCCCTGGACACCGAGAGCGAGGCCCAGGTCCAGGCGGCCCTGTCGCGGTTGATGGCCGGGCGCACCACCATCCTGATCGCCCACCGCCTGTCGACCGTGCGCGGCGCCGACCGCATCTATGTGATCGACAAGGGCAAGGTGGTGGAGACTGGCGACCACGACAGCCTGATCAAGGACCGCGGCCTCTATGCCCGCCTCGCCCAGAGCCAGGACCTCGAGGCGGAGAGCGCGGCGTGAAGAAGCTGTTGCGCCACCCGGCGACCCAGGTGGCGCTGGGCTGGATTCTGCATGCTTACATGGTGCTGATCCGCCGCACGGTGCGCTGGCGCCACGAGAACATCGAGTGTGTCGATGGCGTGCTAGCCTCCGGCGAGGGGGCGCTGGCCCTGTGCTGGCATGGCCGCATCCCGGTGGCGCTCGCCGTGGCCAAGGTCTGGTGGAGGAAGCCTCGCGCGTGCCTGGTCTCGCCCTCCGGCGACGGCGAGTTCTTCGCCCAGGCCATGGCCCACGCCAGGTTCCCGTCCATCCGAGCCTCCTCGGCCAAGAAGGGCGACAGCGCCAAGGCCCGAGCCGTGGTGGCGGCCTTCCGCGAGTCCATGAAGCTGGTGGCCGACGGCGGGGTGCTGATCGTCACGCCCGATGGCCCGCGCGGTCCCAATGAGGTCATGGCGCCCGGCGCGGCCCAGATCGCCAAGCGCACCGGCGCTCCGGTGTTCATGATGGGCATCGCCGTCTCGCCCGCCGCCAGGGCCGGAAGCTGGGACCGGGCGATGATCGGCCGGCCGTTCGGGAAGGGCGCGGTGGTCTGGGACGGGCCGCTCCAGGTCCCGCCAGAGGCCGACGACGGCGCCATCGACGCCCTGATGGTCGACTGGTCGGCCAGGCTCTCGCAGCTCACTCGCCGGGCCGAGGCCCTGGTCGGCTACGTTGATCCGCAAGCCGCGCGGTGACACATAGGGACATGGGCCAGGGCCATCACCACGGTCACGACCACCATCACCATGACCACAGTCATGGCGCGAGCGGCCACGCCCATGGCCCTGGCGGCCACAGCCATGCGCCCAAGGACTTCGGCCGCGCCTTCGCCATCGGGGTCGGGCTGAACTTCGCCTTCGTGCTGGCCGAGGTGGGCGCGGGCCTGTGGTCCGGATCGCTCGCCCTGCTGGCCGACGCCGGCCACAACCTCTCCGACGTGCTGAGCCTGCTGCTGGCCTGGGGCGCGACGGTGCTGGCCAAGAGCGCGCCCACCGCCCGGCGCACCTACGGCCTGCGAAAGGCCACCATCCTCGCCTCCCTGGCCAACGCCGTGCTGCTGCTGGTGGCCGTGGGGGTGATCGCTTCCGAGGCCGTCCGCCGCTTCGCCGAGCCTGCCGAGATCGCCGCCACGCCGGTGATGATCGTCGCGGCCATCGGCGTGGTCATCAATACCGCCACGGCCCTGATGTTCATGAAGGGTCACGACGACCTGAACGTCCGCGGCGCCTTCCTGCACATGGCCGCTGACGCCGGGGTTTCCCTCGCCGTGGTGGTGGGCGCGGGCCTGATCGCCGTCACCGGCCTGCTCTGGATCGACCCGGCGCTCAGCCTGCTGATCGCCGCGGTGATCGTTTTGGGCACCTGGGGCCTGCTGCGCGATTCCGTCGACCTGGCCCTGGACGCCGCGCCCAAGGGCGTCGACGTGGAGGCCGTGCGCGCCTGGCTGACCGCGCGGCCCGGCGTGACCGAGGTCCACGACCTGCACATCTGGGCCATGAGCACCACCGAGACGGCGTTGACCGCTCACCTCACCCGGCCGGTCAATGACGACGGCGACGACTTCCTGCACGCCACCTGCGACGCCCTGGCCCACAGGTTCGGCATCGGCCACTGCACCCTGCAGGTGGAGATCGGCTGCGCCGAGCCCTGCCGCCTCGCCGCCGCCCACGCGGTCTAGAGCCACCTTGCCCCCCCTCTCGCTCGCGCTCTACGGCGCGCTCACCCGGGTCCTGAGCCCGCTCGCGAGCGTCGTGCTCAAGCAGCGCGCGGCCAGGGGCAAGGAAGACCCCGCCCGCCTCCCCGAACGCCTCGGCCATGCGGGTCTGCCGCGCCCGGATGGCCCGTTGGTCTGGCTGCACGGGGTCAGCGTCGGCGAGAGCGTTTCGCTCCTGCCCCTGGTCGAGGCCCTGCGTCGGCGCAGGCCCGACCTGGTCCTGCTGGTCACCTCGGGCACGATCACCGCCGCCCGGCTGCTGGCCGAGCGGCTACCGGGGGGCGTCATCCACCAGTACGCCCCGGTGGACACCCCCGGCGCCGTGGGCCGGTTCCTGCGCCATTGGCGGCCCGCCCTGGTGGTGACCGTCGAGAGCGAGCTCTGGCCCAACCTGATTCTGGGCGCCAAGGCGTCAGGCGCGAGGCTGGCCCTGCTGTCGGCGCGCATGACCCAGGCCAGCGCCGACGGCTGGGCGCGTTTGCCCGGCGCCGCCAAGGCCTTGCTCACCGCGTTCGACCTGGTCCTACCGCAGGAGCCGCAGACCGCCACGCGTTTGACCAGGCTCGGCGCGCGCCTGGGTCCGCAGCTCAATCTCAAGCAGGTGGGCGAGCCCCTGCCCTTCGACGCGGCCAAGCTCGCCGAGCTGCGCGCCGGCGTCGGCGGGCGGACGGTCATACTCGCCGCCAGCACCCATCCCGGCGAGGACGAAATCATCGCCCGCGCGGTGAACGAGGCCGCTACCGGCGCGCTGCTGGTGATCGCACCGCGCCATATGGAACGCGGCCGGGACGTGGCGCAGGCCCTGGGCGCGGCGGGCTTCGCTGTCAGCCGGCGCGGCGTGGGCGAGGCCGTCACGACCGAGACCACCGCCTATGTGGCCGACACCATGTTCGAGATGGGCCTGTTTTTCCGACTGGCCGACGTCGTCGTCATGGGCGGCAGCTTCGTTCCCGGGGTCGGCGGCCACAATCCGCTGGAGCCAGCTCGGCTGGGCCGGCCCATCGTCACCGGACCGCACGCCTTCAACGCCGCCGCCGTCTATGGCGAGATGTTCGATGAGATGGCCGCCATCGAGGCCGCCGACGGCGCCGCCCTGGCGCGCCACCTGCGCGGCCTGCTCACCGAGCCGCTGATCGCCCCGCGCATCGGCGAGGCGGCCCTGGCCTATGCCGAACGCCAGCAGGGCGCGCTGGACCAGGCCCTGGCCTTGCTCGAACCCCTGCTGCCCGCATGAGGCTCGCCACGCCTCGCTGGTGGTATGTGCGCAGAGGCGCCCCGGCGCCGGTCAGCCGCCTGCTGCTGAAGCCGGTCTCCTGGGTCTGGGCCTATGTGACCGCCCGGCGAATCGCGCGGACGGTCCCGGTCGATCCGGGCGTTCCGGTGATCTGCGTCGGCAACCTGACGCTTGGCGGCGCCGGCAAGACGCCGGTGGTCCGCGCCCTGCTGGCTCGCCTGCCCGGCGCCCATGTCCTGTCGCGCGGCCATGGCGGCTCGCTAAGTGGCCCGGCGCGGGTCGATCCGGCCGTCCACACCGCCCGCGAGGTCGGGGACGAGCCCCTGATGCTGGCGGCCGACGCGCCTGTCTGGATCGCCAGCAACCGGATCGAGGGCGCCGGGGCCGCCGCCGCGGCCGGCGCGCGCGTGGTGGTGATGGACGACGGCCACCAGAACCCCAGCCTCAGGAAGACACTCTCCATCGTCGTGGTGGACGGCGAGACCCGGAACAACGCCTGGCCGCTGGGCGATGGCTCGATCTTCCCCTCCGGCCCCCTGCGCGAACCCCTGGCCAAGGGCCTGGCCCGCGCCGACGCCGTGGTGCTGATGCTGCCCTCCGACCTGGCGGAGCCGGACCCCGAACTGGTTTCGGTGTTCAAGGGCAAGCCGGTGCTGATCGCCCGCCTGCTGCCCGCCGCCCCGCCTCCGTCCGGGCCGCAGCTCGGCTTCGCGGGCATCGGCATGCCGTGGAAGGTGGAGACCGCGCTCAAGGCCGCCGGCTGCGACCTGGCCGACTTCGTGCCCTTCCCCGACCACTTCGCCTATGACGAGACCACCCTGAAGGTCTTGGCCCAGCGCGCCACCTTGTTCGGAGCCGGCCTGGTCACCACCGAGAAAGACTGGGTGCGCCTGCCGCCGGCCTGGCGCGAGCGGGTGACCGCCTGGCCGGTGAGGGCGGTGTTCGAGGACGAGGCCGCGCTGAGCGAGCTTCTGGCGCGGTTCTAGTACAGCGGCTCCTCGGGCGGCGGCGCGGTCTTCTCCGCCGGCTCGGGCGGCTCTTCCGGCGCCTCGTCCGGCGCGCCCTCCAGCCCGGGAATCTCCAGCTCCGGCAGGGCCTCCAGGTCGACCGGCGCCTCGACGCGGACGGGTGGGCCGCCGATCACCTTGCCGGCCACGCGCACGGCCTTCAGCCGCATGGCCTCGCCCATGAATTCGCGCCAGACCCGGGCCGGCAGGCCGCCGCCGGCCACGCCCTTCATCGGGCTGTTGTCGTCATTGCCGAGCCAAACGGCCACGACCATGTCGCCGACGAAGCCGATGAACACCGCGTCGCGGTAGTCTTGGGTCGTGCCAGTCTTGCCGTGGGCGTACTGCGAGATGTTGGCCGTATTGCCGGTGCCGAACACGACGCTGTTGCGCAACAGGTCGAGCAGTTCGTCACGTTCCTTCTTAGGCAGCGGCGTCTTGGCAGGTTCCGCGGCCTGGATCACGCCATAGGGCGTCACCGGCATGGAGCCGTTGGCGACCGCCGCGTAGCCGGCGGTCAGCTCCATCAGGCTCATGGGCGCGGTGCCGAGCGCCAGGGTCAGGTCGTCGGGGAACCTGGCCGTGACCCCCATGTCGCGGGCCGCCTTGATGATCGCGCCGCGGCCGACCTGCTGGGCCAGGCGGACGGCCGCCACGTTGGACGAAGAGGCGAAGGCGTTGCGCAGGCGGACATCGTGGCCGGCGTAGCGGCCCTCATGGTTCTCAGGCTTCCAGTCGCCGATCTCCACCGGGGCGTCGAGGATCATGCTGTCGGGGGTCATGCCGCGGCGCAGGGCCGCCTGGTAGACGAACAGCTTGAAGGCCGAGCCTGGCTGGCGCATGGCGTCGACGGCGCGATTGAACTGGCTCTGCTGATAGTCGCGACCGCCGACCATCACCACCACCCGGCCGTCGGGCCGCATGGCGATGATCGCGCCCTGGGTGACGTTCGCCCAGCCGTTGCGCTCGATGGCGCGGCGCAGGAGCTTCTCGGCCCGATCCTGCAGGACGGAATCGAGGGTGGTCTGCACCCGCACCTCGCCGAACGCCCGCTCGTTGGCGCGCCGGGCCTGGGCGGTGACCCAGTCTGCGAAATAGGATCCCACCGGCAGTTTCACCCGGCCCTCGCGGACCCGCACGCCGTGGGCCCGGCGGGCCTGGGCCGCAGTGATCTCGCCCACCTCGACCATGGAGGCCAGTACGATCCGCGCGCGCGCCCGGGCGGCGGGCAGATCCTCGGTGGGCGCCAGCTTGGACGGCGCCTTCACCATCCCGGCCAGCATGGCGGATTCACCCAGGCTGAGGGTCTCGGGGGTCTTGTCGAAATAGTGCCGGGCCGCGGCGCGCAGGCCATAGACCCCGTCGCCGAAATAGACCGCCGAGAGATAGCGCGACAGGATCTCGTCCTTGGAGAGCCGCGCCTCCAGATAGAGCGCGATCAGCGCCTCCTGGGCCTTGCGGCGGAAGCTGCGCTGGTTGGTCAGGAAGGCGTTCTTGGCCAGTTGCTGGGTGATGGTCGAGGCGCCTTCGCGCACGCCGCCGGCCTCGGAATTGCGCTGCACCGCCCGGGCGATGGCCCGCAGATCGATGCCGAAATGGCTGTAGAACCGCCGGTCCTCGATGGCGACGAAGGCGGCGCCCACATGGTGCGGCAGCTTGGTCACGTCGACCGGCGCCTCCTTGTAGGAACCACGTCGGGCGAAGTCCTTGCCGTCAGCGGTGACCAGGATCAGCGTCGGGCTCTTCAGCGGCTCCAGGGCCCGGCCCAGCGGCAGGGACCAGACCAGGAACGTCACGAAGGCCAGGACCGCGAGCAAGGCCGCGCCGGCGATCTGCCAGGGACGGCGGCGCCAGAACGGCGGACGGGCCGGAGCCAGCGCGGGCGCCTCGGCCTCGGGCGCACGCACGGATTCCAGGGAGCCGGTCGGATCGCTCATGCGGGGGAAGCTCGTTTACGAAACGCGGGACTAGGCGCGCTTCATGGACGGTTCCCGCCTTCGCCTCAAGCCCCTGCTTTCTGGGCGTATTTCCAGGCGGACTCGGCCAGCAGCGGCACCCGGGCGGCCATGGCCGTGGCCTGCGGGCTGTTGGCTGTGCCGTCGCGGACCCGGCCGACGATCCCCTGGCAGATCCCGGCCAGGCGGAACATGTTGTAGGCGAAGAACCAGTCTAGATCGTGTAGGCCCGAACGGTTGGTGCGTTCGCAATAGGCGGCGACGGCCTCGTCGAGGGTCGGGATGCCGTGAGCCTTCAGGTCCGGCAGGGTGGCGATCGTGCCGTTCACCCAGTTCATCAGCAGATAGGTGAAGTCGGCCAGGGGCTCGCCCAGGGTGCCCAGCTCCCAGTCGAGCACGGCGATGACGCGGGCCTCGGTCGGATGGATGACCATGTTGTCGAGGCGATAGTCGCCATGGACGATGCTAGTCCGCTCCTGCGCCGGAAGGGATTTGGGCAGCCACTCGATGAGCTTTTCCATCTCCGGGAGGTGCTCGGTCTCCGAGGCCTTGTACTGCTTGGTCCAGCGGTCGACCTGCCGGCCCATATAGTTGCCGGGCTTGCCGTAGTCGCCGAGGCCGATGGCCTCGTAGTCGGTGTTGTGCAGGTCGGCGAGGGTGTTGATCTTGGCCATGTAGATGGCGTGCCGCTCGGCCGGTTCGTACTGCGGGAGTTGCTGGTCCCAGAGGATGCGGCCCTCCACCATGTCCATGACGTAGAACCAGGTGCCGACCACGCTGTCGTCGGTGCACAGGCCGTAGGACTTCGCCACCGGGAAGCCGGTGGGATAGAGGGCGGTGATAACCTTGTACTCACGGTCCACCGCGTGGGCCGAAGGCAGCAGCTTGCCCGGCGGCTTGCGCCGCATGACGTACTTCCTGGTCGGCGTGATCAACTGGTAGGTCGGGTTGGACTGGCCGCCCTTGAACTGGCGCACCTCCAGCGGACCCTGGAAGCCTTCGACATTGGCCTGCATCCAGCCGAGCAGGGCGGCCTCGTCGAACCGGTGGCTCTCGGCCACGGGCTTGGTGCCGCTGTTGAGCGCCTCGCGCTCCTGCTCTGCGGTGTCGGCCATGACGCTCCCCTGATCGTTCGTACGCTTGTTTGAACCACCATATCGACCTGCCCCACGCCGGGGCAAGGCGTCAGGGTCAACTACCGCGCCCCCAGCGCCCGCCAGCCGATGTCGGTGCGGTGGAACCCGCCGGGCCAGTCAATCCGGTCGATGGCGGCATAGGCCCTGTCGCGGGCCTCCTGCAGGGTCGCGCCGCGGGCGCAGACATTAAGCACCCGTCCGCCAGCCGCGCGCAGGGTTCCGTCGGGATCGCGCGACGTGCCGGCATGGAAGACCACGACATGCTCGCCGAAGTCCTGCTCGGCGCCGCGGATGATCGAGCCGCCCAGCGGGCTGTCGGGATAACCGTCGGCGGCCAGCACCACGCAGATCGCCGCCTCGTCGCGCCACTTTGGCTCCGGCAGCTTGGCGAGCGTCCCGTTGGCGCAGGCCAGCAGGTAGGGGACCAGGTCGCTCTCCAGGCGCAGCATCAGCACCTGGCATTCGGGATCGCCGAAGCGGACGTTGAACTCCACCAGCTTGGGACCGTCGGCGGTGGCCATCAGCTCGACGAACAGCACCCCCTTATACGGCGCGCCCTCCGCGGCGATCCCGACGAAGGCCCGCTCGGCCAGCCGGACGCGAGTCTGGTCGATCAGCTCGGGGGTGAAGACCGGGGCCGGCGAATAGGTGCCCATGCCGCCGGTGTTGGGGCCGAGCTCCCCGTCATAGGCGCGCTTGTGGTCCTGGGCCTGGCCGAACACGATCGAGTCCTTGCCGTCGCACAAGGCGAACAGCGAGCCTATCTCGCCCTGCAGGAACTCCTCGATCACCACCCGGGCCCCGGCCGCGCCGAACCGGCCGCCCAGGGCGTCGTCGATGGCGGCGTGGGCGGTGGCCAGGTCCTCGGCGATCACCACGCCCTTGCCGGCCGCCAGGCCGTCGGCCTTGATCACATAGGGCGGCGTGAAGCCGGCCAGGGCCGCCTTGGCCTGGTCGGCGGTGTCGCAGACCGCATAGGCCGAAGTCGGCAGGCCGTGGCGGTCGGTAAACGCCTTGGTGAAGGCCTTGGAGCTCTCCAGTTGGCCGGCCCGGGCCACGGGGCCGAAACAGGGGATGGCGGCCTGGTTGAGCGCATCTGCGAGGCCCGCCTCCACGGCGACCTCCGGCCCGATGACCACCAGGTCGGCGGCGATCTCGCGGGCCAGGTCGACCAGGGCCCGGACGTCGGTCGGCTTGATCGCGCGAAGTTCGCCCAGCGCGGCCATACCTGGATTGCCCGGCGCCATGACCAGGCGGCTGGTGAGCGGCGAGGCCGCGATCTTCCAGGCCAGCGCGTGTTCGCGCCCGCCCGAGCCGACGAGGAGGATGTTCATGGGGCCGCTTTGGCGCGCAGGGGCGCGGCGGTCAAGCCTGGGGCTGGGCGCCGAGCCACCGCTGGACCGCGCGCGCGGCGCGGGCGGAGGGGGCGTCCCCAGGCTGGCTGGGCGGCGCGGTGATTTCGAGGACGACGCCGTCCGGATCCTCGAAATAGATCGACTGCTGCGCGCCGTGGTCCTCTTCCCAGTAGCGCACATCGGCCGTGCGCAGCTTCTTGCGCCACCTCACGAGGTCGGCGATCGATCCCTCAGCCATGGCGTAGTGCCGCACGTCCCTGGGCAGGTCCTTGTACCTGGGCCGCGGCGCGTCCTTCAGCTCGACCAGCACGATCTCGCCGCCGTCCGGCAGGGCGAAGATCATCATCAGCCAGGGATAGGAACCCCAGTCGTCGCCCTCATGGGCGTCGACCAGCGGCAGCTCCAGGATGTCGCGGTAGAAGGCGAGGCTCCTGCCCGCGTCACGCACGGGAAACACCACGTGGTCCAGCTTCAGCATCCGGCCCTCCCCTGATGGGTGAGAGACGATAGCATCGTTCGGGGAATTCCGCCTACGCGTCCATATCCAGGGAATAGCCCGCCGAGCGCACGGTGCGGATGGGATCGGCGGCTTCCTCGCGGTTCAGCGCCTTGCGCAGGCGGCCCACGTGGACGTCGACGGTGCGGGCCTCGACATAGACATCCGAGCCCCAGACCGCGTCCAGCAGCTGTTCACGGGAGAACACCCGGCCAGGGTGCTGCATCAGATAGTCCAGCAGCCGGAACTCGGTGGGGCCCAGGTGGATCTCCTTGCCGGCCCGCTTCACACGATGCGCGACGCGATCGATGACCAGGTCGCCGATATGGACGCGGTCCTCGGCCAGGCCCGGCCGGATGCGGCGCAGCACCGCACGGATGCGGGCCGACAGCTCACTCATGGCGAAGGGCTTGACGATGTAGTCGTCGGCGCCGGTGTCCAGGCCGCGGATCCGGTCGCTCTCTTCGCCCCGGGCCGTCAGCATGATGATCGGCACGTTGCGGCTTTCCGGGCGCTGGCGCAGGCGGCGGCAGACCTCGATGCCCGAGACCTTCGGCAGCATCCAGTCCAGGACGATGATGTCGGGCAGGCGCTCGGAGACCAGGGTCAGGGCTTCCTCGCCGTCGGCGGCGACGGCGACCTCGTAGCCTTCCTTGTCGAGATTGTACTGCAGCAGGGTCGAGAGGGCGTCTTCGTCCTCGACCACCAGAATATGCGGCGTCAACTAGAGCCTCCTAGACGCGTAGGGCGTCGGTCTTGGGTCGGTCGGCGGAGATCATCTCCTCGCCGGTGATCTCGTAGTGGATGATCTCGGCGATGTTGGTGGCGTGGTCGCCGATCCGCTCGAGGTTCTTGGCCACGAACAGCAGGTGGGCGCAGGCGGTGATCGTGCGCGGATCGCCCATCATGTAGGTCAGCAGTTCGCGGAACAGGCTGTTGTAGTGCTCGTCCACCTCGTCGTCCCGCGTCCAGACGGCGAGCGCCCGGTCGAGGTCGGAGCCGGTATAGGCGTCCAGCACGTCCTTCAATCGGCCCAGGACCAGCTTGCCCATGCGTTCGATGGATCGGGTCAGCGGGGTGATCGGCTCGGCCTCGGTCAGCACCAGGGTGCGTTTGGCGATGTTCTTGGCCAGGTCTCCGCAGCGCTCCAGGTTGGAGGCGATCTTCATCGCCGCCACGGTCTTGCGCAGGTCGTTGGCCATGGGCTGGCGCAGGGCGATCAGGCGGATGGCCTTTCGCTCGATATCGGCCTCCAGCACGTCCAGTCGCTCGTCGCGGCCGACCACCAGTTCGGCGGCGGCCTGGTCGCGCTTGACCACGGCGTCGATGGCGTCGCTGACCTGGGCCTCGCAAAGGCCGCCCATGCGGGCGCACTCGGCGGTGAGGGTGTTCAGCTCGTCTTCGTAGGATTTGACGATGTGCTCGTTCATGACGCCCTCTAGCCGAACCGGCCGGTGATGTAGTCCTGGGTGCGGTTGTCCCGGGGGTTGGTGAAGATCTCGCCGGTCGGACCGGCCTCCACCAGCTTGCCCAGGTGGAAGAAGGCGGTCTTCTGCGAGACCCGCGCAGCCTGGGCCATGGAGTGGGTGACGATGACGATGCAGTATTGGTTGCGCAGTTCGTCGATCAGTTCCTCGATCCGCGCCGTGGCGATGGGGTCCAGCGCCGAGCAGGGCTCGTCCATCAGGATCACCTCGGGCGACACGGCGATGGCGCGGGCGATGACCAGACGCTGCTGCTGACCTCCGGAGAGGCCGGTGCCGGGCTGGTGCAGCCGGTCGGCCACCTCCGCCCAAAGGCCGGCGCGCTTCAGCGAGCTCTCGACGATGGCCTCCAGCTCGGCCTTGCCGCTGGCGGTGCCGTGGATGCGCGGTCCGTAGGCGACGTTCTCGAAGATGGTCTTGGGGAACGGGTTCGGCTTCTGGAACACCATTCCGATGCGCCGGCGCACCTCCACCGGGTCGATGCCGGGGGTGTAGATCTCCTCGCCTCGATACCGGACATCCCCTTCGACGCGTACGCCGGGGATCAGGTCGTTCATCCGGTTCAGGCAGCGGAGCAGCGTGGTCTTCCCGCAGCCCGAGGGCCCGATCAGTGCCGTCACTTTGTTCACCGGAAAGTCGATGCTGATGTCGGCCAGCGCGCGCTTGTGGCCGTACCAGAAGCTGAGGCCCGCCAGCTCGAAGACCGCCGGCTCGGGCGGCGTGATGATGTGTTCCCTCGTTCCCTGCGCCGGCTCGGGTGTCGGCGGGCGCGTCTGCGCGCGGTCCGCCAGGGCCTCGGTGCGTCGGAAGAGCTTCACGTTCAGCTCCGTCACGCTGGTTCCCCCTATCCTACCTTAGTCTCGACGAAAGCGCTCTCGGATCACCGCCGCGATGAGATTGAGCGTGAGTACCGCGGCCATCAGCACGATGATGGCCGCCGCCGCGTTCTGGCGGAACGCCTCTTGCGGACGGATCGTCCAGTTGTAGATCTGGATCGGCACCGTGGTGAAGTCTTCGAACGGGCTCGTGTTGTCGAACGCGATGAACGTGAACGCGCCGATCATGATCAGCGCGGCCGTCTCTCCCCCCGCGCGCGACCCCGCCAGGATTA
>NZ_JAUYOJ010000225.1 GCF_030697925.1 Phenylobacterium sp. | reverse complement strand
CCAAGCGCCCAAGCTCCCTGAACGGCATCGGAAGGGCCCTCCCTTCCACAGCCTCAACTGTCAGGGAGCAACCCGGTCCAAACTGTCAGGCATCTACCCGGTTCATACCGACAAGCCCCCCTCACCCTACCCTCTCCCCCCCGGAAGGCGGGTGGAGAGGAGGTGATTCCGCGCGTCTGCGGCCAAAAGCAATCTGTCCCTCCCCACAAGGAGGAGGGATGTTTGAGCTTACAGCCCGCCGAACAGCGGCAGGGTCTCGGGGGCGAGCGCGCCTTCGATCTCGAGCATGCGCATCTTGGTGTCCGTGCCGCCGGGCGCGGAGAACCCACCCTTGCCGCCGCCGGCCGCCAGGACGCGGTGACAAGGCACCACGATGGGCCAGGGATTGGCGCCGAGCGCCTGGCCGACGGCCCGTGACACCGAGACGTCGCCGATCTCGCGGGCGATCTCGCCATAGGTGCGGGTCTTGCCGGGCGGGATGGCGCGGGCGATCTCGTAAACCCGCAGGTTGAAGGGCGCGACGCCCTGCGTGTCCAGCTCCACCTCCAGCAGATCGAGGCGCTCGCCTTGCAGCAGGGCCTGGATGCCGGCGATGGCGGCCTGGACGGAGGGCGGCGGCGGGGCTTCCACCGCATCAGGAAACCGGCGCGCGAGCTTGGCGCGGGGATCGGAGGGCCCGATCGGCGGCAGATGCACGCCCAGCAAGCCGTGTTCGCCCCAGACGACGCCGCAGGTTCCGACCGCCGTATCGAAGAGGGTGAAGCCTTGGGTCATGACCTCAATCTAACACCGGCCGCCGATCGGTTCTCGCGGCTTTCGGACATCGACCTGCCGTAAGGATAATCGCTTGCATTCAAACAATCGTTCGAAATAGCTTGGCCGCATAACTTAGTTCATTTGGGAAGCCACCATGATCCTCTACGGCGCGCCGATGCCGGCGCCGAACCCCTTCCGCGTTCGCATGTTCCTCGCCGAGAAGGGCATCGACCTACCGGAAACCAAGGTCGACATGTTCAAGCGCGAACACAAGTCGCCGGAGTTCCGCGCCAAGAATTCCATGGGCCAGATCCCGACCCTGGAACTGGACGACGGCACCTGCATCTCCGAGACCGTCGCGATCTGCCGCTATTTCGAGGAGACCAACCCGACCCCGCCGCTGTTCGGCACGAGCGCGGTGGAAAAGGCCCTGGTCGACCAGTGGGTTCGCCGGGTGGAGTTCGCGGTCATGATGCCGGTGGGCAGCTTCTGGCGCCATGCCCACCCGCGCACCGCGGCCCTGCTGACCCAGTACAAGGACTTCGGGGAGAGCAACAAGGAGACCTACAAGGGCGCCCAGAAGTACCTGAACCGCGAGCTGGAAGGCCGTGAGTTCCTGGTCGGTGACAGCCTGACCATGGCCGACATCTGCCTGCTCTCGACGGTCGACTTCGCCGAGTGGATCGGCCTGCCGGTCGAGGAGGAATTCACCAACCTGGTCGCCTGGCGCGCCCGGATGAAGACGCGGCCCAGCGCCAGCGCCTAGCCTTCCTTCAACGCCCGATAGGCCACGGCCGCGGGCGAGACCAGGACCGCGAAATAGAGCGCGTTCAGGAAGCCGCCGAAGATCGTGTAGGCGACCATAGGGGGCGTGTAGTAGGCGGCGACGGAGCTCAGGTCGGGCGAAAAGATCTTGCCCACCGACGCGATGTCGCCGCCTGCGAGGATGGCCGCCACGGCCATGAAGATGACCATGGCCAACAACAGGACCACCACGACGCTGGCGATAGCCAGGATGTAGGCGCCCAGCAGCTTCCAGAACTGGCCCTTGGTCAGCCCCCAGGACTCGAAGACCGAGATCCTGCGCTCGGCGAAGGTGATCACCGGGGCCAGGGACAGACGCACGGCGACGTAGAGCAACAGGCCCAAGAAGAAGAGGCCCAGGCCGACCCCGAGCAGCGGCGATCCCAGCAGACCGTAGGCCACACCGGCGCCGATGCCGCCCAGCAGCACCACGATCGTCACGGCCGCGAGGCTCAGCAGGAAATAGATCAGGGTGAGGACGGTCAGGCGCAGTTCGTCCTGGCCCAGCCGAAGATAGCCGAAGCCGGTGTCCTCGGGCCGCAGGATGGCGCGGTAGACCGCTGCGGCCAGCACCGCCTGCACGGCCAGGCCCACCGGGATCAGGATCGCGTAGAGTGGCCCGAGGGCCGCGAGGTTGGCCAGGGCCGCCTGGGGATCGGCGTTGGGATTGTTGGCCTGGGCCTCCAGCGCCATCAGGTTCTGGCCGCCCATGGTCACCAGTAGCACCGGCATCAACAGGCTGATGATCAGATAGAACCCCGCCCAGATCAGCAGGACCTTGGGCTTTTCGCGGGTGATCCGGAAACCTTCAAACGCGGCGTCTGTCGCCGAAAACGCAGTCATCTCATTCCCCAGGCCAAGTCCTCGCCCAATAACGAGTCGGCCGCCCCTTTGGCTGCGAACATGGGCGCGGGGGCCCCGTTCCCGCAAGGCCCGGCTCGCGATCCGCGCGCGAAGTTGCTAGTTAGTCACGCATGTCGATCTCCCCTGTTCATATCGTCGGCGGCGGCCTGGCCGGTTCCGAGGCCGCCTGGCAGGCCGCCCAGGCCGGCGTGCCCGTGATCCTGCACGAAATGCGCCCCGTCCGCGGCACTGACGCCCACCAGACCGACGGCCTGGCCGAGCTGGTCTGCTCCAACTCCTTCCGCGCCGATGACTGGACCGGCAACGCCGTGGGCCTGCTGCACGCCGAGATGCGGCGGCTGGATTCCATCATCATGTCGGCGGGCGACGCCCACCAGGTGCCGGCGGGCGGCGCCCTGGCCGTCGACCGCGAGGGGTTCTCCCAGGCCGTCACCGCGCGGCTGGAGGCCCATCCCCTGGTCACCATCGCGCGCGAAGAGGTGGCAGGCCTGCCGCCGGCCGATTGGGACAGCGTGATCATCGCAACCGGCCCGCTCACCTCGCCCGCCCTGTCGGCGGCCGTGCTGGAACTGACCGGCGAGGGCGAGCTGTCGTTCTTCGACGCCATCGCGCCCATCGTGAACGTCGAGTCCATCAATATGGACATCTGCTGGCGCCAGTCGCGCTACGACAAGGTCGGGCCCGGCGGCGACGCGGCGGCCTATATCAACTGCCCGATGGACAAGGCCCAGTACGAGGCCTTCATCGACGCCCTGCTGGCCGGCGAGAAGTCCGAGTTCAAGGACT
>NZ_JAUYOJ010000224.1 GCF_030697925.1 Phenylobacterium sp. | reverse complement strand
CCAAGCGCCCAAGCTCCCTGAACGGCATCGGAAGGGCCCTCCCTTCCACAGCCTCAACTGTCAGGGAGCAACCCGGTCCAAACTGTCAGGCATCTACCCGGTTCATACCGACAAGCCCCCCTCACCCTACCCTCTCCCCCCGAAGGACGGATGGAGAGGAGGAGCTGTGCATGCCCTGCAACTCGCGAGGTTTTTGCCCAACCGGGCGCCTCGGTGTAGGGGATCGCCCATGACCCAAGCTTCGATCCAGCCCGTCTCGTTCCAGGATTTCGGACGCGATTTCGACGGCTTCTCCCGCGACCTCGGCGACTCCTTCGCCCGCTACGGCTTTGCGGTGATCTCCGACCACGGCCTGCCACAGCAACGCATCGAGCGCGCCCTCGCCGCCGCCAAGGCCTTCTTCGCCCTGCCGGAGGATGTGAAGCGGCGGTATGTCGGGGTGGGAGGCCAGCGCGGCTACACCCCCTTCGGCATCGAGACCGCCAAGGACGCCAAGCACTTCGACCTGAAGGAATTCTGGCACATGGGCCGCGATCTGCCCGCGGGCCACCCCTACCGCGCCTCCATGCCCGACAATGTCTGGCCTGCCGAGGTCCCCGAGTTCCAGGCGGAGATCGCCTGGCTGTTCCAGACCCTGGACGCGCTCGGCCGCAAGGTCCTGGAGGCTATCGCCACCTATCTGAAGCTGGACCGGCATTTCTTCGACGCCACCGTCGACCAGGGCAATTCGATCCTGCGGCTGCTGCACTATCCGCCGGTGCCCAAGGACGGCCCCAATATCCGCGCCGGGGCGCACGAGGATATCAACGTCATCACCCTGTTGCTCGGCGCGGAGGAAGCTGGGCTAGAGGTCCTGGACCGCGACGGCCGCTGGCTGCCGATCAATCCGCCGCCGGGCTCGGTGGTCTGCAATATCGGCGACATGCTGCAGCGGCTGACCAACAAGGTGCTGCCCTCGACCACCCATCGCGTGGTCAATCCGGCGCCCGAACGCCGGGGCTTCGCGCGCTATTCGACGCCCTTCTTCCTGCACTTCAATCCGGACTACGAGATCGTCACCCTGCCTGGTTGCGTCGACGAAACGCACCCCGACCAGGGCCTGCCGGCGATCACTGCTGACGCCTTCCTTCTGGAGCGGCTTCGCGAGATCAAGCTGCTGTAGAAGCCATTGAGTCTCCTTCGGTTTGGGCTTCACCACGGAGAGATCCAGCGTCTCTCGAAGCGCTCACAATTGCTCCACAGCTTTCTAGTGAAGGTTGCCGAACACCGTTCGGATAAAGACGGAAATTTAACCCAAACCCACCAACATCCGGCCCCAAGTATGGTTCGGGGGAGAAGATGTCCGAGGAAGGACCGGCCTTGCAGGCCGAGGCCCAGCGCCTCGCCGCCATCGCAACCCTTGATTTGGACGAGCTGAAGCCGACTTTCGAGCGGATCGGCCGCCTCGCGCGCGCCCATTCCCGGATGCAGCTGGGCGACGTGGTGCTGGTCGGCGCCAAGCGCACCTGGCACGCCAGCATCGGGCCGGACTGGAACGACGAACAGGTCAGCCAGGATCAGTCGTTCTCGCAGGTCGCGGTCGAAAGCGACGAGGTCCTGTGGGTGGCCGACGCCCGCGAGGACGCGCGTTTCGCGTCCCATCCCCATGTCATGGGCCCCGAGGGTGTCCGCTTCTATGCCGGCGTCGCCATCCGCCTGGGCGACGGCCAGCGCATCGGCGTGGTCTGCGTGGCCCACCACGAGCCCCGCGCCTATGACCCGGAGCTGGCGGACTACCTGATCGACCTGGCGGCCATCGCCGCCAGCGAATGCTCCCGCCACCACGCCCAGCGCGACCTGGTCAAGGCCGCCCAGGAAGCCCGCCGCTCGGAAGAGCGGGTCAAGCTCGCCCTGGAGATCGGCGAGGTCCGCATGTGGGAGATGGACTACCAGCGCCGCTCGCTCAGCACGGTCGGGTTCGACTACGCGGAACTCGGCATGGAGCCCACCTTCGACCTGATGATGGCCGACATGTGGTTCGGCATCCACCGCGACGACCGCGCAGGCGCGCAAAGCGCCTGGGAAGATCACTTGGCGAACGGGACCCCCTTCCGCGAGACCTACCGGGTCCTGCAGAAGGGTGGGCCGCACCAGTGGCACTACTCCGCCTGCGAGGCCACCAAGGACGAGCAGGGGCGCGTGATCCGCGCCATCGGCGTGCTGCGCAATATCGACAACCAGAAGCGCGGCGAACTGGAGCTGCTGAAGGCCAAGGACGAGGCCGAGGCGGCCAACAAGGCCAAGAGCGAATTCCTGGCCAATATGAGCCACGAGATCCGCACCCCGCTGAACGGGGTGATGGGCATCGCCGGCGCCCTGGCCCGCACCGACCTGTCCGACGGTCAGGCCGAGATGGTCGAGCTGGTCGAGACCTCGGCCCAGACCCTGGAAGCCCTGCTCACCGACATCCTGGACCTGGCCCGAATCGAGGCCGGCCGCATGGAGATCCGGCCCGAGCCCTTCGACCTGACCACCTCGGTCAACGCCTGCGCGGCCCTGTTCGAGGCCTCGGCCCAGGCCAAGGACATCGACCTGAAGGTCGAGCTGGAACCCTACGCCCAGGGCATGTTCGAGGGCGACGCCCCGCGCATCCGCCAGATCCTCACCAACCTGCTGGGCAATGCGGTGAAGTTCACCTCCGGCGGCGAGGTGAGGCTCGCCGTCCGCGCCCGCCGCGACGAGACCACCACCCACCTCACCTTCGCGGTCTCCGACACCGGCATCGGCTTCGACGAAGAGACCCGCCAGCGGCTGTTCGGCCGTTTCCAGCAGGCCGACGGCTCGATCACCCGCAAGTACGGCGGCACGGGCCTGGGCCTGGCCATCTCCCGCTCCCTGGCCGAGGCCATGGGTGGCGACCTGACCGCCGACGCCACCCCGGGCAAGGGCGCGACCTTCTACCTGTCCCTGGAGCTGCCGCGCCGGGAGGGTACGGTGGAGATGTGGGGCGAGCACGAGGCCCACCAGACCGAGGAGGCCGAGCTGGACACCATGCGCGTCCTGCTGGCCGAGGATCACCCGACCAACCGCCGGGTCGTGGAGCTGATCCTGGGCGCGGCCGGCGTCGACCTGATCAGCGTCGAGAACGGCGCCGAGGCGGTGGACGAGGCCGCCCGCTCACGCTTCGACCTGATCCTCATGGACATGCAGATGCCGGTGATGGATGGCCTGACCGCCATCAAGGCCATCCGCCGTCGCGAGGCGCGCAACAACGAGCCGCGCACCCCGATCTATACCCTCACCGCCAACGCCATGCCCGAGCACGCCCTGGCCTCGTCGGCCGCCGGCGCCGATGGCCACGTGACCAAGCCGGTCACCGCCGAGCGGCTGCTGCACGTGGTCGAGCAGGTCTGGACGGAGCGGGCGAACGGCGCGCAGCCCGTGGCGCTGAGCGCCTAGACGGAACGAACTTCTCCGCCCGGCCCTACCGCGCGAAGATTCCCATCAGCAGCGGCCGGGCGAACACCGAGGGCGCGGCCTTCTGGGTGACGCCGTGGACCCAGACCCCCAGCTCCGCCCCGGCGTTGAGCGTGGCGTTCAACATCTGGGCGGCGATGAACGGGTCGACCGGGCGGATAGAGCCCTCGGATATCCCGTCCGAGATCATCGAGGCGAAGCGGTCGGACACCCGGTTGGAATGGGCCACCTGCTCCTCGCGGATGGCCTCGGGCAAGGCCGACAGGGCCGTGGTGCGCAGCAGCGGTCCGTACTCCGAGAGCTGGTATTCGGCGAGCGCGGCCGCCGCGCTGGTCAGTTTCAGCCACTGGTCGCCGGCCAGACCCATGGCCAGGCGCTGGACCCGGCGCATCACCTCGAAGGTGCGGTCGAAGCAGGCCACGACCAGGTCCTCCTTGGCGTCGTTGTGGTGGTAGAACGAACCCTTGGTGACATTGAGCTCGGCGGAGATCTTGTCCACCGAGGCGCCGCGATAGCCGCGCGAATTGACCAGCCGGGTGGCGGCCAGCAGGAAGGTCTCGCGGCTCATCTCCAGGCCGTCGCGGGCCGCCAGGTCGGCGAGCGGGATCGGGGCCGGCGCCCATTGGGCGCCCTCCACCGCCAGGCCGCCGATCAGGATGTCCAGCATCCGATCGCAGATGCGCGGATAGTCCTCGGCGTCGTATTTCGGCAGCCAGGCGGCGGCCCAGAAGATCTGCTCCATGAGCATGTGGGTGCGCGCCGTGCGGCGGCCGCGGCCCAGCCAGGCGAGGTCGGGGGTATCGAACACCCCGCGCACCTTGCGGAACAGCTTCAGGAAGGCCTCGCTGACCTCGGAGCGGCGCGGATTGTTCAGCGCCCGGATATCGGAGAGCGCCGGTAGAGGCGGCGCCTGGCCGACGGCCGTCAGCCGCAGACGCTCCAGATAGAGTTCCAGCAGCATGCGCAGGCGGGCCGGCGGCGTGGCCTGGCCCATGGCCTGGTCGGCGGCCCCCTGCAGCCAGGCGATCCCGCGCATCATGCAGGCCGCGGCCAGGTCGTCCTTGCGCTTGAAATAGTAGGTGACGCTGGTGGTGGAGAGGCCCACGGCGGCGGCGGCCACGCCCAGGGTCAGGCCCTTAACGCCCTTCTGGTTCAGGATCAGGGTCGAGGCGTCCAGAATCGCTTCGCGCTTGCGCGCGAAGCGGTCGGTCGATCGGCCGCCGTTACGCTCAGCCATGACCCCGGAAACTCCCCCCGTCGCGGACCGCTTCCCGGCAATCCCTACCCTCTAGTATCGCAAGGTCTTTCCGGCGCAAGACGCCAGCATTCCGCCCCGTCAGCCGGCGGCGAACGGATAGGGCGAGATCGACTTGGTGAAGTCGTCCACCGTCAGGGTGCGGTTGATGGGCTCGGCCGCCCGCTGCGGACAGGCGGGCCGCTCGCAGATCCGGCAGGCGGGGCCGATGGCCGTGGCCACGGGGTCGCGCAGGTCGATGCCGCGGGAATAGACCAGCCGTTCGGCGAACTTCAGCTCGCACCCCATGCCGATCGCCAGTTCGGAATCGTCGCCGGCATAGGGGGTGGCGATGCGGCTGACGGTCCGCGACAGGGTGAAGTAGCGCTGGCCGTCGGGGGTCTCGACGATCTGGGTGACGATGCGCGAGGGCGTGCGGAAGCTGGTGTGGATGTTCCAGCGCGGGCAGGTGCCGCCAAACCGCGAAAAGGGGAAGGTCGCCCCGGCGAACCGCTTGGAGATATTGCCCGCCGAATCCACCCGCAGCATGAAGAACGGCACGCCGCGCGCGCCGGGCCGCGACAGGGTGGTCAGGCGGTGGCAGGCCTGCTCGAACGACACCCCGAAACGGGCGCGGACCAGCTCGATGTCATAGGCCGTCCGCTCGGCGGCCTCGTGGAAAGCCGCGTAGGGCATCATCAGGGCGGCGGCCAGGTAGTTGGTCAGGCTCACCTTCAGCAGGGCGCGTGTCGGGCGATCGGGCGGACCGGCGCGGTCGGCCATGGCGTCCAGCATCGGGCCGTATTCCAGGATCGCCAATTGGTAGGCCAGCGAGAAGGAGCGCCCGGCGCCGGTCAGCACCTCCGACAGGAACAGCCGCTTGCGGTGATGGTCGTAGCGGCGGACGGATTCCGGCAGGACGTCCAGGGGCACCACGCGAACCTGGATGCCGTGGCGCTTGGCCAGGCGCTCGCGGGCCGCGTTGTGGAACTCCTGGGGCTCGTAGGCCAACTCGGCCACGAGTTCGTCGGCGGCCTCCTCCAGCTCGGCGAAATAGTTCTTCTGGTCCTGGATGAAGTCGCGCACCCAGTCCGACGGGATCACCGACGGGGACGAGGCGCCGCCCTCCTCCGGCCGGCCGATGGCGCCCAGGTCGGTGAGCCGGCGCTGGTCGAGATAGGATCGGTAGAGCCGCACGATGGCCTCGGCCACCCCGGGGGCGGAATCGGCCACCTCAGCGATCTCGTGGCGGGCGACGCCCAGGTCGCGGAACATCTGGTCGGAAAACACCTCGGACAGGCCCGTGGCGCCGGCCGAGTCCGGGTCCGACGACAGGCTCTTCAGGTCGAGGTCATAGGCCTCGGCCAGGCGCAGCAGCACCTGGGCGGTCACCGGCCGCTGGTTGCGCTCCAGCAGGTTGAGATAGCTTGGCGAGACGCCCAGGTCCTCGGCCATCCGCGTCTGGGTCAGGCCCAGCTCGCGGCGCAGGCGCTTCATGCGGGCGCCCAGGAACAGTTTCCGGTCTGTGGTCGCGACGGCCATGAGTCTTATTGTCACAGATTTACAATATTTACAAGGTCGTACTGTGACATGTGTGCCTTTTGCCTCCGCGTTAACGCTTCGCGCCGTGCGCCATAAGCGTTACAGGGCGCTAACGGCTTGTCACAAGTGACGGCCACGGCAATTCGCGGAAGAGACAGATGGCATACCAAGACCACATCATCGAGATGGGCCAGCTCATTAGGAGCAAGAACGGCACCTGGGACGGCATCAACGCCGAATCCGTGGCCCGTATGCGCCTGCAGAACCGCTTCAAGACCGGCCTGGAGATCGCCCGCTACACCGCCGACATCATGCGCAAGGACATGGCGGCCTACGACGCGGACTCGGCCAACTACACCCAGTCGCTCGGCTGCTGGCACGGCTTCATCGGCCAGCAGAAGATGATCGCCATCAAGAAGCACTTCGGCACCACCGACCGGAAGTACCTCTACCTGTCGGGTTGGATGGTCGCGGCGCTGCGGTCCGACTTCGGCCCGCTGCCCGACCAGTCGATGCACGAGAAGACCTCGGTGCCGGCCCTGATCGAAGAGCTCTACACCTTCCTGCGCCAGGCCGACGCCCGTGAGCTGGGCGGCCTGTTCCGCGACCTCGACGCGGCCCGTGCGGCCGGCGACAAGGCCAAGGAAGAAAAGCTGCTCGACGCGGTCGACAACTTCCAGACCCACGTCGTGCCGATCATCGCCGACATCGACGCCGGCTTCGGCAACGCCGAGGCGACCTACCTGCTGGCCAAGAAGATGATCGAGGCGGGCGCCTGCGCCCTGCAGATCGAGAACCAGGTTTCCGACGAGAAGCAGTGCGGCCACCAGGACGGCAAGGTCACCGTGCCGCACGAGGACTTCCTGCAGAAGGTCCGCGCCTGCCGCTACGCCTTCCTGGAGCTGGGCGTCGAGAACGGCATCATCGTCACCCGCACCGACAGCCTCGGCGCCGGCCTCACCAAGCAGATCGCCGTCAGCAATGCGCCGGGCGACCTGGGCGACCAGTACAACAGCTTCCTCGATTGCGAGGAGATCACCCCGGAGAACGCCAATAACGGCGACGTGGTCCTGAACCGCAACGGCAAGCTGCTGCGTCCCAAGCGCCTGCCCTCCAACCTGTTCCAGTTCCGCGAAGGCACCGGCGAGGATCGCTGCGTCCTGGACTCGATCACCTCGCTGCAGAACGGCGCCGACCTGCTGTGGATCGAGACCGAAAAGCCCCACGTCAGCCAGATCGCCGGCATGATGGACCGCATCCGCGAGGTCATCCCCAACGCTAAGCTGGTCTACAACAACAGCCCGTCCTTCAATTGGACCCTGAACTTCCGCCAGCAGGTGTTCGACGCCTACAAGGCGGCGGGCAAGGACGTCTCGGCCTATGACCGCGACAAGCTGATGAGCGTCGACTACGACGGCACCGAACTGGCGACCGAAGCCGACGAGCGCATCCGCACCTTCCAGGCGGACGGCGCCAAGCGGGCCGGCATCTTCCATCACCTGATCACCCTGCCGACCTACCACACGGCCGCGCTCAGCACGGACAACCTGGCCAAGGAATACTTCGGCGCGGCCGGCATGCTGGGCTACGTCCTCGGCGTCCAGCGCCAGGAAATTCGCCAGGGCATCGCCTGCGTGAAGCACCAGAACATGTCGGGCTCCGACATCGGCGACGATCACAAGGAATACTTCGCCGGCGAGGCGGCCCTGAAGGCCGGCGGCGTCCACAACACGATGGGCCAGTTCGCCTAAAGTTGAGCAGATCCGGCCGCGGCCGGGGGAGCAAGGACCATGACCACGGAACGGTATTGGGTTGTCGGCGGCGAATACAGCTGCATGGCGTTCAAGTCCCTGAAGGGCGAAGGCCCCAAGGTGCTGGGCCCCTACGAGACCCGGGAAGAGGCTAGCGAAGTGTGGAAGCGCATCTCGCGGGAAACCCGCAGCGGCGCCACCACCCGCTTCGCCATCGCCTCGGAACAGCTCGTGCTGCCCGCCTAAGCGTCATGGGCCGATAAGCGCCCAGTTGTCTCTCCTAGAGCTCGTCCCGGCCCTTGGGTCGAGGCGGGCTCTCTTTTTATCGACTATGATCCCGGCCGAGCCGGAAACGAGGAAGCCCCACATGTCCGTCGATGTCGCCGCCTGCCCTGGCCTGGAACTCAAAGGCGCCGTGGAAGGCCGCGCGGCCGAGGTGCTGACGCCCGAGGCCCGGGCCTTCCTCGTCGAGCTGCACACCCGTTTCAATCCCCGCCGGCTGGAGCTGCTGGCCGCCCGCGCCGCCCGCCAGAAGCGCTTCGACGCCGGCGAGCAGCCGGACTTCCTGGCTGAAACCAAGGCGGTTCGCGACGGCGACTGGAAGGTCGCGACCATCCCTGCCGACCTGCAGGACCGCCGGGTGGAGATCACCGGGCCGGTGGACCGCAAGATGATCATCAACGCGCTCAATTCCGGGGCCAAGGTGTTCATGGCCGACTTCGAGGACGCCTCCTCGCCGACCTGGCAGAACATGGTCGAGGGCCAGGTCAATCTGATGGACCGCTGGGCCGGCAAGATCGGCTTCACCGACGCCACGACAGGCAAGGCCTATGCGCTGAAGGACAAGGTGGCGACCCTGATGGTCCGCCCTCGCGGCTGGCACCTGCCCGAGGCCCACGCCCTGGTGAACGGCGAAGAGATGAGCGGCGGCCTGTTCGACTTCGGCCTCTACTTCTTCCACAACGCCAAGGCCCAGATCGCCGCCGGCGCCACCCCCGCCTTCTACCTGCCGAAGATGGAGAGCCATCTGGAGGCCCGCCTCTGGAACGACGTCTTCGTCTACGCCCAGGACGCCCTCGGCGCGGCGCAGGGGACTATCAAGGTCACCGTGCTGATCGAGACCCTGCCCGCCGCCTTCGAGATGGATGAGATCCTCTACGAGCTGCGCGAGCACATGGCCGGCCTCAACTGTGGTCGCTGGGACTACATCTTCTCCTACATCAAGCGTCTGGGCCGCCAGCCGCGGGCCCTGACCCCCGACCGCGCGGTCATGGGCATGGGTTCTGCGTTCCTCGCAGCCTATTCGCTGAAGCTGATCCAGACCTGCCACCGGCGCGGGGCCTTCGCCATGGGCGGCATGGCCGCCCAGATCCCGGTCAAGGGCGACGACGCGGCCAACCAGGCGGCCTTCGCCAAGGTGCGCGCCGACAAGGAGCGCGAGGCCAATAACGGCCACGACGGCACCTGGGTGGCCCACCCCGACCTGGTCCCGGTGGCGCTCGAGGTGTTCGACCGGGTCATGCCGACCCCGAACCAGCTGGGCAAGCTGCGCGAGGATGTCAAAGTCAGCCGCGAGGATCTGCTGAAGGTCCACGAGGGGGCCCGCACCGAGCACGGCCTGCGCGAGAACATCCGGGTCGGCGTCCAGTACATCGAGGCCTGGCTGCGCGGTAAGGGCGCGGTGCCGCTCTACAACCTTATGGAAGACGCCGCGACCGCCGAGATCAGCCGCGCCCAGATCTGGCAATGGATCAAGCAGGCCGCCACCCTGGACGACGGCCGCGTGGTCGACGAGGCCCTGTTCCGGACCCTGCTGGACGAGGAAATGGCCGCGCTCAAGACGACCCTGCCGGGCGGCGCCTTCGAGACCGGCCGCTTCGCCGAGGCCATCGCCATCTTCACCGAGATGAGCCTTTCGGAAGGGTTCGAGGAGTTCCTGACCCTGCCGGCCTATCGGGCGCTGTAGGCCGATTTTAGATCCTCCCCTTCTGGGGGAGCAACCATGTTCAAGTTGCGGGTTGTTTGACCCATGGCTGGCCGCGTCCGAGGACGAGGTTGGCGGCCTCGATGAGTTTTCGCATGACCGCGACGATGGCGAGCTTGGCGGGTTTGCCA
>NZ_JAUYOJ010000217.1 GCF_030697925.1 Phenylobacterium sp. | reverse complement strand
TGCTGGTCGGCGCCATCCTGCATGTCCTCTACGCCGAGCCCGACAAGACCCTGGCCGGCGTGGCGGCGTTCCTGTCGGACCCGAAACGGCCGATCGAGGCGACCTTGAGCGCCATGATGCGCACCCCGCATCTGGGCGCGGCCGGGACCCATCCGGTGGTGGCCTCGGCGGCGCGGGAGCTTCTGAACAAGAGCGATAATGAGCGCTCGGGCGTGCTCTCCACGGCCATGTCGTTCCTGGGGCTCTATCGCGACCCCGTGGTGGCGCGGGTCACGCGCCAGTGCGACTGGCGGATCACGGATCTGGGCGAAGCGCGCCGGCCTTGCACCCTCTACCTCGTCGTTCCACCCTCGGACATCAGCCGCACCAAGCCGCTGATCCGGCTGGTTCTGAACCAGATCGGCCGGCGACTGACCGAGGAACTGGCGTCCAAGACCCGGCGCCAGCGCGTCCTGCTCATGCTCGACGAGTTTCCCGCGCTCGGCCGGCTGGACTTCTTCGAAAGCGCGCTCGCCTTCATGGCCGGCTATGGCCTCAAGGCCTTCCTGATCGCCCAGTCGCTGAACCAGATCGAAAGGGCCTATGGCGCCAACAACGCCATCCTCGACAACTGCCATGTGCGGGTGAGTTTCGCAACGTCGCGACGAGTCCACAGCCGTTACATGAGAATCCTCTCCGATCTGCCCTTAGGCGGGCGGGCTGTTCGGCTGCAATTTGTCGCCAGGCGGCTTCGGTGCGACGCCGCATTCTGCGCGCGGCGGATCTTCACCGAGCGAGTTGAATCCGCGGCGCCTTGGGCGCGCAGAACGGCCCGGTTGGATGAGCTGGCGCTCCATCTGGGCTTGACGCTGAGTGGTCTGCCGGAAAGCGCAATAGCGCCGCACTCTGGCGCGAGCTGCGCAGCCTCGGCTTCAGAGGAAGCCGCAGAGTGGTCACGGAGTGGGCGACCCGCAGGCGGCGCGCAGACGAAACCAACCTGGAACGCCTCAAGCGAACGCCCTCTGCCCGCACGGTCGCCCGCTTGATGACCACCGGGCGCGACGACCTGTCCCGCGCTCAGACGGTGACGGTAGCCGCCATCGAGGCCGCCGCGCCGGCGGTGGTGGAGGCGCGTGAGATCGTGGAGGCCTTCCACGCCATGATCCGGTCAAGGAAGACCGCGGCCTTGGACAACTGGCTGGAATGGGCGGGGGGCAGCCTGATTGCGTCCTTCGCCCGTGGCCTCGCTCGCGACCGCTCCGCGGTGCTCGCCGCAATCGACACGGCTTGGTCCAACGCCCAGGCCGAAGGGCAGATCACCAAGCTCAAGCTCGTAAAACGCCAGATGTACGGCCGGGGCAAGCTGGATCTGCTCCAGGCCCGCCTGATCGCCGGTCGATGACTGTCGTCACCAAAATTGCGTCAGAGCCCCGATTGCGCGCCGTTTGACAACTCGGGATATTTCCATGACGGCGATACCTCTACGCAAGGAGCTCGCCCGGAGGCGGACACGCTCCATCATCGACTCAGCGTAGGCACTCGGCCGTTAGGCGGGAAAGGCGTAAGTCTACCCAGCGATCGG
>NZ_JAUYOJ010000195.1 GCF_030697925.1 Phenylobacterium sp. | reverse complement strand
CCGCCGCCCGGCCGCTTCGGGCAGCGTGCGTGGTCGTGGCGCAGCCGTGTAGAACCTATCCCATAACGCCTCGCGGTGCGCGCACTCAGCTAAGCTGCGTCCTCCACACCGCGGGACGAAACATCTAGGCGGCGGATTTGCACCCGCGATCAGCATGGCCGGCGTCCCAGTCGTCAAACGGTTATCCCAGCCCTAAGCGGCCAAGGACAACTCCGCCGAGAAGCCCATTTTCAGCTCGATGCGTCCAATGCGAAGCCAGCGCGCGATCTCGCGGTCAGGCTCCTTCCCGAGGCTGTCCATGACGACTTGGGAAGTCCGCTCCTGTTGTTTGCGCAGATGGCCGCCAAGGGGCCGGTCGCGGGTGATGTAGCGGCGTTCACGGCCGGGGCCGCGGATCAGCGTTCCGGTCACGACCACTTCGGAGAGTGTGGCCGATGCTTCCACCGGGGTTTGGCCGGGCTTCTCCTTGAGGGGAGCGGACGGATCCGAGTTGGTCACGGTCGAGTTCGCAACCGCAGTCTCCGGAGCGCCGCCGAGCACGACCGGCGTGGCGCGCAGCTTGAGGACGATCACGTTCGGCCGGCTGCGCTGGACGGCGACGCCCGTCCCGGCCAGCAGCCGGTCGAGCGCTTCATCGGGCGACAGGCGCTCCTTGAGCCCGAGGGAACGCTGGCCGGCGACGAGTTCGGCCGGATAGATGAGTTGGCTGGATCGGCAACACCCCCGAACTCGCTTCACGCGCTCGCCTGGACCGCGTCCTCCCCTTCCTGCCCGCCATCGTTGGCCAGCCGCGACAGCTCCGTCAGCAGCGCGGTGGGCGAAATCGGTTTGGCGACGCACCCGTTCATGCCGACGTCGCGGTAGGTCTGCAACTGGGAGCTCAGCACATTGGCCGTGGTGGCGACGATCGGGGTCGAGCAGATCGGGGCGGGCATGGCTCGTATCCGCCGCGTGGCCTCGATGCCGTCCATCACCGGCATCTGGATGTCCATGAAGATCAGGTCGAACGCCTCACGCGACGCGGCCTCGACACCTTGCGCCCCGTCCTCGGCCGTCACCACCTCGGCGCCGAGCTGACCCAGCATGGCGGTGGCGACCAGGCGGTTGGTTGGATTGTCCTCCACCACCAGCACCCGCAATCCCTGAAGCCAGCCTGCCTCCTTGTCGTCGGTGTCGGGCTTCTCGGCGCAGGCGGGGGCTGCGATCTCGACCCAGAAGGTCGAGCCCTCCCCCTCGCGGCTCGTGAAGCCCACTTCGCCGCTCATCAGTTGGGCCAGCCGACGGGCGATGGCGAGGCCCAGACCCGTGCCCCCGAAGCGGCGGGTGGTCGATCCGTCAATTTGAGCGAATCCCGAGAACAGCCCGTCCTTGGCGCTTTCGGAAATACCTACCCCGGTGTCCTCGATCTCAATGCGCAGGCGGGTCGCATCACCCTGGCCATGGATGGCGACGCGCGCATCGACGCCGCCCCTGTCCGTGAACTTCACGGCGTTGGCGATGAGGCTGAACAGCAACTGGCGAAGGCGCGCGGCGTCAAGCGCGAGCACGCCGGCGTCGGCCGCGCCTTGCACGCGCAGCCAGAGTCCCTTCGCCTGAGCCAGCTCGCGCAACGGGCCCACCGCGGCTTCCAGCACCTGCGCCACCTCCGTCGGCTCGCGCTGGAC
>NZ_JAUYOJ010000176.1 GCF_030697925.1 Phenylobacterium sp. | reverse complement strand
CGACCGCCCGGCACGAACGGCTCGATCCGCGCCCACTGATCGTCCCGAAGAACCTCGCCTTCCAACACACCCTCCAAAGAGAAGCGTTGAATCAGAACAGCGCCAGTCAGGGAATCCTAAATCGTCACTACCGCCTAGTCTCGGAAATCGCCGCCAAGCCCGAAAGCGGCGCTCCGCGGAAATAACCGCGATACGCCAGAAAATAAGGCGCGGAACGTGGTCCGGCGGACATCGGACGCCTATCTTCCAAGCAATGCCGGCCAACCGGCGGCAAACCTTGGGAGCACGCCATGAAGATCATCCTCAGCGCCCTGGCGCTCACCCTGGCCATCCCCGCCGCCGTCCAGGCGGCCCCGGCCTTCGAGATCACCGCCTCGGTCGCCGCCCGCCAGGGCGGTCTCGACCTCAACAGCACGACCGGCGCGGCGCTCATGCTGAAGCGCCTGGATCGCGCGGCCCTGGCCGTCTGCGGCGCGTCCGACTTCAGCCTGCGCGAATATCAGCGGGCGGTCCGCGACACCGCCTGCTATGGCGCGGCCATGGACAACGCCCTAGCCAGCCTTGACGCTCCCCTGGTCAGCGCCGCCTATCGCGCCCACGGCGCGGGCCTGGCGTCGAACTAGTTCCGCCCGACGGGCCCGTCCGGCAGCTCTTCAAGCGCCGCCTTGAGGTTGGCCTCGAGAAGCTCCGTCGCTAACGGATGATCGTCCGGCACGGCCCGGGACAGCATGACCGCGCCAACCATTCGCGCCACGAGGCCTACCGCCTGCGCGCGGCGGCCGTCGTCGCCCAGCGCCGCCTCGATGGAGTCAATCATGCTGTCCAGGCCCTCGGCGAAGGTCGCCCGGACCGAGGGCGACTGACGCCTCACGTCCCCAGCCAGCGCGGCGGCGGGGCATGCCTTGCCCGGCGCGTTCCGCGCGGCCTCGGAGAGATAGCCGCGGAGCAGTTGCGGCAGGTCCCGGGCTCGCCCGCGCTCCTGCGCCATCGCCGCCCAGGCGCTCTCCAGCGCCTCGCGCGCCAGCGCCTCCTTCGATGCGAAGTGATTGTAGAAGCCGCCATGGGTGAGGCCCGCGGCCTTCATCAGTTCCGGCACGGCCACCCCCTCAAATCCATGCGTGCGAAAGAGTTCGGACGCGGCGGTCACGACCCGCTCGCGGTTCTCACGCACCTTCTCCCGACCGATCCGCATGGCCTCGACCTCTTGACACCTACGCGACCCAATGATGATGCTCATCATCATTGGGGTCAAGCCCGCCTCGCAGCCAGGAGCCAGATGATGCCGCTTTGGAAGTTCTACCACCCGGTGGATGCGTTCTCGGACGAGGACAAGAAGGCGATCGCCGAGCGGATCACCGCCGTCTATCGCGCCCTTCCGAAGTTCTACGTCGGCGTGGTCTTCCAGGAGATTCCGAGCGCGTCCTTCTATGTCGGGGGAGAGCCCGCCGACGATTTCGTCCGCATCTGGGTGGACCATATCGCCAGGCAGTTCAGCGACGAGGCGCTCAAGGGTCGCTTCCTCGCCGCCATCGGCCAACTTCTTGCTCCCTACATCGCCGACCGGGGGCTGAGGTGGGAGATGCATATCGACGAGACCCCGTTCAGCCTCTGGTCGATCCAGGGCCTGCGGCCGCCAATGCCCGACACGCCCGCCGAGAAGCGGTGGTCAGCCGAGAACAAGGCCACGCCCTACGAGGTCGACGCGGCCCCGGCCTGAGGCTGCTGCGGGGCGTCGCACGCCCGAATCGAATAGGCGATCGCATATGGCGCTTTCACCTCCTCTTCCCATTCATGGGGAGAGGAGGTGAGCGCCGCAGGCTCCGAGCCATATGCAATCGCCCTGCCCCGAATCGAAAGGGCGGCCCAGCCCCCCCGGACCGGACCGCCCCGCTCAGGCGCTCGCGGCTTACTTCTTCGCGCGCGCGGCCTGGACCTCGATCTCGGCCAGCATGCCCGGCATCACCAGGCCGGTGATCTGCATGGTGATCCGCGCCGGCTTGTTCGGCTGGGTCGCCGTGCCGAAGGCCTCCTTGTAGGACTCCATCATCCCGGCGAAATCCATCTTGCCGCCCTTGGCCGGGTCGCCGACCAGGAAGACCCGCATCATCACCACGTCGCCGAACGAATAGCCCTGGGCCTTCAGGATGCCGTCGATGCGCTTGAGGATGCCCGCCACCTGGGTCTTGGTGTCGCCGAACTCCATCGGCGTGCCGGCCGGCGCGCCCTCGTTGAGCACCGGCGGGGTGATGCCGCTGACATAGAGGGTCTCCGAACCGGCCGGGACCAGGACGGCCGACGAGATCGCCGAGGTCGGCGCCCCGATGTGTGTGTTCTGCGCCAGGGCCGGGGCGGCGAAGCCCGCCAGGGCGAGGCCGGCGATCAGGGCCGGGATGAAGGTCTTGCGCATGGATGTCTCCGGTAGAGGGGTCAGGCCGCGGCCGCGGCGGGCGTCTTGGACTTCGTTCGGTCCTGGGGCGTCACGGCTACGCTTTGTCCCACCCGGTTGGCGATGAAGCCGATGGTCCGGTGAGCAGAAAGCACCGCGCCCTCCTGCCAGCCAGGCATCTGGCTGAGATGGGCGCCGGAAAAATAGACGCGGCCCTTGGGCTCCTTGTTGAGGAGGACATAGGCGGGGTCCTCGTTGCGCCCCTCCTGCCCCCCGCGGCCGCCATATGCCGGCCACGGTCCCAGATTGAACGGTATCTTGCTCCAGTTGACCACCACAGGTTTCTCCAGCTCGGCCTCGTGGCCGGGATGCAGGCCGGCGATCACGCTCTTGGCCACCGCGATCTGGTCGCCCAGCGGCCGCTCGGCGAAGGCCTTGGCCCGCGGGCCCGAGCCGTAGCAGGCCAGCAACATCCCGCGCTCGGTGTGCAGGCCGTTGGACGGATACCAGACCAGGTTGGTCTCTCCGCCCACGAAGGAGATGCCGCCGTAGATCTGCTCCTTCTCCCAGAACCGGGGCGCCTCGAAGCCGATCTTGTTGGAATAGTCGCCGGGCACGCTGGCGATCGCCGCCTTGACGTCGGGCGCGAAATTGGTGTCGATCTTGGCCAGCACGTTCAGCGGGATGGTGACGATGGCGAAGTCCGCCGACACCACCTGCCGCGCGCCGCTCACCCGGTCGCGATAGGCCACCGCCACCCCGCCGCGGCTGTCGCGGATCTCCAGCACCTCGGCGTTCTTGATCACCGGGCTCTTGATCGCCCGCTCGAACCCGACGGCGATCTGGTCCATGCCGCCCACCGGCTGGAACATGGTGGCCTGCATGTAGATCTGGTCTTCGAACAGCGTCG
>NZ_JAUYOJ010000173.1 GCF_030697925.1 Phenylobacterium sp. | reverse complement strand
CGAAGGCCGAACCCTCGACGACCCGCAGGCCCTTCAGGAGGTCGTACATTCAGAAGCTCTTGGGCATGCCCAGCACGTGGGTGCCCACGTGGCTGAGGATCAGGTTCGTGGAGATCGGGGCCACCTGGTAGAGGCGGGTCTCGCGGAACTTCCGCTCTATGTCGTATTCCTCGGCGAAGCCGAAGCCGCCGTGGGTCTGCAGGCAGGTGTCGGCGGCGAACCAGGAGGCTTCGGAAGCGAGAAGTTTGGCCATATTGGCCTCCGTGCCGCAGGGCTGGCCGGCCTCGAACATGGCCGCGGCCTTCTGCACCATCAGCTCGGCGGCGCTGACCTGGACGTGGGCGCGGGCGATGGGGAACTGGACGCCCTGGTTCTGGCCGATCGCGCGGCCGAATACGTGACGCTCCTTGGCGTAGGCGCTGGCGCGGTCGATGAAGAACTTGCCGTCGCCGATACACTCGGCGGCGATCAGGATCCGCTCGGCGTTCATGCCGTCCAGGATGTAGCGGAAGCCCTTGCCCTCCTCGCCCACCAGGTTCTCGGCCGGAACCTCCAGATCGTCGAAGAACAGCTCGGTGGTGGCGTGGTTGAGCATGGTGCGCACCGGCCGGATGGTCAGGCCGTTCCCCACCGCCTGGCGCAGGTCGACCAGCAGCACGCTCATCCCGTCGGAGGACCGGGCGGCCTGCTCGCGCGGCGTGGTGCGCACCAGCAGCACCATGAGGTCGGAATGCTCGGCCCGGCTGATCCAGATCTTTTGTCCGCGGACCACGTACTTGTCGCCGACCCGCCTGGCGAAGGTGGAGATGCGGGTGGTGTCGGTGCCGGCCCCAGGCTCGGTGACGCCGAACGCTTGCAGGCGCAGTTCGCCGGTGGCGATCTTGGGGAGATAGGCTTCCTTCTGGGCTTGGCTGCCGTGCTTGAGCACCGTGCCCATGGTGTACATCTGGGCGTGGCAGGCGCCGCCGTTGCAGCCCGAGCGGTGGATTTCCTCCAGCACCGCCGTGGCCGCCGACAGGCCAAGACCCGAGCCGCCATACTCCTCGGGTATCAGGACCGACAGGAAGCCCGCCTCGGTCAGGGCCGTGACGAAGTCGGTCGGATAGGTCCGCTCGCGATCGAGCGCGCGCCAGTATTCGCCCGGGAACTGGGCGCACAGCTTGCGCACCGCCTCGCGGATTTCAGGGAAGCTCTCGCCGGCCGCTGTGCTCACCTATTTCCTCCTCGCCCAAGGGTTCAGCTAGCGCATGGCGCGGCCCTTGGAAACGGCCAGATCAAACGTGACCGTGCGTGAGTCAAACCAGCGCGTAAGGCTGAATCGAATCCAAGGTTACTGAATTTCAACCTTGTTCTGATGGAACTTCACGGGTGCGGAACTGTTCGATGACCATGGACGGGTTGAGTATGAACCGCGAGCAACGCCTACGCCGAGAAGCTTTGAGCCTCTGGAAAGCCTTGAGTTCCGATCCGCCGCCGCGCGGGCTGGACGGGCTTCGTCTGTTGGACGCGGCGCTGGGATTGAAGGCGCCGAGCGACTACGACCGCATCCACTCCCCGCATTTGCGGGCGAGCCAGATCACCCGGCCGAAGTAGTCGCCGATCAGACCCGGATTTCGAAATAGGCCGTGTCGCTGCCGGCGCTGTAGGCCAGCACCTTGATGCGGCAGTCGCGTCCGTCGTCCAGCTTCAGGGCGGCGTCGCCGGCCCGGAACAGCGCCTCGGCGGTCTCGGGCGCCGTGCGCAACAGGCCGCGTAGCGGGCTGTAGGCCGAGGCCAGGGTCTTCATCTGCCCGGTGATCTCGTAATCGACGGCCCCATCGAACCCCTGGAAACGAAGCTCGCCGGTTCCGGCGGTCACAGGCGGTGGGTTCTTGCGGATGATGGGTTCCTCCGGAGACAATCAAGCCCCGCCCGGCGGGGAAGCCGAACGGGGCCTGTTTATCGCGGCGGGTCCGCTGGGACCGGGTGGGGCTCGGCGCCGCGCCCTTCATCAACGCGGTGACGCTTCGCCTGTTCCCGAAAAACTTCAGCCGACGATCTGATCTTCAGTGAAGAACTGGGCGATCTCGATCTTGGCGTTGTCCTGGCTGTCGGAGCCATGAACCGAATTCTCGCCGACATTGAGCGCGAACAGCTTGCGGATGGTGCCGGCGGCGGCCTGCTCCGGATTGGTGGCGCCCATGACTTCGCGGTACTTGGCCACGGCATTGTCGCCTTCGAGCACCTGCACGACCACCGGGGCCGAGGTCATGGTCTCGACCAGCTCGCCGTAGAACGGGCGCTCCTTATGGACTTCGTAGAACGCCTTGGCCTGGGCCTCGGTCATGCGGATGCGGCGTTGCGCGACGATGCGCAGGCCGGCGTCCTCGATCACCGCGTTGATTTTGCCGGTCAGGTTCCGCTTGGTCGCGTCGGGCTTGATGATCGAGAAGGTGCGTTCGGTCATTGTGTGGACTTGTCTTCTTATTGGGGAGACGCGGACGGTCCGCGCGGGGTGGCGGGCTTATAGCCGCACGATGCGGCCTCGCCAAGCACAGCGGTCGCCATGGGCCGCGACCTCTGCTAAGGCCCCGCCCTCGCCATGCTGCAAATCAATGATCTGACTTTCGACGCCTGGGGCCGCCGGTTTTTCGACCATGCGAGCGTCAGCCTCCCCGTGGGCGCCATGGTGGGGCTCGTGGGCCGCAACGGCGTGGGCAAGACCACGCTGTTCAAGCTGATCCTGGACGAGCTGCACGCCGGCGACGGCGAGATCGCCTACCCCAAGTCGGCGCGCATCGCCTCGGTGGACCAGGAGCATCCGGCGACCCCGGTCACCCTGCTGGACACCGTGCTTGCCGCCGACGAGGAGCGCGAGCGGCTCAATGCCGAGCTGGAGACTGCCGAGCCCGAACACCTGGGCGAGATCTACGCCCGGCTGGCCGACATCGGCGCCGACCGCGCGCCGTCGCGGGCCGCCGAGATTCTGTCGGGCCTGGGCTTCTCCAACGCCGACCTGGCGCGGCCGATGTCGGAGTTCTCCGGCGGCTGGCGGATGCGCGTGGCGCTGGCCGCGGCCCTGTTCGCCGAGCCCGACCTGCTGCTGCTGGACGAACCGACCAACTATCTCGACCTGGAAGGCGCGCTCTGGCTGGAAGCCCGGCTGAAGAAATATCCGCACACGGCGGTGATCATCAGCCACGACCGCGAGATTCTGAACAACAGCTGCGACCACATCCTGCATCTCGCCGACGGCAAGCTGACCCTCTACGCGGGCGGCTACGACAGCTTCGAGCGCCAGCGCGAAGAGAAGGCGCGCCTCCAGGAGGTCAACAAGGCCAAGGTCGACGCCCAGCGCGCCCACCTCCAGGCCTTCGTCGACCGTTTCCGCGCCAAGGCCTCCAAGGCCACCCAGGCCCAGTCGCGCCTGAAGATGCTGCAGAAGCTGCCGCCGGTCTCCTCGGTGGTGGCCGAGCACGTCGCGCCCTTCGTCCTGCCCTCACCCGAGCGGCCGCTGGCGCCGCCGCTGCTGCGCCTGGAAGGCGTGGCGGCCGGCTATGACGAGACGCCGATCCTCAAGCACATGAACCTGCGGCTGGACCTGGACGACCGCATCGGCCTGCTGGGCGTCAACGGCGCGGGCAAGTCGACCTTCGCCAAGCTGATCGCCGGCGCCTTGCAGCCCCAGGCCGGCGAGCTGAAGCGCTCGCCCCGGCTCAAGGTGGGATGGTTCCACCAGCACCAAATCGAGGCGCTGGATCCCAGCGACACCCCGCTGGACATCATCCGTACGGTGATGCCCGAGGCCTCAGAGGCAAGCCGCCGCGCGCGTCTGGCGCAGTACGGCCTGGGCCACCAGAAGGTCGACACTACGGTGGACAACCTGTCGGGCGGCGAACGGGCGCGCCTGCTGCTCAACCTGGTGGCCATGGAGAGGCCCCACCTCCTGATCCTCGACGAACCGACCAACCACCTGGACATCGACTCCCGCCGCGCCCTGCTGGATGCGCTCAACGAATACGAGGGCGCGGTGATCCTGATCACCCACGACCGCTCGCTGATGGAGCTGGTGGCCGACCGCCTATGGCTGGCCGCGGACGGCGGAATCGAGCCCTTCGACGGAGACATGGACGACTACGCCAAGTTCGTCATCGACCGCGCCAAGCAGGCCGGCCGGGCCCCAACCCAGGTCAAGGCGCCCGAGCCTGTCGCGCCCCCGAAACCGGTCGTCGCGCCGAAGGCCAAGGTCCCCACCGGCACCGCCCGCCGCCGCGCCGAAGCCGCGGAGGCGGCGCTGGGTCGCGCCACCCAGGCTCTCGTCGAGATCGACAAGGCGCTCACCGATCCCAAGGTCTTCGCCCAGAACCCCGCCAAGGCCGCCGATCTCGGCCGTCGACGCGACCAGGCCCAGGCCGCGCTCGACGCCGCTGAATTGGAGTGGCTGGAAGCCAACGAGGCCTATGAGGCCGTCAAGAGCGACGCTTGAGGCCGTTCGGGCGTTAGGAGCCTATGCCGACCGTGCCCAACGCCAAGTCAGACCGCCGCCGCCTGGGCCCTCGCGTCCGCGCGCGGCTGCGTGAACTCTATCATGGCCAGACTCCCAAGGCCGTGCGCTTCCGGCTGGGCGTGATCGGCATTGATATCCTGTTGATCGGGTTCTTCATCGTCGCGCCGTTCATCCGCGAGACGCCGGCCTTCCTGATCGTCGACCTAGTGGTGGCCTTCGTCCTGTTGCTCGACATCGGCGGACGGGCCCTGGCGGCGGATCGCTGGACCGACTGGATCAAGCGCCCTTCGACCTGGATCGACCTCTTCGTGCTGGCGACCCTGCTGTTCCCGCTCTGGCTGTTCAACCTGGCCTTCCTGCGGGTGCTAAGGCTCTGGACCCTGGTCCATTCGGAGTTCTTCTGGGAGACCATCGGCCGGCGCTATGACGACACACGATGGGAAGACGTCACCCGGGCGGCCACGACGCTGGTCACCTTCATCTTCGTGATGACCGGCTTTGTCTATACGAGCTTCGCCCGCGTCCATCCGGGCATCAACGGCTATGTGGACGCGCTCTATTTCACCATCGCCACCCTGACCACCACCGGCTTCGGCGACATCGTCCTGTTCGGGACCTGGGGCCGAGTGATCTCGATCGTCACCATGCTGACCGGCATCACCCTGTTCGTGCGTCTGGCCCAGGCCCTGTTCCGTCCCTACAAGGTGCGCTTCCCCTGCCCCGCCTGCGGACTGCAGCGCCACGACATCGACGCGGTTCATTGCAAGGCTTGCGGGGAACTGCTGAACATTCCCAACGACGAACTCCATTAGGCGCGGCCCATGCCCGACGAAGCCCGTATCGTCTATCTGCTGCTGGTCTTGGTCCTGCTGGCCCCGGCCGGCGTCGCGGCCCTGCGCCGGATCTTCCGCAAGAAGGACCACTAGGCGCCTCACCCGGGCACATCGTACTGATCCCTGGGATCAGTCAGGGACCTTGCCATGCGCGCCATCCTCGCCTCCGCTCTCCTCGTCGCCACTTCGGCCCTGGCGGCGCCGAAGCCGGACCCTCAACTCTCCAGCTTCGCCAAGGACGTCAGCGAGGCGCGGCTGCGGAGCACGATCGAGAAGCTGGTCGGCTTCGGCACCCGCCACACCCTGTCGGACCGCGCGTCCGACACCCGCGGCATCGGGGCGGCCGAGCGCTGGGCGGCCTCGGAGTTCGAGACCCTCTCCAAGTCCTGCGGCGGCTGCCTGGAGGTGGCCGTGCCCAAGCAGACCTTCACCGGCCGCCGGGTTCCCAATCCCACCGAGATTGGCGCGATCTTGGCGATCCAGAAGGGGACCACCGATACGGATCGGGTGATCGTCATCTCCGGTCACATCGATAGCCGGGTCAGCGATCCGATGAACGCCATGGCCGACGCGCCGGGCGCCAATGACGACGGCTCGGGCGTCGCCGCGGTGATGGAGGCGGCCCGCGTGCTGTCGAAGCACAGCTTCCCGGCGACCCTGGTCTATGCCGCCCTGGAGGGCGAGGAACAGGGCCTCTATGGCGGCAAGGTGCTGGCGGCCTTCGCCAAACAGCGCGGCTGGCGGGTCGAGGCCAATCTCAACAACGACATTGTCGGCAACATCCACGGCGCCGGCGGCGAGACCGTGCGCGACCGGGTCCGCGTGTTCGCCGAGGGCACCAAGAGCGTCGAAACGCCGGAACAAGCCAACCAGCGCCGCTACAATGGCGGCGAGGTCGACAGCCCCTCGCGCAACCTCGCCCGCTTCGCCGACGCCCTGGCCGAACGCCAGGCCGCCGATCTGGGCAAGCTGGACGTCATGATGGTCTATCGCACCGACCGCTTCGGGCGCGGCGGCGACCAAGTCGAGATGCTAGCCGCGGGCTTCCCGGCCATCCGCGTCACCGAGGCCGCCGAGCACTATGATCGCCAGCACCAGGACCTGCGCACGGAGAACGGCCGAGTCTATGGCGACACCATCGACGGGGTCGATTTCCCCTACCTGGCCCGGGTCACCCGGCTGAACGTGATGATGATGGCCGCTCTGGCCCGCGCGCCGGCCCCGCCCGAGGGCGTTAAGATCGAGGGCGCGGTCTCGCCCGACACCAAGGTGAGCTGGACCGCGGTCCCGGGCGCGGCGAGCTACCGCGTCCACTGGCGCGGCACCACCGAACCACAATGGACCAAGGCCCGCGACACGAAGGCGACATCCGAGATGCTCAAGGGCCTGGTGATCGACGACTGGTTCTTCGGCGTGTCGTCGGTGGCCGCCGACGGATCCGAGAGCCCGGTGGTGTTCCCGGGACCGGCGGGATCGTTCGTGTCGGTGGCTCCGCCGCCGCCAGCGAACTAGCCCCCTACCCCAGGCTCGTCATCCTCGACCGCGCGGAGCGTGTGTCGGGGATCCATACACGGTGGGTTCGCAGACAAAACCGCTGACTCGGAGTTCATGGATGGCCGGGACTTGCGCCCGGCCATGACGAAGGTGGGTGTGAGCTGTCAGCGCCGATAAGGCAGGAATCCCCTACCCGCACTTCACCTCTTTCACGACGCCGGTCGCCGCGTCGTAGAGGAAGTTCAGCCGCCGCGGATTGAAATCCATGGTCACCGGGCAGGTGGTGCAGGCCACCCGCTGCAGGTTCGGCTGCACAGGCACCGGGATCTCGGTGCGCGACCGGCCGACGTGCTTTTGGGCCTCGGCCGCCCCGCACTGGTCGGGCGCTGGCGGCGGCGCGGACGGCGCGGGCGCCGGCCTTGGCGCAGGCGGCGGCGGCGCGGGCGGCGGCGGTTCGGCGCAGGCGGCGAGCGCCAGGACGCCGGCGGTCGCCAGCAGGGTGATGAGCGTCTTCATGCCTGCTTCTCCCAGCCGCGGGCCTGTTGTTTCCAGTAGGAGGCCGGATGGCCCTTGGCCTTGAGTGCGCTCCACTGGCTGCGCGCCACGGCCAGTTGCGTCTCGTCGCGCCCGTCGAACAGCACAATGCACCGCTCATAGGGCTCCAGTTCGCCCGGCTCGGCGCCGTCGACCAGGAACAGGGCGTCCGCCGCGTTCTGATTGTCGAAGGCAGTGGTCAGCAGCACCGGCTGGCGCGCCGCGCCCGGTTCGTCGGCTGGGGCGTGCGGCAGGAAGCTCTCGTCGCGGTAGCTCCACAGCCAGCTGTCCAGGTGCTCGACCCGCTCGGGCTCGCGGGCGCGGACCACCGCCTTCCAGCCTCGGGCCAGGGTCTTTTCCAGGAGCTCCGGCAGCACCTGATCCAGGCCGGAACGCTCCAGGTGATAGAACCAGACCTCGCAAGGGGTGGCCATCAGCGGGCTCTCCGAACCAGTTGCGCCAGCGACGATACCACCTCGTCCGCGTGGGTCATCATGGCCAGGTGCGAAAGCTCCAGCCGCAGGGTCGGCTGGCCGAGCGCCCGTGCCTGGGCGGCTTCGGCTTCATAGGCCTTGGAGAGTCGTAGATAGCTCCAGCCCACGGCCGGCGGCACAGCTAAGGCCGGCGCGGGTTCGTCGAAATAGGCCAAAGGCGCCGGGGCGAGCTCGGCGAGGAAGGCGTCGCGAACCGGCCCTTCAGGGGAGAGGGCCGCGATTGCGCCCGGCGGGAACCACTGGTCCCAGGGCGGCAGCATGCCCTCGTCCGCCGCCGCGCGCAGCGCCTCGCCGAGCTGGGTGGCGGCCGTGTCGAACCAGGAGCGGCCCGGATGGGGCAGTATGGCGTCGACAAAGACCACGCCGGCCAAGCGCGTCTCCGCCAGGGCCGCGACCGAGGCCGCCAGGCCGCCCGCTCCGGAATGGACCACCAGGACGTCGCCCGGCTCGATCGCCTCAGCCACGGCCGAGGCGATCGCGGGATAGTAGGGCTTGGCGATCTCGCCCCAGGCCGGCAGGGCCACGACCTTCGACTCGTAGCCCCGCTCCGCCAGTTCGGCCGGAACCGCGCCCCAGGAGGCAGGTCCCACCAATGGACTATGAACCAGGATCAGGCGCACGCCCGCGCGCCGTCAGCTCTCGTACTTGTCGGCGACCATCCGGTTCAGCAGGCGCACGCCGTAGCCGGTGGCGCCCTCCGGGATGGTCGGGACGCTGGACGGCTTCTTCCAGGCGGTCGAGGCGATGTCGAGGTGGGCCCAGGGCACGCTGTTGACGAAGCGCTGGATGAACAGGGCCGCGGTGATCGAGCCGCCCGGCCGGCCGCCGGTGTTCTTCATGTCGGCGATCACCGAGTCGATGTTCTTGTCGTACTGCGGCGGCAGCGGCATGCGCCAAAGCGGTTCGCCCTCGGCGGCCGAGGCCGCCAGCAGGTTGGCCGACAGCTCGTCGTTGTTGGAGAACAGGCCCGCATAGTCGTTGCCGAGCGAGATGATGATCGCGCCGGTGAGCGTCGCCAGGTCGACCATGAACTTCGGCTTGAAGCGGTCCTGGCAGTACCAAATGGCGTCGGCCAGGACGAGGCGGCCCTCGGCGTCGGTATTGATGATCTCGATGGTCTGGCCGGACATGGAGGTGACCACGTCGCCGGGGCGCTGGGCGTTGCCGTCGGGCATGTTCTCCACCAGGCCCAGTATGCCGATGGCGTTCACCTTGGCCTTGCGGCCGGCCAGGACGTGCATGAGACCAGCCACGGCGCCGGCGCCGCCCATGTCCCACTTCATGTCTTCCATGCCGTCGGCGGGCTTGAGGCTGATGCCGCCAGTGTCGAAGCAGACGCCCTTGCCGACGAAGGCGATGGGCTGGGCCTCCTTGTTCTTGGCGCCGTACCACTTGATGACGGCGAGCTGGCTCTCACGGATGCTGCCCTGGCCGACGCCCAGCAGGCTGCCCATGCCCAGCTTGGCCATCTCGGCCTCGCCCAGGATCTCGACCTCGAGGCCCAGGCTCTCGAGCGCCTTCACCCGTCGAGCGAACTCCTCTGGATAGAGGACGTTCGGCGGCTCGGAGACCAGGTCGCGGGAAAAGGCCACCGCGTCGGCCAGCGCCGCATAGGGCGGGAAGGCCGCTAGGGCCGCATCAGCCTCGCCGGTGACGATCTGGGTCTTGATGACGGTGGGCTTCTTCTCGGCCGCTTCCTTGGTGCGGTAGCGGTCGAAGCGGTAGGCGGCCAGGCGCACGCCAAGCGCCGCTTGGGCGGCCGTATGGGCGCCGTCCTTCGGCAGGCGCAGGCGCAGGACGGTCAGGCCCGAGGCCTTCACGGCGCCATAGGCGCTGGCCGCGGCGTTCTCCACCGCCAGGTCATCGAAGGCGTCGGCCTTGCCCGCGCCCACCAGCACGATGCGCGGCGAGGCTCCCGGGGCGCCGTGGACGTCGAGCACCTGGCCCTTGGCGCCGGTGAACCGGCCGCCGGCGACGGCGCGTCCCAGCGCGCCGCCCGCCTGGGCGTCGAGTTCGCCGGCCGCGCCGGCCAGGACGTCACCCTCGAACACGATGACGGCGAGGGCCGTCTTGTCAGCCAAAGCGGCTTGGGCCGCGACGAACTCGATCTCCATAAGTCCCTCAAACTCCAGACAATGCGGGCGTGCGCCGCGCGAGCCAGCAACCGTGACCGTCCCTGCGGCGGTTGTGTGGCGCGGCGACGCATGATTTAGAACAGCTTCCGCGTGGGGGCGCGCAAAATCCCCCCAGAAACCTACATTTCTTCAATGCCGCTGATCGACCGCTATCTGTTCCGCCAGCTCCTGGGACCGACCGTGCTGGCCACGGCGGCGCTGACGGCTGTCGCCCTGCTGAGCCAGAGCCTGTCGGCGCTCGACATCATCGTCAGCCAACGGCAGAGCGCCCTGGTCTTCGCCAAGGTGACGGTGCTGGCCCTACCCCAGCTTCTCAACATGGTGCTGCCGATCGCGGTGTTCGTGGCGGGCCTGGTGGCGCTGAACCGGCTGCACACCGAGCAGGAGATCGTCGTCTGCTTCGCCGGCGGCATGAGCCGCTGGCGGGTGATCTCACCGGCCCTGCGGCTGGCTTCGATCATCATGGTCCTGGCCCTGGTCATGAACCTCTGGATCCAGCCAGCCGCCTCGCGGGAGATGCGCCAGACCCTGTTCAACGTGCGCACGGACCTGGCCTCCACCCTGATCCGCGAGGGCGAGTTCACCGCCCCTGCCCCCGGCCTGACCGTCTACGCCCAGTCCGTCGACGGGACCGGCCTGATCCACAACCTGTTCATCCACCAGGAAAAGGACGACGGCGACGCGTCGACCTACACCGCCGACACCGGCCGGCTGGCCAAGCGCGGCGAGCGGCCCGTCCTGGTCATGCAGAAGGGTTCCAACCAGGAGTTCAGCGAAGCCGGAGTGCTGAACTACCTGTCCTTCGACGAGTACATCTTCGACCTCTCACCGTTCATGGCGACCGGCGAGATGATCCACTACAAGCCCTCCGACCGTTATCTGCACGAGCTGCTGTTCCCCGACCTCGAGCAGGACTGGGAGAAGCGCAACCGGCTGAAGCTGCTGGCCGAGGGCCATAACCGCCTGGCGAGTCCGCTCTATAACATCGCGCTCATGGCCATGGCCCTGTCGGCGATCATCGGCGGCGGCTTCTCGCGCATGGGATATGGCCGGCGGATCGCCATCGTCGGCGCGGCGGCCGTCACCGTGCGGATCCTGGGCTTCGTGGTCCAGGCGGGCGCCGAGTCCGAGGCCTGGCTCAACCTCCTCCAATACCTGGTGCCGGTGGCGGCGACCTACTTCGCCCTGCGCAGCATCTTCCGCCAGAAGGTCTCGCGGTTCATCGACATGCAGCTGAAGCCGGCGCGCATCTCCCGTCGCGCGGGAGCGGCGGCATGATCGGGCTGGGCCGCCTCGAACGCTATGTGATGGGACGCACCCTGGCGGGCGTCGGCGCGGCCCTGGCGGTCATCTCGGCGGTGATCCTGCTCGTGTCGTTCGTAAACCTGTCGCGGGAGGTGGCGGTGCGGGCCGATGTCGGGGTCGCCCAGCTCTTCGGCCTGACCCTGCTGCAGGCGCCGGCCACCATCCTGCTGCTGGCGCCGTTCGTCTTCCTGTTCGGCGGGATCGCCGCCTATGTGGGCCTGAACCGCCGCTCCGAGCTGGTGGCCATGCGCGCGGCGGGCGTTTCGGCCTGGCGCTTCATCCTGCCCTCGGCGGGAGCGGCGTTCGTGATCGGCGTCATCACGGTGACGGTGTTCAACCCACTCGCCGCGGCCTTCAGCGCCCGATACGAATCCGACCGCGCCGACCTGATGGAGAACTATCTGACCGACGCGCCCCAGGAGGTGTGGCTGCGTCAGGGCGACGAGCGGACCCAGATGGTGATCCACGCCAAGGCCCGCGACACGGTCGAGGGCGTGGTGCGGCTGAAGGCGGTGTCGATCTTCGTCTATCAGAAGGACAAGCGCGGCGTCCCGGCGTTCAAACGCCGGCTGGAGGCGGCCGAGGCGCGCCTGCTGCCGGGCTACTGGCGGCTCACTGACGTGCGCGAGGCCTCGGCCGGCGAGAACTCAGTACGCTCCGACTCACTGTCCATCCGCTCAACCCTCGACGCCGAATCAGCCATGGAGCGGTTCGCCGCACCTGAGTCGGTCGCCTTCTGGCGGCTGCCGGCGGCGATCCGCATGACCGAGCAGGCCGGTTTCTCGGCGGGCGGCTACCGGCTGCGGCACCAGCAGCTCCTGGCCACGCCGGTGCTGTTCGCGGCCATGTCGATCCTGGCGGCCGCCTTTTCCTTGCGCCTGGCCCGGCTTGGAGGCCTGGCAGGCCTTGCGGGAGCTGGGGTCGGCCTTGGTTTCGTCGTCTTCTTCTTCAACGAGTTCTCCGGGGCCCTGGCCGACGCCGACATCATTCCGCTGTTCGCGGCGGCCTGGGCGCCGCCGGTCGTCGCCCTGCTGTCTGGGCTCTCCCTGCTCTGCTACACCGAAGATGGTTGAATCGCCGGCGTTCCCGGTTATGCATCCGGTCACACCGCCCGGCCACACCGCGTTGAGGGGATCCTTGGCTTCATGAGTTTGCGCAGGCGTTCAGCCTCGGCCAAGCGCGGCCTGCTCGCGGGCGTGGCGCTCCTGGTGCTGTCCTCGGCGCAGGCGCACGCCCAGGCCCCGAAGACCGGCCCCTCGCCCGACGGCTTGGCCGAGGATCAGCTCTATATGGAAGCGGACCTCGTGGTCCGCGACGACAAGAACAAGGTCAGCACCGCCACGGGCGACGTCGAGGTCCGCTACCAGGGCCGCACCCTGCGCGCCCAGGAGCTGGTCTATGACGAGGCCAAGGGCACCATGCGCGCCCGCGGCGAGACCTCGATCCTCAACGCCGACGGCTCGGTGGAATACGCCGACGAGATCGTGCTGGACGACCAGATGAAGGCCGGGGTCGCCACCGGCTTCGCCGCCCGCATGCCGAAGAACGTCAAGATTGCCGCGGCCAGCGCCGTGCGGCGGTCCGACCGCATCAACGAGCTGAACCGCGCGATCTACACGCCCTGCGAGATCTGCGCCCCGGACGGGACCAAGCCGAAGACCCCGACCTGGTCGATCAAGGCCGAACGGGTGGTCCAGGACAAGGACCGCCAGCTCGTCTACTATCGCAACGCCGTCATCCAGATCTTCGGGGTGCCGCTGGTCTACCTGCCGGTGTTCTGGCACCCGGACCCCGAGGCGGTCCGCAAGTCCGGCCTGCTGCCGCCCGAGATCTCGGCCTCCGACCGCCGCGGCCTGTCGTACGAACAACCCTATCTGCTCGTTCTGTCGCCACATTCGGATTTGACGATAAGTCCTCAAATCAACACGAAAGTTACCCCTTTCATTAATGGCCAATATCGCAAGCGCTTCTACTCCGGCGCCCTCGATGCTCGCTTCGGCTACACCTATGACGAGGACTTCGACAGCAAGGGCGACCCGTTCGGCGACGCGACCTCGCGCAGCTACGTCCTGGCGTCCGGCGCCTTCGCCATCAACGACAAGTGGCGCTGGGGCTTCACCGCCGAGCGGACCTCCGACGACCTGCTGTTCGACAAGTACGAGATCGGCGGCGTCTACGAGAACCGCGGCCCCTACGTGGCCGATGACCGGCGGCTGATCTCGCAGCTCTACACGACGCGCGAGACCCAGAACTCGTACTTCTCCGCCGCCGCCTTCACCATCCAGGGCCTGCGGCCGGGCGACAACGAGCGGACCTTCCCCATCGTCGGTCCGCTGATCGAGTCCCGCTGGGAGCCGGACGGCAAGGTCGCCGGCGGTCGCCTGCGGTTCCGGGCCAGCGCCGTGGCCCTCACCCGCGAGCAGTCGCCGCTGAACGCCCCGCCACTACGCCTCGACGGCCTCGACAGCCGCCGCGCCACCGGCGAGGTCGACTGGCGGAGCGTCTACACCTCCACCGCCGGCCTGCGGATCGCGCCCTATGTCCAGGCCCGCTTCGACGCCTATAGCCTCGACGACAACTTCGTCGGCGTAGTCGGGGTGGGGCCGAGATCCAAGACCCTGTCGCGCGGCCTTGCCGTGGCCGGCGCCGATATATCCTGGCCTTTTATTCGTCGCTTCAAAGACTTGTCGGTCATTCTTGAGCCGATCGCTCAGATCGCCCTGTCGCCGGACCTGAAGCAGATCGAACTGGGCCGCAACGCCCTGGGGCAGCCGGTCTATCTGAACGAAGACTCCATCGCCTTCGAGTTCGACGAAACCAACCTGTTCCGCGCCAACAAATTCCCCGGCTACGACCTCTATGAGGACGGGTTGCGGGCCAATGTCGGCGGCCGGGCCTCGGTGTTCTGGGACGACCGGCGCCGCGCCAGCATCCTGGTCGGCCGCTCCCTACGGACGGAGCGGAACGAGGTGTTCAGCGCCCAGAGCGGCCTGCGGCCAAAGGCCTCGGACTGGATCGTCTCGGCCACCGCCGAACCCCTGCGCGGCCTGTCCTTCTTCGGCCGCGCCCGCTTCGACGCCGACGACCTCCACATCGCCCGCGCCGAGACCGGCGCCAACGTCAATTCCAAGTGGGGCCACGGCTATGTCCGCTATCTGCGCGACCGCGCCGATCCCAACGGGCTCAAGGTGGAGAACCTGGACCTGGGCGGCGAGGTCTATCTGAGCAAGCACTGGGGCCTAACCGCCTACGGCAACCGCGACCTCGTGCAGAAGGCCTGGGTGATCCGCGATCTGGGCGTGGTCTATCGCGATGAATGCACCCGGCTCGACTTTATCTATCGCCGGGAAGACACGATCCTGGGCCGCCTGGGCCCATCCGAGTCCTTCACCTTCCGCCTAACCCTCGCCACACTAGGCGAACAGTAATATGGCAACTGATAACCGCGGCCATGAGGCCGCACGCTACGGCGCTACGCTAAGGAAGACCTCACCCATGATCCGCGCGCGTAAAGTCACGGGCCTCGCGGCGCGCGGCGTCGCCTTGGCGGCCGTCCTGGCCGCAGTCGGCGCTCCGCCGATCACCTGGGCCCAGACCCCCGCGCCCGCCGCGCCGCCGGCCGTCGAAGCGCCGCGTCCGGCGCCCCCCCAGGGCCTCAGCGAGTCCGTGGCCGCCGTGGTCAATGACGACATCATCTCGACCTACGACCTGGCCCAGCGCATGCGGTTGCTGATCGCCACATCCGGCATCCAGCCGACCGAGCAGAATATCCAGCAATTCCAACGCGAAGCGCTGATTTCCTTGGTCGACGAACGACTCCAGATCCAGGAGCTGCGGCGCCAGGAGAAGGACCAGAAGATCGAGATCGTCGCCGACGAGGCCGAGCTCAACGCTGAGATCGCCGACATGGCGAAGAATAACAACGTCCCCACCGAGCAGTTCATCGCCTCCCTGGAGGCCCAGGGGATCGGGATCGGCACCCTGAAGGAGCAGATTCGGGCGCAGACCAGTTGGCAGCGCTGGATCCGCGGTCGCTACGGCTCGCGCCTGCGCATCGGCGAGGACCAGGTCAAGGCCCAGCAGCAGCGCCTGGCGGCCTCGGCCTCCAAGCCGCAGTACCAGATCAGCGAGGTCTTCCTCGACGCCAACCGTGTGGGCGGAATGGAGACGGCGATGACCGGGGCGACCCAGCTCATCGCCCAGATGCAGCAGGGCGCGCCGTTCCAGGCCGTGGCCCGCCAGTTCTCCGCCTCGGCCACGGCCGCCGCCGGAGGCGACGCCGGCTGGGTCGCGGCCGGCGAGATGGCCCCCGAGGTGGAAGCCGCCCTGGAGCAGATGCGTCCAGGCCAACTCTCCCGCGCCATCCAGGTGCGCGACGGGGTCTACATCATCTATCTACGCGACAAGCGTTCAGGCGCGGGCGCGGCCGTCGTCAACCTGAAGCAGGCCGCCCTGGCCCTGCCACAGGACGCGTCGGCGGCGCAGGTCAGCACGGCGACCGCCACCCTGACCGCCCTGCGCGGCCAGGTCACCGGCTGCGGCGACCTGGAGGCCAAGGCCGCCACGGTAAGTGGCGTGGTGGCCGGGGATCTGGGCGAAGCCGAGATCAAGGACCTGGCGCCGGCCTTCCGGAGCGCCGCCGAGACCCTGCAGCCGGGCCAGCTCTCCGAGCCGATCCGCACGGCGGCGGGCCTGCATATCCTGGCCGTCTGCTCCAAACGGGCCGGCGGCGCGGACGCGGCGACCAGCGAGCAGATCGAAAGTCGACTGTTCGGACAGCAACTGAGTATGATCGCCAGGCGCTATATGCGCGACTTGAGAACATCGGCCACGATCGAGACGCGGTGAAGAACGGACCTCTCGCGCTGACCCTGGGCGATCCCGCCGGGATCGGCCCGGAGATCATCGTCAAGGCCTGGAGCCAACTCCGGGCCGACGGGCCGGGGTTCGTCGTCGTCGGAGACTACCAATCCCTGGCCTCGGCCTCCGGCGCCACCGTGGTCCGCCGCGTCACTACGCCGAACGAGGGCGGCCGGGTGTTCTCCGAGGCCCTGCCCGTGATCGACCTGCCGCTGCGCAGCCCCGTGGTGGCCGGCCAACCCTCCGCCACCGCCGCCCGCGCCATCATCCAGTGGATCGAGACCGGGGTGGGCCTGGCCCTGTCGGGCGCCGTGCGCGGCCTAGTCACCGCCCCGATCGCCAAGGCGCCGCTCTACGAGGCGGGCTTCCCGTTCGCCGGCCACACTGAATTCCTGGGCGAACTGACCGCCAGCGCCGGTTTCGACGGCGCCAGGGGCCCGGTCATGATGCTGGCCGTGGATGGCCTGCGCACCAGCCTGGTCACGGTGCATGAGCCGCTCGCCCAGGTCGGGGCCAAGCTCACAATCGAGAAGGTCGTCAACGCCGGACTGGTGACTGCCCAGGCCCTGCGCAGCGATTTCGGGATCGCCGCGCCTCGCCTGGCGGTGGCTGGCTTCAACCCCCATGCGGGCGAAGACGGCGCCATCGGTCGCGAGGAGATTGAGATCGTCGCACCGGCGGTCCGCACGCTGCGCGAACTCGGGGTCGACGCCGTCGGCCCCACGCCCGCCGACAGCCTGTTCCACGAAGCCGCCCGCGCCCGCTACGACGCGGCGGTCTGCATGTATCACGACCAGGCCCTGATCCCGGTCAAGATGCTGGACTTCTGGGGTGGGGTGAACGTGACGCTGGGCTTGCCCATCGTGCGGACCTCGCCCGACCACGGCACGGCCTTCGACATCGCCGGCCGCGGCTACGCCCGGCCCGACAGCCTGGTCGCCGCCATCCGCATGGCCGACGAGATCGCCACCCGCCGCGAAGCCTAGTCCAGCGGCGCCAGCAGCGGTCGCGGTCCGACCGCCCCTAAGCCATGGTCGTAGTAGTGGCCTCGAGCATTCTTGGTTTGGCTGATCGCCAGGGTGAGGCTGCCCGTCTCGCCGAGCGGCATGACGCTGACCAGATAGCCGCTGCGATAGCCACCGGTCCCGACCGCGACGCCGACCTCGCCATGGATACGGCGACGCTGATCGACGGTCGGCTCGTCGACAGGCTGAGGCGCCTCGGCGATCCAGCGGTCGATCTGGGCGGCGGTGTCGGCCGCGGCGCTGGGCGGCGCGGCGGCGCCGGCCGTGGAGATCGCCTCTTCCGCCATCGCGGGGGCGGCGCAGAGCGCCAGCAGCAGGGCCGAGATCAAGGGTGGCGCATAAGCGGACATGGACAGTCTCCTTGACGGTGAAGGTCGCTCCCGATTGCGGCCTGTTGAGGGCGCTTGCCCAGCAACCGTCGCCGTGGCCTCTTCCCCCGGTTCGCAGCCGAGGGATCTCCCATGCTCAATCGCCGCCACGTCCTCGCGGGCGCCATCGCCTCACTGGCCGCCTCCAACACCGCCCGCGCCGAGACGAACCCGGCAGCCGCCAGGGCCAGGGCGCTCTATGACGAGATCTTCGAATCGATCCTGCGGACCTCGCCAACCACGGCCTCGGGCCTGGGCTTCGACACTGGGCCGCGATCGGGCCTGAAATCGAAACTGGACGACCGCTCGCCCAGCGCGCGTATGAACGTCTTCCAGCCGATGATCGACGCGCGGCCCAAGCTCGCCGCCATCGACCGCAAGGCGCTGACCGGGCTCGATGCGAGCCGGTACGACACCGTGGCCTGGCTGGCCGACCGCGACGCCGAGGCCGCCGCCTTCCCCTATGGCGGGGTCGATTCCTACGACTATCCCGTGCCCTACGTGGTCAGTCAGCTCACCGGCGCCTATCAGAAGATCCCCGACTTCCTGGACTCCAAGCACTTCATCGAGTCCAAGGCCGACGCCGAGGCCTACCTCTCCCGCCTGACGGTCTTCGCCCAGAATGTCCGCGACGAGAACGGCCGCCTGCGCGCCGACGCGGCCATGGGCGTCGTCCCGCCCGACTTCGTGCTGGACAAGGCGCTGACCCAGCTTCGGTCCCTGGCCGCCCAGAAGGGCGAGGGCTCGGGCCTGGCCGCCTCCCTGGGTCGCAGAGCTGCTGAAAAGGGCCTCGGCGCCGATTGGGCCGCCAAGGCCGCGACCATCGTCGACGGACCGCTGGCGAGCGCGCTCGCCGACCAGATCGCCCTGCTGACCGAACATCGCCGCATCGCCGTCCACGAGGTCGGGGTGAGCCGCCTGCCCGACGGCCGGCGCTATTACGATCTCGGCCTGCGCTACCACACCACCACCAACCTGACGCCGCCCGAGGCGCACAAGGTCGGCCTGGCCCAGGTGGCCGAGCTGTCGGCCCGGGCCGACGTCCTGCTGCGGGCCCAGGGCTTGACCCAGGGCTCGGTGGGCGCCCGGCTCACCGCCTTCGGCAAGGATCCCAGCCAGCTCTATCCCAATACCGAGGCCGGCCGCGCGACGCTGCTGGCCGACCTCAACCGCACCATGGAAGCCGTTCGGGCCCGCACGCCGCAGGTGTTCGCCACCCTGCCCAAGGCCGGTATGGAAATCCGCCGGGTCCCGCCGGCCATCGAGCTAGGAGCGCCGCGCGGCTATGCCGAGGGCGGGACCCTGGACGGCTCGAGGCCGGGGACCTTCTACATCAACCTGCGCGACACGGCGGACTGGCCGAAATGGTCATTGAACAGCCTGACCTACCACGAGAGCGTCCCGGGCCACCTGTTCCAAGGCGCGGTGCTGCTGGAGGCGCCGGGCGCGCCCCTGCTGCTGAAGACCATGGGCTTCACCGCCTATGGCGAGGGCTGGGGCCTCTATGCCGAACAGCTCGGTGACGAGCTTGGAATGTACGACGCCTATCCGGCCGGCAGGATCGGCTACCTGCAGTCCTTCCTCTATCGCGCCGCGCGGATCGTCCTGGATACCGGCATGCACTCCCAGGGCTGGAGTCGTGAGAAGGCCGTGACCTATATGATCGAAACCGTCGGCCTACCGGTGGGCGCCGCGGAGAACGAAATCGACCGCTATGTGGTGTGGCCCGGTCAGGCCTGCGGCTACAAGATCGGCCACACGGAGTTCGACCGCCTGCGGACCAAGGCCCACACGGCCCTGGGGGCGAAGTTCGATCTGAAAGCCTTCCACGACCTGGTGCTCCTGGGGGGCGCCATGCCGCTGGCGGTGCTGGAGCGGGTGGTGGACGATTGGACGCGGCAGCGCCTGGGCGCTTGATCTGCAACCCCGGCGCAGCCATTGATCAGATGCGGCGTTGCATCTGCGCGCCCTTGGAAACCCACATATGACACGCAGCCCCCAGTGGCTCTCCCTCTCGCTCTCCGCCTGGCAGATGGGCCTGGAGGCCCAGCAGGTCATCGCCCTGCGGCTGAACAAGCTCGCCTTCGGCGGTGAGGCGGCGGTCAAGGAGACCGCCCTGATGATCTCGGAGAAGACCGAGTCCATGATGGCGCTGCAGTCGGACATGGCGCTCGCGCTCATGTCGGGCACGGGCCACCTGGCGCCGGCGCGCGCCGTCACCCACTACCGCCGGAAGATCCGCGCCAACCGGCGGCGGCTGACCCGCTAAAACCTAACAACTGCTACTGGGAACACGCCTTAGCCCGTGGCAACATTCCCCCACCGCGGATATGCGAATGGGGGTTTTGCATGGTTGCGACGACAATGGGCGCGGAGCGCGCCGAGACACGCTGGTTCTATGTGGGCATGGCGGCGGTGTTCGTCGTCATCGCCTTCGGGGGTTTCATCCCGACCTACTGGTCCAAGGTCGCCACGGGCACGTTCGGCGGCGCGCCGATCCTGCACGTCCACGGGTTGATCTTCTTCACCTGGACGCTGTTCTACCTGGCGCAGACCTCGCTGGTCGCCGTGGGCCGGACCTATGATCACCGGAACTGGGGCCTGGCTGGGATCGCGCTCGCCACGGCCATGTGCTTCACCGTGGTGCTGGCGGCGATCAACTCGATCAAGGTCGCCGAGACCATCGGCATGGGCGACCAGGCGCGGCAGTTCTCCATCGTCTCGCTATCGGCGGTGGTGCTGTTCGCGGGCTTGTTCGGGACCGCCATCGCCAACAACCGGCGAGCGGACGTACACAAGCGGCTGATGCTGCTGGCCATGATCCCGCTGATGCAGGCGGCCAGCGCCCGCGTGTTCATGGTCCTGCTTGCGCCGCCCGGCGCGGTCGGGCCTCCGCCGGTGCAGGTCACCATCGCGCCGAGCATCTTCGTAAACCTGCTGGTGATCGCGGCCATGGTCTACGACTGGCGCACGCGCGGGCGACCGCACCCCGTCTATGTCTGGGGTGGGGCCGCCGTCCTGCTGCAGGAGATCGTGCCGTTGGTCTTCGCGGGCACGGCAGGCTGGATGGCGATTGCGACCTGGGTCGAGTCGCTGGCCGGCTGATTTTTCGAACCACGCCAGATCGTCCGCGTTCCCATATAGAGGTGAACGCGGAGGAGACTTGGCCATGGGACGGACGTTACGATGAGCGTCGCCTTCACCAAGGAAGGCGATCACGAGGCGGCCGCGGCGGACCTGCCCGACCGTCCCATCTCGCCACATCCGAACCTGGTCACGGCCAAGGGCCTGGCCGCCATCGACAAGGCTCTGGCCGCCGCGCGCGCCGCCTATTCCGCCGCCCAGGCCGGGGGCGAGGTCCAGGCCGACCGCACGGCCATGGCGCGGGCCACACGCGACCTGCGCTACTATTCCGCCCGCCGCGGCAATGCCCAGCTGGTTGAGCCCGATCCGGCCAGCGACACCGTTCAGTTCGGCCGCAAGGTGACCTTCGAGCGCGAGGACGGCCGCCGCCAGACCTACGCCATTGTCGGCGAGGACGAGGCCGATCCCGCCAAGGGCTCGGTGTCCTACATCTCGCCGCTCGCCCAAGCCCTGCTGGGCAAGTCGGTGGGCGACACCGCCGTGGTGGCCGGCGCCGAGGTCGAGGTCGTGGAGGTCGGCTAGCGCCGGTCCTCGGCGGCGCGCAGGACGAAGGCCAGGATTTCGGCGACCGCCACGTACAGACGCTCGGGAATCTCGGTCTCCAGCTCGATGGTGGAGAGCGCCTGGGCGAGCGGCGCATTGCGCTCGATGGGCACGCCGTGGGCCTGGGCGGTCTCGACGATCCGCTGGCCGATCAGGCCCCGGCCCGTGGCGACTACGGTCGGCGCCCCCTGCCCCTCGTATTTGAGCGCCACAGCCAGCCGGTCCTTGAGCGGCCGGTTCATGACGTCTGGTCCACCAGATGGCCGGCTTCCGGCGCGCGGCTGGGCGGGGCGCCGGCGTGCACGGCGATCTCGGCGCGCAGTTGGACGGCGGCCAGGGCGGCGCTGAGCAGGCCCTGGTCGGCGCGCAGGCGGTCCAGGCCCTCCGCGCGCTCGGCCCACAGACTGACGCCGGCCTGGGCTCCGGCGAGACTGACGCGGGCGTGGATCGGGCCCAGGGGCTCGGCGTCCAGGGAGAAGGCCGCCCGCCAGACCGGTTCGAGTTCGCCGCCATCGCCGCGGCCGTCGCGGGTCACCTCGAACTGGGCGACGCTCGCGCCCTGCGGCGTGACGAAGGGCATCTCGAACATCCAGCGGGTGACCTGGGCCTCGGGGCCGGTCTCGGCCGGCAGCGAAGCAATCTGCAGCAGTTCCACCCGGCCCAGGGCCGCCTCTGTCTCGCGGGCCAGTTCCTGACCCATGACCAGGGGCGGTCCGCCCGGCGACAGCTTGCTGACGGCCGGGGCCTGGGCGCGGGTTCCGCCGGCCCGAAAGGGCGGCGGCGGCACGGCGGCGGACCTGGGGCCCTGAGAGCCCGGCGCGGCGGCGAGCCAGGTCGACAGGGCCTGGCGCAACATCAGTAGGCCGGCCTTGAGATCATGGCCCACGGGAGAGGCCAGCGGCGCGGCGGCCAGTTTGGCCTCGAGGAACAGGCCCGAGCGGGCCATGGCCTTGGCCACGTCGGGCCCGGTGACATTGCTGGCGAGCGGCGGGGCGTGGGCCAGGACCCGGACGGCGGCCTCGCGCACCGGGCTCGGCAGCGCCTGGTCCTGGGCGGCCTGGGAGAGGTCGGCGATCAACGGCGCCAGGCCACCCTGCCGCACCGCGGCGCCCCGCGTCACCTCGGCCACGGCCAGGGCCTGGATCTGGGCGGGATTGAGTTCCGGCAGCGGCGTATTGGCGTGCACGGTCGCGGCGACGGCGCGGACCGGCGTCACCGGAATGGTCAGGTTGGGCAGCGATACGCCCGAGATCGGTGCGATCGTCACGAGAGACCCGCCAGGTTGATCCTGGCCCCAGTATAGATTCCCAGGGTGAAGCGGGGCTTAAGGACTTGATATTCCGGTGCTAGGGAGAGGCGTGACACACCCCCTGGCTGACCTCCCCCCGCTCCGCGAGACCCTGGCCGAGCACGGCCTGATGGCCAAGAAGAGCTTCGGCCAGCACTTCCTGCTGGACCTCAACATCACGCGTAAGATCGCCCGGCTGGCCCAGGTCGGCGATGGCGACCATGTGATCGAGGTCGGACCCGGCCCCGGCGGCCTGACGCGGGCTCTGTTGGAAACCGGCGCACGGGTGACCGCCATCGAGAAGGATCCGCGCTTCCTACCCCTGCTGGAGGAGCTGGCGACGGCGGCCGACGGCGCCCTGGCCATCCGGGTGGAGGACGCGCTCGGCGCCGACGAGGGCGCCCTGGCGGCCGGCGCCCCGGCCCACGTGGTCTCCAACCTGCCCTACAACGTCGGCACGGCGCTGTTGATCAAGTGGCTGACGGGCACGTTCACACCCGCCTCCATGACCTTGATGTTCCAGAAGGAAGTGGCTGAACGGATCGTCGCCCAGCCCGGCGACGACGCCTATGGCCGGCTGGCCGTGCTGGCGCAGACCACGGCCAATGCGGCCCTGGTGATGGATGTCGGGCCCCGCGCCTTCACCCCGCCGCCCAAGGTGTCCTCGGCTGTGGTCCACTTGACGCCCCGCGCCGACCGCCCGTCGCCGGAGCGGCTCGCCGCCCTGCAGACCATCACCGCGGCGGCCTTCGGCCAGCGCCGCAAGATGCTGCGCTCCAGCCTCAAGGTGCTGGGAGGAGAAGCCCTGTGCTTGAAGGTCGACATCGCGCCCGAGGCGCGGGCCGAGACCATCTCCGTGGAAGGATTCCTGGCGTTGGCGGACGCCTGGCGCGCCTAGTCGCCGCCGCCGTCGTCCGACCCGCTACGACGCTGGCCTCGCCGGCCGATCGTGAGCATCACCAGACCCGCGATCAGGGCGACGCCACCGATGGCGGCCCACACGATCTGGCCGGTCATGAAGCTACCTGGCAGGACGCCGACCCCTTGCAGGATCCAGGTGAGGCCGACGCCACACAGCACGGCCCCCAGCACCTTGATGATCATGACATGCCCCACGTCAGCGCCGAGGCCCCATCCCAGGCCAGCTTGGCTCCGACCACCACCAACAGGCTATAGACGATCTGGTAAAACCGCTCGGCCGGAATCCGTCGCACCAGCCAGACCCCCGCCCAGGTCGAGGCGATGGCTAGGGGCAGCAGGACGAGAGCCGTGCTCAAGGCCTGCGGTGTGAACTGGCCGAGCGCCCAGTAGGCTGGGACCTTCATCCAGTTCACCACGGCGAAGAAGATGGCGCTGGTGCCGACGAACACGTCGCGCGGCAGCCGTTTGGGCATGACATAGATCTGGAACGGCGGTCCGCCCGCGTGGGCAAGCTGACTGGTGAAGCCCGCCGTGATCCCGGCCAGCACCCCCCGCCAGGGAACGCGTTCGCGCCGCGGATCTGCGACCGGCGCGCCGGCTCGATCCAACCATAGGCGTTGGAGGGAGAAGACCACGGCGATCGCGCCGACCGCCAGTTCCACCGCCCCGGGCCGCACGAAGGCCGCGAGCGCGTAGCCCAGGCCGATCCCGATCGCGGCGCTGGGCAGCATCAGCAGCAGCACCCCCTTGTCCCAGGTCTTCCGAAAGGCCGAAACGCTGACCACGTCCTGGACGATCAGGATCGGCAGGGTGATGGAGGCCGCCAGCACCGGCGAGATCGCCAGCGCCATCAGCGGCACGGCGATCACCCCCATGCCGGAGAACCCGCCCTTGGCCAGGCCCAGCAGGATCACCGCCGGGATGGCGACTAGATAGAAGAACGGGTCGGTGAGGATCGGCAGGTCCATGCGGGGCGCCTAGGCAGGCGCAGAGGCGCGCCAGGCCTCGATGATCTGCGCCAGGCGCATTGTGTCGGAATAGAGGTGGTCGTCCCCCGGGACCTCAGCCATCGTCGCGAAGGGTGCGGCGCCGACCGCCGCGGCCAAGTCGGCGTAGGCTCCGTTGAAGTCCGCCGTCTGCTGGATGAAGAGCGTTGGCGCCGCGTGCGCCTGGCGACGCAGGATGTCGGTCAGACCCTCGGCTTCGAACCGGCGCAGGGGTGAGCCGATGAAGACGTAGGACTTGGCGATGAACCCGTGGCGCTCGCGGGCGAGCATGGCGATCAGCGTGCCGATGGACTTGCAGACCAGAAGCTCGGCTCCGCTGTCGGCGACCGCCAACACCTCGGGTCCGACGTCGGGATCGGGGACATCCGCGCCGCCCCAGAATCCATAGGACCGAACCGCAGCCTGTCCGCCGGCCAACCGTTCGACCAGATCGGTCATCTGCGTGAGGGTCGAGGCCTTGCGCCCGGGCAGGCCCAGCAGCCTCACCGGCGCTTGCCCAGCTCTGTGGCGATGTCCTTGACGTTGTGGCCGACCTTCTTGTGGGCCGCGGCGATCTGCTCGGCCGTCACGCCCCAGCGCTTGGCCCAGAACGCCACCTCGTGGCGCTCGCGGATGTCGATGCGGGGATTGTCGCGGAAGTCCCGCTTGCCCTTGGGTTCAGCCATGGTCGCCTCCGCTCGCCCTCAGGTCTTCCAGCCATTCGCCGCACGCCCGCGCTTCGGCCTCGTGACCGGGCTCGCGCCAGGTCTCGGCCAGGGCGGCGGCCTGCCACGCCTGCATCGAGGGTAGAGCCAACAGTCGCCCGGCGTAAGCCTCGGCCGGTCCCGACAGGGTCAGGCCATAGGTCTTCAGGCGCAAGGCCACCGGCGCGAAGAAGGCGTCGACGGCCCCGAAGGCCTTGCCCGCCAGGAACGGGCCGCCGAACCGGTGGAGACCTTCGCGCCAAAGTTCGTCGATGCGCGCCAGGTTCTGTTCGAGCTTGGGCGACCGCTCCGCGAGCCGCACCCGGATGCCGACATTCATGGTGCAGGCTTCGCGCAGGGCGGCAAACCCGGCATGCATCTCGGCGGCGGCGCTGCGCGCCCAGGCCCGCGCGTCGGGATCCTTCGGCCAGACCCCCTCATGCCGTTCGGCCAGGTACTCGACGATGGCCAGGGATTCCCAGACCGACCGGTGGCCGTCCCGGAGCGCCGGGACCAGGCCGGTGGGCGAGAATCCGCGAAAGGCCTGCCAGTTCGAGTCGGGGTCGAAGGGCGTCAGGCGCTCGTCGAACGGAATACCCAGCTCGCGCATCAGCACCCAAGGCCGCAGCGACCAGGACGAGTAGTTCTTGTTGGCGATGTGCAGCTCGTACATAGCCCAGGCCTAGCGCGATTCCGGGTTCGATTTTCGCACGGCGCCGTTATCGTACGACGTGCGGCGTTACCTATGTTTAGGTCGAACGCCATGACCGCCGACTCGTCCTCCGCCGGCGATCCCAGACGCAGCCTCGAACTGCTCTGGGGTCTCGTCCCCGCCCGCCGCCGCGGGCCGCGCCCGCGCCTCAGCGTGGAGGAAATCGCCGTCGCCGCCATCGAGCTGGCTGACGCCGAGGGTCTGTCGGCGCTCTCCATGCGGCGGGTCGCCGACCGGCTAAAGGTCGCCACCATGTCGCTCTACACCTACGTGCCCTCCAAGGCCGAGTTGATCGACGTCATGCTGGACCGGGTCTATGGCGAGACACCCAAGACCTATGCCGAGGGCGCCGGGTGGCGCGCGCGGCTGGAGCAGGTAGCGCGCGACAACTGGGACCTCTACCACCGTCATCCCTGGATGCTGCAGGTGGTGATGCACCGCCCGGTGCTGGGCCCCAACATGATCGCCAAGTTCGATTTCGAACTGCGCGCCGTCGAGGGCGAGGGCCTCGCGGACCTGGAGATGGACCAGGTGATCAGCCTGATCTCCAACTATGTGCACGGCGCCGTGCGCAGCGCCGTGGAGGCCATGCAGGCCGAGAGCCGCACCGGCTTGAGCGACGCCCAGTGGTGGGAGATCAGCGGGCCGTTGCTGGAGAAGGTGTTCGATCCCGCGCAGTTTCCCATAGCCGCGCGCGTCGGGGCCGCGGCGGGCGAGGCCTACGAGGCCGTCGGCGATCCAGAGCGGGCCTTCGCCTTCGGACTTGAGCGGGTGCTGGACGGGATCGAGGCTTTTATCGAGAAGCGCTCGGCCTAGAGACCACGAAGACCGCGCAGGCCCCGAGCGCGGCGGCGACGATTAGCGCCAGCCAGGCCCCCGGGTGGGCCGTGATGAAGAAGACCACGAAGCCCAGCGCCATCCCTGCGCAGGCCATCACCTTGGCGGGCCGCGGAATGGCCCTGTGCTCACGCCAGGCCCTCAGGGTCGGGCCGAACTGCGCATGGTCCATCAACCAGGCCTCCAGCCGGGGCGACGACCTGGCGAAACAGCCGGCCGCCAGGATCAGGAACACGGTCGTTGGCAGCAGCGGCAGGAAGGCGCCCACGACGCCGAGCGCCGTGAAGACCAGTCCGAGCACCAGGAAGAGGGTTCGCGCCATGCCGCCCGACCCTCTACGAGAAACGCAAGTTGCGAAAGACCCGCAACTGCAAATTCAGCCCAGACTCGCGACTCGAGCGGCCAGGGCGGTGTTCACGGCTTCGTAGGCGGGCGTGAAGTCGCGGGCGATGCGTTCGGCGCTCCATGTGGCGGGCAGCAGGCCAGAGAGCACTTCGGTGTGGACCAGCCGGGTTCCGGCGCCCTCCGACGTCAGCAGGAAGCCATGCCGGCCCTTGAAGATCAGCGGCGCCTGTCCGGCCCAGGCCAGCTCGCGGCCCGGTTCGGCGGCCACGATGCGGACGGTCTGGCGGATCACTGCCCCCGGCTTGCCCGGGAGGTCGCGGAACACCATGGGCACCCGCGCGCCCAGCCGCGCCTCGCCGTGCGCCGCCAGGTTCAGCGGATTCCACTCGGGATAGCGCGCGAAGTCGGCCAGGACCGCGTAGACCCGATCGGGACTGGCGGGGATCAGGGCCTCGGTGCGGATGCTGTGCATGCCTATCGCGCCACGTTGAGCAGGAATGTATGAGTCTCCTCGCCCAGGGTGACCTTGATGGTGAGCGACGTCACCCCCTTCGGCAGCGGCCCAAGGCCAAGGTCGGTCATGTGCTCCTCGCCGGAGCGCACGGTCTGGGCCAGGAAGCCGCGGTTGGCGATGGCGTCCAAGACCGCGGCGGTCTCCTCCTGCGCCTCCCTGACCCCGGCCTGGACGGACGGGTTGGGCCGGGTCGGCTGGTCGCGCATGGCCGCGCCGACGGCGTCGAGCTTGGCGGCGAAGCGGGCACGGCTCTCGCGCTTGCGCTCGTCCGCCTCCACGGCGGCGGCCAGCTCGTCATGGGTCAGGATCGGCAGGGCCACGCCCTGGTTGGTGGTCACCTGAACCGCCTCGGGGACCATGTTGACCGAGACCGGGCCATTGTTCTTGACCCCCAGGCGGACGGTCGGGAAGTCCCGCTCGTCGATGACGGCGCGTTCGATCATCAGGGCGACATCGGTCCGCGCCAGGCTGGACAGGGATTCCGCCCGGCCCTGTCGGTATTCCACCGGCGCGCCCATGGTGGCGATCGGCGTGATTCTCAGCGACCCGGCCAGGGCCGGCGTCGCCAGGGCGAGCGCCGCGGCGAACACCAATTTCTGCATGAGACCCTCCACAGCCAAGCTTAGGCGAAGGTCCATTGCACGGTGAAGGTGTAATTTTCCTATCCGAGGCGGCCTATTCGCCGAGCAGACCTTCGACGAACGCCGGCAGCCAGGTATTGCGGCCGGGCTTCATCCGCTCGGCGCGGTAGATGTGTCCGAGGTCGGCATAGGCCCGGTCGAAGTTCTTGTTCACGATCACGTAGTCGTAGAGGCCCCAGTGGGCGATCTCTTCCTTGCCGAGCAAGAGGCGCTGAGCGATCACCTCCTCGCTGTCCTGAGCGCGGGCGTGCAGCCGGCGCGACAGGTCCTCCCAGGAGGGCGGGAGGATGAAGACGCGGACGCTGTCGTCGGGCGCCTTTTCGGCGACCTGCTTGGCGCCCTGCCAGTCGATGTCGAACAGCACGTCCTTGCCGTCCAGCAGGGCCTCCATCACGGCGGCGCCGGGGGTGCCGTAGAGGTTGCCGTTGACCTCGGCCCATTCCAGGAACCCGCCCTCGGCGATCTTGGCCTCGAATGCCGCGCGATCGACGAAGAAGTATTCGCGCCCCTCCTCCTCGCCCGGCCGCGCCGCTCGGGTGGTCCAGGAGACCGAAAGGGTCATGTCGGCGTGGTCGGCCACCAGCCGCCGCGACAGCGAGGTCTTACCCGCGCCGGCCGGGCTGGAGACCAGCAGCAGCAGGCCGCGGCGCTGGGTCTCCCAGGGCTTGGCGTCGCCGTCACTCGACATTCTGCACCTGCTCTCGAAACTGCTCGATGGTGGCCTTGAGATCGAGGCCGATATTGGTCAAGGCCGACAGCGCCGACTTCGAACAAAGGGTGTTGGCCTCGCGCATGAACTCTTGGGTCAGGAAGTCCAGCCGGCGGCCCGAGGGCCCCTCCCCCGCAATCAGCGTCCGCGCGCCGTCGATATGGCCCGCCAGGCGGTCCAGCTCCTCGCGGACATCGGCCTTCACGGCCATGGCGGCGGCCTCGGTGACGATGCGGTCGGCCGGGGCGGCCTCGCCGAGCAGCTCTGTCATTCTCGCCTCGAAGCGCGCCTTGATCGCCGCTGGCTGGCCGGCGGCCGTCTCGCCCGCCTGGCGGACCAGCAGCTCGATGCGATCCACCAGGGTGATCAGCACGCCGGTCAGCGCGAACCCCTCCTCGCGCCGCGCCTCGGCCAGGCCTTCCAGCGCGGCCCCGATGGAGAGCGCCATGGCCGCCTCGATGGCGGCCTGGGCGTCGGGATCATCCAGGGTCTCGGCGGCTTCCACGACGCCGCGCAGGGCCAGCAGGCCGTCCAGGCTCGGTGGCGCGGCCTTGCCGGCCGCCAGCAGGCCGGCGCCCGCCTCCAGATAGCGCTCGATCTGGTCGAGATTGATCCGGACCTGGGCGCCGCCCTCGCTGCGCTTGGCCTGCACGCCGATCGTGACCTGGCCGCGGGCGAACCGGGCCTGGGTCCCGTCGCGCGCCACGCGCTCCAGCGTGTCGAACCCCGGCGGGCCGCGGAACCGGACCTCCAGGTTGCGGCCGTTGACCGAGCGCGCCTCCGCCGACCAGCTCCAGTCCCCCGCCGCGCCCTCGGCCCGGCCGAACCCGGTCATTCCGTTCAGTGGCATGGCTAGCGTTCCTTCAGGGCCTTGGCCCGGTCCTTCAGCACCTCGACCTCGCGCTTGCGTTCGATGGCGCGCCAGCGCTCGACGTTCTTCAGGTGCTCTTCGTAGGTCGCGGCGAAGACGTGGCCGCCCGTGCCATCGGCGACGAAGAAGAGAGCGTCGGACCCCGGCGGATCCAGCACGGCGGCCAGGGCCGCGCGGCCCGGATTGGCGATCGGCGTCGGGGGCAGGCCGTCGATCTGGTAGGTGTTGTAGGGGTTGGGCGCGGCCAGTTCCGAGGCGCGCAGGCCCCGGCCCAGCGGCTTGCCGCCGGTCAGGCCGTAGATGATGGTCGGGTCGCTCTCCAGCCGCATGCCGGCGCGCAGCCGGTTGACGAACACCGCCGCCACCCTCGGCCGTTCCGAGGCGACGCCGGTCTCCTTCTCGACGATGGAGGCAAGCGTCACGGCCTCGTCCGGCGTGGCGATGGGCAGGCCCGGCTGGCGTTTGGACCACAACAGGCCCAGCAATTCCTCGCGAGCGTCCATCATCCGCTTCAGCACCGCGGCCCGGTCCTCGCCGCGTTCGAACTGATAGGTCTCGGGCAGGATCGAGCCCTCCGGCGGGGCCGGGGCGTCGCCGGTCAGCTCGGACTTGGCGGCCAGGGCCTCGACCACAGCTTCGGACGTCATGCCCTCCGGCACGGTGATCTGGTGGACCACGATGCGGCCGTCGCGGATGTCGTCCAGGATGCTGGCCATGGAGGCGCGGCTCTTGAACTCGTACTCGCCTGCCTTCAGCGTCCGCGCCGCGCCGGTGATCTGGGCCGCGGCGGCGAAGATGGCGTCGGAGCGCACTACGCCCGCGCGCTCCAGGGTCGAGGCGATCTCGGATACGCCCGCGCCCTTGCGCAGCATGACCACGGTGACGTCGCCGGACTTCGCCGCCGGACCTGGACCCTGGTAGGACCAGACCGCCCAGACCAGGAACAGCACCACGGCGGCGGCCAGGGTGGCCGCGGCGCTGGCGAGGATGATGATCAGGCGTCGCGCGGGCGACAGGCCGCCGCGACGGGCGCGCGGGCTCACGAGACCTTCTTGAACACCACCGAGGCGTTGGTGCCGCCAAAGCCGAAGCTGTTGGAAAGCACCACCTCGATGGCCATCGGCTTGGCCTTGTTGGGAACCAGGTCGATCTCCGTGACCACGGATGGACTGTCCAGGTTGATGGTCGGCGGCGCGATCTGGTCGCGGATCGCCAGGCAGGAGAAGATCGCCTCGATGGCGCCGGCCGCGCCCAGCAGGTGGCCGGTGGCCGACTTGGTGGAGGACATGGTCACGGTCTTGGCGGCGTTGCCCAGGATGCGGGCCACGGCGCCCAGCTCGATCTCGTCGCCCAGCGGCGTGGAGGTGCCGTGGGCGTTGATGTAGTCGATCTCCGAGGGGTCGATGCCGGCGTCCTTGATCGCCGCCCGCATCGCCCGGAAGCCGCCGTCGCCGTCCTCGGCCGGGGCGGTGATGTGGTAGGCGTCGCCAGCCAGGCCGTAGCCCAGCACCTCGGCATAGATCTTGGCCCCGCGCGCCTTGGCGTGCTCGTACTCTTCCAGCACCAGGACGCCGGCGCCCTCGCCCATGACGAAGCCGTCGCGATCCTTGTCATAGGGCCGGCTGGCCTTCTCGGGCGTCGCGTTGAAGTTGGTCGACATGGCGCGGCAGGCGATGAAGCCCGCGACGCCCACCGGACAGATCGCCGCCTCGGCCCCGCCGGCCACCATCACGTCGGCGTCGCCGTACTTGATCATCCGCGCGGCGTCGCCGACCGCGTGGGCCCCGGTGGCGCAGGCCGTGACCACCGAATGGTTCGGGCCCTTGAAGCCGTAGCGGATCGAGACCTGGCCCGAGGCCAGGTTGATCAGGGCCGAGGGGATGAAGAACGGGCTGATCCGCCGCGGACCCTTCTGGAAGAGCTCGACGGACGTGCGCTCGATGGTCCCCAGGCCGCCGATCCCAGAGCCGATGATGACCCCGGTGCGTTCCTTGTCCTCGTCGGTCTCCGGGACCCAGCCCGAATCCTTTACCGCTTCGTCGGCCGCGGCCATGGCGTAGAGGATGAAGTCGTCGACCCGACGCTGGTCCTTGGGGGCCATGGTCAGGTCCGGATCGAAGGAGCCGGCCACATCGGGCCCGCCGCCGCCCCGGCCGTCCACCCGCGGCACTTCGCAGGCCACCTGGCAGGCATATTCGGTCGGATCGAAGGTGGTGATGCGCCCGGCCCCGGACTTTCCGGCCAGGATCGCCGCCCAGGTCAAGTCGACGCCCTGGCCGAGAGGGGTCAAAAGACCGATTCCGGTGACGACGACACGACGCATGGGCGAGCCTCCAAACGCAGACCGCCGCGAGCTCCGGGGAGCGACGCGGCGGCCGAAACTTCAATGATTGCTGAGCTTAAGCGCCCAGGCGCTCACCGATGAACTTCACCGCGTCGCCAACGGTCTGGATATGCTCCGCCGCGTCGTCGGGAATTTCGATATCGAACTCTTCTTCGAAGGCCATGACGAGTTCGACGTTGTCGAGGCTGTCAGCGCCCAGGTCGTCGATAAAACTCGCCTTCTCGGTGACCTTCTCCGGATCGGCGTCGAGGTGTTCGATGACGATCTTGCGCACGCGCTCGAGGATGTCGGACATTCGCTTAAGTCCCTGTTGTTCAAACTGATCCATCCGCGACGGCCGACGAGTTGTCAACCGCAACGGAACTGGGCTTCGAGACCTTCGCCTCGCCGGTTCGGGCGTCGCCGTAGCATGATCGCCACGTCGGCGCCAACCGGTCAGATCATGGCCATGCCGCCGTTCACGTGCAGCGTCTGGCCCGTCATGTAGCCGGCCTCGTCGCTGGCCAGATAAACGCAGGCCGCCGCGACGTCGCTTCCCAGGCCCAGCCGGCCAGCGGGAATGGTCCCGAGGATCTGGGCCTTCTGGGCTTCGTTGAGCGCATCGGTCATCGGGCTCTCGATGAACCCCGGGGCGACGCAGTTCACGGTGATGCCGCGCGTGGCCACTTCCTGGGCCAAGGCCTTGGAAAAGCCGATCATTCCGGCCTTGGAGGCCGCATAGTTGGCCTGGCCAGGATTGCCCATGACGCCCACCACCGAGGTGATGCCGATGATCCTGCCGGCCCGCCGCTTCATCATGCCACGCATGGCCGCGCGGCTCAGGCGGAAATAGCTTTCCAGGTTGATCTTGAGGACGGACTCCCAGTCCTCGTCCTTCATCCGCATCAGCAGGCCGTCCTTGGTGATGCCGGCGTTGGCCACCAGGATGTCGAGACCGTTCCCGGCGGCCTCCTCGGCGCGGGCGATCAGGCCGTCCACCGATTCGGCGTCGGCAAGGTTGGCCGCGGCGATCGAAGTGCGCTCGCCCAGCGCCTTGGCGAGGTCGGCCAGCACCGCCTCGCGGGTGCCCGACAGCACCACATGGGCGCCGGCCGCGTGCAGGGCCCTGGCGATGGCGCCGCCGATGCCGCCCGTGGCGCCGGTGACGAGGGCGGTCTTTCCAGTCAGATCGAACATGTCAGAGGCTCTTCGCGAAGGCTTCGAGGTCGGCGGGGGTGTTGAGCGGCGTGGCTTCGGAGTCCGGCGCGATCCGCTTGGCCATGCCCGACAGCACCTTACCCGATCCGGCCTCGGCGAAACGGGTGATCCCGGCGTCGTTGGCCAGCCACAGCATGCTCTCGCGCCAGCGCACCCGGCCGGTGACCTGGTCCACCAGCAGACGGCGGATCTCTTCCGGGTCGAGGGTTGGCTTGGCGGTGACATTGGCGACCAGCGGCGCGCGGGGCGCCAGGATCGTGGCGCGGCCGAGGGCCTCGGCCATCTCGTCGGCCGCCGGTTGCATCAGCGGGCAGTGGAAGGGCGCCGAGACGTTCAGCGGGATGGCGCGGGCCCCCAGCTCCTTGGCCTTCTCGATGGCCAGATCCACGGCGGCCTTGGCGCCGGAGATCACCACATGGCCGTTGTTGTTGTCGTTGGCCACGACGCAGACGCCCACCGCAGAGCCGGCTGCAGCCGCCGCTTCGGCCAGGGCCACGTCGGACTTGGGCCCGATCAGGGAGGCCATGGCCCCCTCGCCCACCGGCACAGCCCGCTGCATGGCCTGACCGCGCAGCTTCAGCAGGCGCGCGGTGTCGGCCAGGCTGATGGCCCCGGCGGCGGCGAGCGCGGAATACTCTCCGAGGCTGTGGCCGGCCACGAAGGCGGCCTTCTCGACCCCGATGGAGAATTCCTTCTCCAGGGTGCGCATCACCGCCAGGGACACGGCCATCAGGGCCGGCTGGGCGTTTTCGGTCAGGGTGAGCTGATCCTCCGGCCCTTCGCGCATCAGCTTGAACAGCTTTTGGCCGAGCGCCTCGTCGACCTCCTGGAACACCTCGCGGGCCGACCCGAAGGCCTCCGCCAGATCGGCGCCCATGCCGAGCGCCTGGCTGCCCTGGCCGGGAAATAGGAAGGCGAGGCTCATGGGGCTCTCCCGTCTACGGCGCTGTCGCGCTCTCACGATTCCGAGCCGGGAGGGTTAGGGGATATGCCCAGCCCCGGCAACTCCCGCGAAATAGCGGCTTCCCCTCCCTGGCGTCACCTTCTCTCAGATGTCGTCGCGCTGACGCGCCGTCTTCTCTGGGTGTCATCCCGGTTTGCGCAGCAAGACCGGGAGCCATACGCTCCAGATCAAGCCGGAGGGGTCGGCGTCTATGGATCCCGGATAGCCGCTGCGCGTCTTCCGGGATGACAGCTTGTGGGAGAGCGACATGCGGGCGGTCATTCGGCGGAACAAGGCCCTGGTCTGCGACGAGATCGAGGACCTGAAGCCCGACAGCGGCCAGGTGCTGGTCAAAACCTTGGCCTGCGGCATCTGCGGCTCGGACCTACACGCCCTGCACCACATGGAGCACATGATAGAGCTGACCAGCCGGGCCAGCGGCGGCATGACCAACGGCTTCGATCCCCGCGCCGACACGGTGTTCGGCCATGAGTTCTGCGCCGAGATCCTCGACCACGGACCCGGCACGACCGGCGCGCTGAAGGCCGGGACCCGCATCGTCTCCCTGCCCGTCACCCTGACCCCGGCCGGCGGGGCGGAGATGCTCGGCTTCTCCAACAAGCTACCGGGCGGTTTCGCCGAGCGGATGATCCTGTCGGAAGCCCTGCTGCTGGAGGTGCCCAACGGCCTGCCCACCGACCAGGCGGCGCTCACCGAGCCCTTCGCGGTCGGCGCCCATGCGGTGGCCAAGGCGCGGCTCGACCCCAACAGCGTCTGCCTGGTGGTGGGCTGCGGCACCGTCGGCCTGGCGGTGATCGCGGGGCTGAAGGCGCGCGGCCATGGCCCTGTCATCGCCGCCGACTACTCGCCGCGCCGCCGCGCCGCGGCCGAAATGCTGGGCGCCGACATCATCATCGACCCGGCCAGGGAGAGCCCGCACGCCCGCTGGGAGGGCTTCGGCGTCCCGACCGCTCGCGCGGCCCAGAGCATGATCAAGATGATGGGCGGCAGTTTCGGTCAGCCGGTGGTCTTCGAATGCGTCGGCTCGCCCGGCATCGTCCAGAGCCTGATCGAGGCCTCACCCGCCGGCGCCCAGATCGTGGTGGCGGGGGTCTGTATGGAGACCGACAAGATCGAGCCCGCCATCGCCATTACGAAGGAAATCGAGCTCACCTTCGTGTTCGGCTACACCCCCGAAGAGTTCGCCCAGACCCTGCGCGACATCGCCGAGGGCGTGATCGACGTCAGCGGCGTGGTGACTGGGAAGGTGGGGCTAGGCCGGGTGGCCGATGCGTTCGTGACACTGGGGGATCCCGAAGCGCACGTGAAGATCCTGGTGGAGCCTGGGCGGGCTTAGTCGTGGCGCTTCGAGGCGACCTCTACGCCTTCTTCGACACGCTTTGCGTTGACCATGGATTCTGCGTTCCAGCCGAGGCAATCGAGCAGATTTCCGAGCGCGAGAGCGTGTCAGCGAGTGAGTTCACCCTTGCAGTTCTGAAGGCCGAGGGGCTTGACCCAAGTCCGCAGAGCCACTGGTTTCTCTTGATCGACCGGCTCTTTCGAGCGCGCTTCGGCGAAAGGATTGTCTTGCCGGCTATGTAGACAAGCGCGTTTCTACAACTTCATCGGGCTGACATACCCCGTCAACTCCAGATACCCACGACCGCCCTGCGTCGTCACCGCCCCTTCCCAGTAGATCGGGCCCCCGGCGGTGCGGCTGTCGAGTTCCTGGTCGTCGAACAGGGGCTTCAGCATCCACCTCCGCTCGCCCTGCGGCAGACGCACCGACAACGAGCGCTCCACTGGATAGCGGCCTCCGGTCCGGGGCGAGCGCCAGAGACGTTCAGCGCCGAAGCGCACCATGTCCGGCGTGAACCTCGTCACCGCACCATCTTTGCCGCGTAGCGAACCGCCGGCCCAGAGCGCCTTGCCAGCCGCGTCGCGGACCTGGAAGGCCATCAGGGCGCCGCCGTCGTCGAGGTTGAGGCCGACCCAGTCCCAGCCCACCGCCTTGGGATCGAGCAGGGTCGAGGACCATTCGCGGTCGAGCCAGGCCGAGCCGGTGACCCGCACCGCCTTGCCGCCCCGCGTCACGGTCCCCGACACGACCATCTGCGGCAGGCTGTAATAGTGGCTGGCCTGACTGGGTTGGGGGCCCTTGCGACTGTAGCCGCCCTCCCCCTGCGCCAGGGGCGGCTGGGTGGGGCGAAAGGCCAGGTCGAGGGTGAAGGCCTTGCCGCCGACCTTGGTCAGGAACCGGCCGTCGGCGGCGCGGCGCATCGTCCAGTCGTCGATGATCAGGTTGGCGTCGCCCACCGCCGCCTCGGCTAGGCCGAAGCCGGCGCGGGCCATGCGCTGGTCGTGCAGCAGCTTGCCGAGCTTGGGGTCCGACAGCGCGGCGTGAGCGAACAGGATCTGCTTGGCGGCGAAGGCGCTGGGGTTGGCCTGGTCGACGCTGGGGCGCGAGCGGAAGAAGGTCACCTGGAAGCCCAAGTCCTGGCCGCCTTCGGTCTTCAGCCAGCCGGTGACGTACCACCACTCGGTGCGGAATTCCGGGTGCGCCCCGTGGTCGGCGGGGAAGGTCAAGACCCTGCCAGGTCGCACCTGCGGATAGAGCGGCAGGACCGGCCCGGTCTGGGTGGCCGCGGGGCTGGCCAGCACCAGCAGGGCGGCGAGGATGGCGAACAACCGCCCCATCACCAGTCCTCCCGCACGGCGCGCACGGCGTCCGCCGACAGCGCCCGGCGGCCCGCCAGCAGGGCGGTGCCCGCCGCCGCGGCGACCAGGGCCGCCGCCACACTGGCCAGCAGGGTCCAGGGGAGCTGGGTCTCCATGGTCCAATGGAAGGACTGCGGATTGACCACGTGGATCAGCACCTGGCTCATGACGAGGCCCAGGCCGATCCCGGCCAGGACGCCCACCGCCCCTAGCACCGCGCCCTCGGTGGCCAGCATGGCGACGATCTGCGAGCGGGTGACGCCCAGGTGGCGCAGCATGCCGAACTCCTTGGTCCGCGCCAGGGTCTGGGCCGAGATGGTGGCCGCCACCCCGGCCAGCCCCACCAGTATGGCGATGGCCTCCAGGCCATATGTCACCGCGAAGCTGCGGTCGAACAGGCGCAGGGCGAAGGCGCGCAAGGTCTTGGGCTCGGCGAAGTCGACGCTGAGGCCGGGCGGCATCCGGGCGCGCAGGGCGGCGATGACCGTCTCGGGCTTCGCGCCAGGCGCCAGTTCGACCGCGGCCCCGGCGCGGAAGGCGTCACCGGTCAGCCGCGTGTAGTCGGCGGAATCCAGGGAGACCGCGCCGTGCTGGTTGGAATAGTCGCGCCAAACGCCGGCCACGAAGAACGGCGCCGCCTGGCCGCTGATGGGCAGGGTGATGCTCTGGCCCGGCTTCCAGCCATAGAGCCAAGCGGCGGGTTCTGAGACCCAGACCGGCGTGGCGCCCGCCGGCGGCGTCGCGCTGTCGATCATCGGCATCCGGCGCGCGTCGAAGGGCCGGATCAGCACCGCCAGCGGCGGCTGGTCCGGAGACAGGCGAAGGCTGGTGGAGGTCTGGAAGACCATCCGCGCCACGCCGGGGGTGCGCGCCAGGGCCGCCTGGGTCGCGGGATCGAAGCCGCCGCCTGAGGCCTCGGCGCGGACATAGAGGTCATCGGCCAGGACCTGGCCCAGCCAGTCGTCCACGGAGCCGCGGAAGCTCGACACCATCACCGCCATGGCCACCATCAGGCTGGTGCTGGCCACGATCCCGCACAGCGCCACCGCCGCCTGGGACGGCGCGCCCCACAGCCGTTTGAAGGCCAGATCTACCGCCGCGCCGGCCACGCGGACGCGTTGCAAGGGCGTCAACATGGTCCGGGCGATCCAGGGCATGGCCGCCACCCCGCCGGCCAGCAGCAGGGCCATGGCGCCGTAGCCGAACAGCGGAATACCCCCGACGGCCGGGGCGAAGGCCGCCGCGGCCCCTACGGCCAGCAGTAGCAGCGAGGGCCAGATGCGCGGCGCGACACGTGGGTCGACGGAATCGCCGACGTTTTTCAGCGCCACAGCCGGCTGGGCCCTGGCGGCCTCACGAGCCGGGATCAGGCTGCCGCCCATGGCGGTGAGCAGGCCCAGGACCAGGAACACCAGGGCGGCGCCCGGCGCGAAGACCAGCTCCGGCTCCACCCCACCGAAATAGCCGCCCCCGAGGTCGCCGCCCAGCAGCGCCAGGACCCCGCTCGCCAGCGCCAGGCCGAGCCCGAGCCCCGCGACGCCACCCGCCAGCCCGACGACCGCCCCCTCGGCTAGCACCTGGCCCAGCAGGGCGCGGCGGCGCACACCCAGCACCCGCAGCAAGGCGAACTGCGCCCGGCGCCGCGCCACGGCCAGCGACTGTGCCGAATAGACCAGGAACCCGCCGGTCAGCAGGGCCATCAGGGCCAGCATGTCGAGATTGACCCGGTAGGCGCGGCTGAGCGCGTCGCTGCGCCGGGCCTCGCTCTCGCGGCTGACCAGCTGGGCGTCGGCGGGCAGCACCCTGGCGATGGCCGCGCGTACCCGGCCTGCGTCGGCGCCCTGCTCCAGGCGCAGGTCGATGCGCTGCAGCTTGCCGATCTGGCCGAACCGCCACTGGGCGGCGGCGATGTCCATGACGGCGATCTGCTGGCCCTCGGCCACGCCGGGTAGCGTCCCGGCCACCGCCAGGGGCACGGTGCGGCCGGCCGCGGTCAGGTCGAGGCGGTCGCCCGGCTTGACCTGCAGGGCGTCAAGCGCGGCCCGAGAGAGGAGCACGGCATTGTCGTCGAAAGCCGCCTCGCTGGTCGGGCCATGAGCCGCGTCCGCGCCAGAGGGGCGACCCAGCAGGCTCGGCGTCACATGCGCCGCGCGCAAGACGTCCAGGCCGATCAAGGTCACCGGACCATCCGCGCCCTTAGCCCCGGCCTCAAGCTCCACCACCGGGCTAGTCGCCGCCACGCCCGGCAGCCGGGCCAGTGTCGGGTAGAGCGCCTCGTCGAAGCCGGCGGGCGAGACCCCTCGCACCTGCAGCTCGGCGTCGCCATTGACCGTCGAAACGGCCTGGGAGAATTCGTTGAGCGCCGAGGCGTTGACCAGGTGCACAGCCAGGCCCAGCGCCACGCCGACGGCGATGGCCACAGCCGCCGTCACCGCCCGCATAGGATGGGCCCGCCACTCGCCGAGAATCATCCAGCGCGCGGCCAGCGCCCGGGGACGATCAGCCGCCATGGCGCTCGACGAGGCCGGTGCGGGTCAGGGTGAGAACCCGGTCGGCCGCCGCGGCGGCGACGTCGGAATGGGTGACCAGCAAGGCCGCGGCGCCGGACTGGCGCACCTGGGCCGCGAACAGTTCCAGCACCCGGCCGGCGGTCTCGGGATCGAGGTTGCCGGTGGGCTCATCGGCCAGGATCAGGCCGGGGCGGTGGGCCAGGGCCCGGGCGATCGCCACCCGCTGCATCTCCCCACCCGAGAGCTGGTGGGGGAAGTCCCCCGCTCGACCCGGCAAGCCCACGGCGTCCAGCATGTCGCCGGCCCGCGCCAGGGCCTCGGCGCCCGGCGCGCGCTGCAGGACCAGGGGAAGAGCCACGTTCTGGCCCAGGGTCAGGTGCGGCAGGATGTGGAAGGCCTGGAACACGAAGCCGATCCGGTCGCGCCGCAGTCCGGTGCGCGCGTCGTCGTCCAGGGTCTCCAGCCCCACCCCGTCGATGGCCACCTGCCCCGCGTCCGCGCCGTCCAGCCCGGCGATCAGGTTGAGCAGGGTGGACTTTCCGACCCCGGACTCGCCCATGACCGCGACGAACTCGCCGGCCGCCAGGTCCAGGTCCAGGCCCTCGAACAGCACCCGGCCGCCGGGGACCGACTTGGCCAGGGAACGCAGCGACAGGATCGGGGATTCGGCGGCCATCGGCCTATCTAACCTGCCCTAGCGTCCGTAGTCCTCGACGTTTCGCCAGCCGCCCTGGACCTTGAGGTCTTCGCGCCTGATGGCGATCCAGCACCCGCCGCCGGAATGGGCGGGGCGATCTTCCTGGCCGATCGCGACATCTTGGAGATGGGCCATCAGCAGCGCGCCAACCCCGCCATGGGACACCACGACCACCAGGCCGGGCCCGGTCTCGGCCGCCGCCACCCGGCCGACCGCGGCCACGATCCTCGCCTGCGCGTGGGCCGCCGTCTCCCAGCCGCGGACGCTCTCATAGGGCCGGGCGAAGAACTGCTCGACGATCTCCCAGAACTCGGGCGGGGCGACATAGCCGGTGGCCGAGCGGTCGTTCTCGTGGAGGTCCGGCTCGACCCGCGCCGTCAGACCAAGGCGTCCGGCCACGATCTCCGCCCCGTCGCGCGCCTTCCGCTCGCCGCTGGACCAGACGCCGACGACCGGTGTCGGCCCTCCGGCCAGGGACGCGGCGAAGGCCTCCATTCGCGCGCGGCCGACCTCCGATAGCGGCCAGTCGGGGACCGGGACGGCCGGATCGATCACCACCTCGGGATGGGTGACGAAGAGGATCATGCCTCCGCCTTCGCCTCCTTGGCCGGGGCGGGCCTGGCCGGTCGCTTCTGGGCCAGGGCCGCGCAGGAGGCGAAGCCGATGGAGCCCTCTTCGTCATAGAGGCGGCATTCGCCGACCGCCACGCCGTCGGTGGCGTCGTGATAGGCGCTCTCGAAGCCGATCCATTCGGTGCGCGGCATCCGGTGCAGATAGACGGTGACGTCGGAATTGATGAAGGCCAGGCCCTGGTCCGACGCGTGGGCGGCGGGGCTGGCGAAATCGGCGGCGACGGCGACGCGCTGGAACGGGGTGAGCGGCTCATTCTCGACGATGTCGCGGACCTCGCTCATCCACATGCGGCGCTGGCCGCCCTGGCCGAAGCCGCCGCTGATCGGCCGGGTGGACCACATCCGGCCCATGGGTCCGCTCGAAGGATCCGGCGCCGGGATCGCGGCGGGCTTGGGGACGTCCCACTCCGGCGCCTTCCAGACATTGCCTTCGGGATTCTCGGTGCGGCGTAGGAACTGGCAGGTCGCCTTGGCCATGCTGACGCCGCCGGAGATGAATTCCGCCTCGGCCACCCGAATCCGGCCGCCCTCGCGGATCAGCCGGGTGGTCACCTCGACGGGATCGAAGCCCGGCAGCCGGTACATATCGACGGTCAGGCGGGCCGGCAGGAAATCCGGGTCGCCATGTTTGCGTTCCAGTTCGAAGCCCAGCAGGCCGACGATGACGCGGCCGTGCAGGGAGTTCGGATTCCAGGGGCCTCGGCCGGCGGGGGTGGGGACGTAGTGGTCCCCGTCTCGTTTGAAAAAGGGTTCGTTTGTCATGGCGCGGGACCATGACGGATTCCCGATCCTAGAACTAGGCCGCAGCTTCGCTGTGGATCGCAGTCTCCAGCCCCGCCAGAAGATCGTCCCAAGCCGCGGCCACCGGCGGGGTCCAGTCGTCGCCCAGCAGCTCGCGCAGGGTCTCCATCACCGTGGCGAAGAAGGTCGTGAACACCCCGGGCGGCACGCCTAGGCCCTCGTGGTTGATGATCTCGGCGCGGACCATGTTGGCGCCGAACGCCCCCTCGCTCGAGAAGTCCAGCAAGGTCTGGAAGACGACGGCCAGCATCTCGCCCCGCGCGGCGCCGGTCTTATCGCCGATGAACAGCTCGGCCATTTCGGGGCTCTTGGCGAACAGCCGGTCATAAACGGCGGCTGTCGGATCGCCGTGGCGATCAGCGACCTCCTCCAGGCTCCAGGCGATGAGATTTGTTTCGTCGGTCATGTTTTGCGCAGCTCGATCTGCTCAGACTAAGGTCCCGGTTCGCGAATTTCAGCCTTGGGAAGCACCGTCGAGGCGTCCTTCTTTCCCTGGAAGCTGGCCGCAGGCGCCATGTTGAGCACCATGTCAGCCCTCCCCGCGCTCGCCTTGACCGATCCCAACGACCCATACGTCTATATGGAGGAGATCGAGGGCGCGAGGGCGATGGCGTTCGCGCGCGCCCGGCGGCCTCAGTCGTCGTTGGACGGCGGCGGACCGATGTTGACCAGGGCGATCCTGGCGCCGGGCGCGGCGTCCGAGGCCACCACCTCGGCGCGAAGCTGCTTGCCCAGGGCCTCGACGACGCTGGTGCCCAGGCCGACGCGTATATCGGGCGAGGTCGGCGGCCTGCCGATCCCGTCGTCGGTGACCGACAGGGTCCATCCGGGCTGGGTCAGTTCATAGTCGACGTGCACCTTGCCCCGCCGCCCATCCGGGAAGGCGTGCTTGAGAGCGTTGATCACCAGTTCGGTGACGATCAGGCCGAGGCTGACCGCCTCCTGGGAGGTGACCGTTGCATTGTCCGCGCGCACGTTCAGGGTCAGCGGGCGCGACTCGCGGATCATCGACGAGGCCAGGCTCTCGCACAGCTTGGTCAGATAGGGTCCAACCTCCACCTCGCCGAGGCTCGCCTGCAGGTGCTGCTGCACGGCGGCGACCGACATGACCCGGTCGTGGGCGTCGTGCAGGTGTTGACGGGTTTCCTCGGACTTCACGGTCCTGGCCTTGAGCAGCAGGACGCTGGCGATGATCTGCAGGCTGTTGGCGATGCGGTGCTGCATTTCCTGCATCAGCACCGCGCGTTCCCGCAGCAGGGTGTCCTTCTCCAGAAGCAGGGCGACGTTCAGGTGCTCCACCCGCCGGACGTCGGTAATGTCATTGACCACCATGAGCACTCGGTGACGCTCCGCGTCGCCATGGGTGAGGTTCTGGACATTGACCACCAGCCGCCGCACGGGAAGGTCATGCCGAACGAGATCGGTCTCGTAGTCGGACAGCACAGGCCCGTCGGTCAGAGCGTTCTCCAGCAGGACATGTAGCTGGGCGATGTCCCATTCGCCGCCGCCCAGCTCAGCCAGGGTCGAGCCCTCCGCGCCATCCGCCAGGATGTCGAAGCCGGCGCAGAACGACGGGCTGGCGCGCACAACCCGCGCCTCGGCGTCGAACAGCAGCAGCGGAACGGGCGAGGTGTCGATGAGCGCGCCGGCCAGATTCCCGGCGGCCACGGACCGATTTTCGATGACGGCCACCTTGGCCCCTTGGCGACCGCAGGCTCCCGATGCGAAAGCCTTCTTGGACGCAGGCGCCACCCTAGCACAGGCCGACCCGCCGGCCGCGCTTATTCCGCCGCGCCCGGCCCCGGTCGGGTCTCGACGCTCCGCGCGTCGACCATTTCGCCGCACTCGGAACAGGTCTGGACGGCGTGGAAATCGTGGCCGCAGGCCTTGTGCCGGTGCAGCAGCGGCGGTCCAGCCCGGCCGGCATAGTGGCGGTCGCCCCAGTGGACGATGGCCATCACCACGGGGTGCAGTTCCATCCCTTTCTCGGTCAGCCCGTATTCGAAACGGGTCGGGTTGTCCTGGTAGGGAACCCGCTTCAGCACACCCTCCCCGACCAGGCGCCTCAGGCGGTCGGCGACGATGGTCCGCGAGATGCCCAGGCGCTCCTGGAATGCTTCGAACCGCCGGACGCCCAGGAAGCAGTCACGCAGGACCATCAAGGTCCAGCGGTCGCCGATCACCGCCACCGAGCGAGCGATCGAGCACGGCTGCTCGGCCAGTTCGTTCCACTTCATCGGCGGCGTCTCCCATTCCTCGTGAAACCGATCATTGACGGGGTCCGGATTCGATACCATGGTCAGTACAGAAAATAAACTGACTGGAGTGAAGCCATGGCTGGGGTCTGTCTCGTGGTCGGCGCCGGGGATGGCGTCGGGGGCGCCATCGCCAAGGCCTTCGCGGCCGAGGGCTTCGAGGTCTGCATCACCCGGCGGGCGCGCAACCTCGATCAGCTGGAAGCCCTGGCCCAATCCCTGCGCGACGCAGGCGGCAAGGCCCGCGCCTTCGGCGTCGACGCCCGGTCCGAGGACGAGATGGTCGCCCTGTTCGCCGAGATCGAGCGCGACGTGGGCCCGCTGGAGGTGGTGGTGTTCAACATCGGAGCCAATGTGCGCTTCGAACTGACCGAGACCACCGCCCGGGTGTTCCACAAGGTCTGGGAGATGGCCTGCTTCTCGGGCTTCCTGACCGGGCGCGAGGCCGCCAAGGTCATGATCCCGCGGGGCCGCGGCACCATCCTGTTCACCGGCGCCTCGGCGTCCATGCGCGGACGCCAGGGGTTCTCGGCCTTTTCCGCGGCCAAGCAGGCCCTGCGCGCGGTCGCCCAGACGGCGGCCAAGGAATTGGGACCCCAGGGCATCCACGTGGCCCATATCGTGGTCGACGGCTCAATCGACGGGGTGTTCGCCCGCACCAATATCCCCGACCGCGAGGAGCGCCTGGAGCGCGACGCCATCCTCAAGCCCGAGGAGATCGCTACGAACTATGTGTGGCTGCACAGGCAACATCGCTCGGCCTGGACGCACGAACTCGACCTGCGCCCCTGGTCCGAGAGCTGGTGAGGGAGAACGTCATGGCAAAGACCGTCGAGTTCATCTTCGATTTCGCCAGCCCCAACGGCTACATGGCCCACCAGGTCCTGCCCGACATCGCCCAGCGGACCGGGGCCGAGATCAAGATCACGCCCTGCCTGTTGGGCGGCCTGTTCAAGCTGACCGGCAACCAGGCCCCGATGACCGCCTTTGGCGACATCCAGGGCAAGCTGGCCTACGAGGCGCTGGAGAGCCGCCGGTTCACCGCCCGGCACGGGCTGAGCCGATATCAGTTCAATCCGCATTTCCCGATCAACACCTTGCTGATCATGCGCGGTATGGTCGCCGCCCGGCGGATGGGGGTGGAGCCGGCCTATACCGCCGCGGTCTTCGCCGGCATGTGGGAGCGGGGCCTGAAGATGGACGATCCGCAGGTCGTGGCCCAGGTGCTGACCGAGGCCGGTCTCGATGCGCCGGCGCTGCTGGAGGCCACCCAGGATTCCCAGGTCAAGGCCGAGCTGATGGCCAACACCGAGGCCGCCGCGGCGCGCGGCGCCTTCGGCATCCCCACCTTCTTCGTCGGCGAGGAGATGTTCTTCGGCAAGGAGCGCCTGGGACAGGTGGAGGAAGAACTGGCGCGCTAGGACCCTCGGTTCGCGCCGGGCTCGCGGTCCAGCCTAAATGGACCGGCAATATTTACGCGCCCAAAACGGCATAGCCGAGGTTGAGCTGAAATTCCCGTGGCGGCTCGCGGTCGGGAATCCGGTGTCTTCAACATGCCGGTAGGTCATCGAAGACTCATGATGAGCGGTGAAACCCGTAAAACGAGAGTCGCCGAAAGTTTCGAAAAAATGAGCAATTTCCAGAATAAGGCGGACATTCAGGCCCTTTGCCTGTAGATAACTTGTCACACACTCGAGGTCTGTGGATTCTCGCGCCGGCGCTGCCCGCCGGCCGCACCCCCATTCCACAAGCCCGTCTCGACAAGGAGCAGCCCCCCATGGCCACCCGCGACGCTTTCATCCGAGCCGTCTTCACCGTGGCGCGCCATGACGACAAGTGGGCCGTGGAACACGAAGGCCAGTACTTCGACCACTCCATCGACAAGGAAGAGGCCAAGGCCGCCGCCAATCGCCGCGCCCGCGCCGCGCAGGACGCCGGCCGGCCCTGCCAGGTCCGGGTCACTGGCGAGCATGGCTTCTTCGCCGCAGCCTGACCCGCCCTTTCAACCGAGACCTAGCCCGATGAGCCAGACCATGAGCCAAGACATTCCGCTGCAGCGGCCCGCCTTCGTGGCGCCGAAGTCGATGGCGGAGACCTTCCGCAAGGCGATCGAGGCCGCGGAGCAGTCCGGCACCTCGCGCGACGACATGACCCTGCACCTGACCCTGCGCGACGCCTCCAACATCCGCCGCGACAACCGCATTCCGGTGTCGGACCTGAGCTTCGCCAACGGCGAGATGCGCCTGCTGAAGGTGAAGGTCGTCACCGGCGGCGTCGACGTTAGCAAGCTGGACCTCGGCGCGGCCTGATTGGCCGCTACCGCCGGCGCGGCGGGACCACGTCGGCGAAGGCCTGGAAGCTTTTCCAGGCCGGCTCGACCGGCGGCGCGTCGGCCTTCGGCGTGTAGGCGGACGGCTCGACCTCCCGCAGCGACGGAATGTAGCGCGGGCAGTTCGGGAAGATGTCCGTCGGACGGACCCTGACCAGCAGTTGGGCGCCGGGGATGGCCGCGATGCGCGGATCATCTTGCGAGACGCTCGCCGTCCCATTGACCCGCAAACGCTGCGGCTTCTCGCCCATCGCGATGAACAGCAGGCCCACATGCGGGTTGGCGGCGATATTGCCGAGGCTCTTGAACATCCCGTTGCCGTCATAGTCAGGGAAGATCAGCTCGTCGGGCGCGGCCACCTGGACGAATCCGGCGGGGCCGCCCTTGAAGGAGCAGTCGGGCCGGCCTTCCGCATCGGCCGTAGCCAGGAAGAAGAAGCTCTGCGCCGCGATGAAGGCGCCGTCGGCCTCGTTGAAGGTCGAGCGGCGCAGGGTCTCTTCCAGCCGGTCGGCCAGGGCGCGACTGCCGAATGCGTCCTGCAGGTCGCGATTGCCTTGATGATACATGTGACCCTCCCCTCGCCAGCTCGGCGGCATCCTACGCCCGTTGGCCGGCGCGGCGAACGCCTGTAACAATCTCTCCGTTTTCGTGACGGGGGTCGCCCATGGATTTGGATGCAGTCGGCGGCGCGGCCACGGGCGGGCTGATCGGGGCGGCCATCGAAAAGCCGACCGGCCTGGCCGGCGAACATGCCAAGACCTGCACCGACTGCGGCGCCGAGGTCTCCGGGCGTTTCTGCCAGACCTGCGGCCAGCCGACCCACGTCCACCGCACCCTGCTGCACCTGGGCGAGGAACTGCTGCACGGGGTGATGCACTTCGACAGCCGCATCTGGCGGACCCTGCCGCTGCTGGTCTTCAACCCCGGCAAACTCACCCGCGAGTGGGTGTACGGCAAACGGACCCGCTACGTGTCGCCGCTGGCCACGTTCCTGTTCACCGTTTTCGTCATGTTCATGCTGCTGAGCTTCATGCCGGTGAAGGCCGAACTGCCGGTCGACATGGCGCTGCAGAGGACGGCCCTGGCGAACCGGCTCGCGGCCGACCAGGCCAGCCTCGTCGCGGCCGAGGCGGCGCTCGCCAAGGCGCCGACCGGAGACGATGGGGACGCCAGGGGGAGGCGCAAGGACCTGGAAGGCGATGTGAAGGACGCCCGGGATGTGGTCGCCGACACCCAGGAGGCCGTGGCCGCCCTGGACAGCACGCCAACCTCGGTCATCGGAGGCCGCGGCTGGGAGGATGAGGTTCGGGCCAAGACCTTGTCGGGGGAGTTCAAGGTCGATACCGGCAACAAGGATCTCGACAAGAAGCTCCGGAAGAAGCTCGAAAACCCAGCCCTAGCGCTCTACAAGCTCCAACAAACCTTCTACAAATTCTCCTTCCTGCTGGTGCCGATTTCCCTGCCCTTCGTGGCCCTTTTGTTCATTTGGAAGCGCGGTTTCACCTTCTACGACCATGGGGTCCTTGTGCTCTATTCGCTGACCTTCATGGCGATGCTGACCATGGTGGCCGCGGCTATCGTCCGCTGGGGCGGGGCGGCGGGCGGGGCGGCGGTGGCGATCGGTCTGCCCTTAATCATCCCGGCGCACATGTTCGCCCAACTGAAGGGCGCCTACAGCCTAAGGATGTTCTCGGCGATCTGGCGGACCTTCCTGCTTCTGAATTTCTGCGTCATCGCCATCGTGATTTTCCTGCTCACCGTGATCATGCTGGGCTTCACCGGCTGATGGCGGCGCGCTGGGGCTTTGGCGCCACAGGGGCCGGGATGGTCCCCGATCGTAGGATAGTCGGCAGCAACGTCCACTGGGACAACACTTCGCAGGCGTAATCGAGCGCAAAATACTCCCGCCTCGGACGATTTCATCCCGCGGCGCCTGGAACGCAATCATGCTGGACAGTCCCGGTCGCAGCAGGATTACCTGCCCCCATAACACCCATGCCGCGTATCCGCAGCGATGCGCCGAGACAGGGGTGAACACGGGAGAAGACGACCATGGCGTACAACCGCAAGCGCGCGGCGGCTCAGGCGAGCCTGCTCGCGATCATCATGGCCATGCCGGCGACCGCCGCGATGGCCCAGACCGAAATCGAAGAGGTGATCGTCACCGCGCGGAAACGCGACGAGGCCCTGATCGACGTTCCGTTCTCGATCAATGCGCTCAGCGAAACCAAGATGCGCGAGCGCGGCGCGACCAATATCGAGGAGCTGTCGCGCAACATCGCCGGCTTCACGGTGCAGAACCTCGGTCCCGGCCAGAGCCAGGTGGCCATCCGCGGCATCTCCGCCGGAGAGATCGTCCGCGACCAGCCGGGCGTCAAGGAACAGGTGGGCGTCTATCTCGACGAGTCGGTGATCTCGCTGTCGCTGTTCACCCCTGACATCGACCTGTTCGACCTGAACCGGGTCGAGGTGCTGCGCGGGCCCCAGGGCACGCTCTACGGTTCCGGCTCCCTGTCGGGCACCGTGCGCTACATCACCAACCAGCCCAACACCGCCGAAATGCAGGGCGCGGCGGAAGTCACCGTCAAAAACGTGCGGCACGGCGAAACCGGCGGCGACCTGAAGGGCATGATCAATATTCCGCTGACCGAACAGGCGGCCCTGCGCATCGTCGCCTACGCCACGGACTTTCCCGGCTTCATCGACGCGGTCCAACCCGGCGGGGCGATCAAGGAGGACGTGAACGGCGGCAGCCGCCTGGGCTTCCGCGCTTCGCTGCTGTTCCAGCCGAACGAGAACCTCACCATCACGCCGCGGGTGATCTACCAGACCATCGATGTCGACGGCTACAACCGGGTCGACGTCTACAATTACCTCGGCAACCAATACACCACGACCCGTCCGGCGGTGACCCTGGGCGACCTCCAGCAGTTCACTCAGCTCCAAGAGAAATTCAAAGACGAGTTCCGGCTGGGCGACGTCAACGTCCAGTACGATTTCGGCGGCGTCACCCTCACCTCGATCTCCACATTCCAGGACCGCGACCTTCTTGTGGTGCGCGACGCCACCGCCCTGACCGGCTCGATCACCGGCGGCTCGATCGGTCTGCCAGAGGCGGTCTTCACCCTCGACGCGCCGCTCTATGACGAAACCAATGTGAAGTCGTTCACCCAGGAACTCCGACTGACCTCGGACGGCGAAGGCCCCTTCCAATGGGTGGTCGGCGGCTTCTATTCCAATGTCGACCGCGACTATTCCCAATTCCTCGACGTGGCCGGCTTCGAGGCCGCGACCGGCATTCCGACCGCGGGCGCGCGCGCGCCGAAGGACGCGCTCTACTATTCGACCGTGCCCTACAAGCAAAAGCAGTATGCGGTGTTCGGCGAAGCCACCTGGACGGTGAACGAGCGCTTGGACGTCACCGCCGGCCTCCGCTACGCCAGCTATGAGGAAGACCGGATCCTCACCTTCGACGGCATCTTTGCCGACACCACCATCGGCGTGCCGGGCAGCACGGAGGCCGATGACTTCGCCCCGCGGGTCATCGTCGCCTACAAGGCCACCGATGACATCACCTTCAACGCCCAGGCCTCCAAGGGCTTCCGGCTGGGCGGCATCAACGACCCGTTGAACCGGCCGCTGTGCACTCCGGCCGACTTCGCGACGTTCAACGCGCTCTCCAAGCCCAGCTTCGACAACGAAACCGTCTGGAACTACGAGGCGGGCATGAAGGCGGAGTTCGCCGAACGGCGCGGGTCGCTCACCTTCGCGGCCTTCTATGCCGACATCGAGAACCTGCAGGCGACCATCAACGCCGGAAGCTGCTCGTCGCGGGTTATCGTCAACGTGCCCAAGGCCAAGTCCAGCGGCGTCGAGGCGGAGTTCGCCCTGCGGCTCACCGGCGACTTCGACGTGGCGGCCTCGGCCTCCTGGAACAGCGCCAAGCTCAAGTCGAGCGTGCTCGACTCGTCCGGCGCCCCGACCCAGGGCTTGCGGGACGGCAACCGCCTGCCCACCGTGCCGAAGTTCCAGGCCGCCTTCAGCCTGAACTACAATCATGAACTGGAAGGCGGCTGGACTCCCTTCGCCAGTCTCACCTGGCAGTATGTCGGCGACCGGTTCACCCAGATCGCGGACCAGGAGAACAACCCGACGACGGTGACCCTGTTCACGACCGGGGCGCCCACCGTCTCGACGCTGAGCTTCCCGCTGGAGCTGCCGGACTACCAGGTGGTGAACCTGCGCGGCGGCGCGCGCTTCAGCAATTTCGAAGCCGCGGTCTTCGTGCAGAACCTCACGGATGAGAGGGCCCTGCTCTCCATCGACCGGGAACGCGGCCTGCGCGCCCGCTACGGCTACCAGACCAACCAGCCGCGGACGGTCGGCGTCACCCTGCGCCAGACGTTCTAAGAGGCGCTGGCTAGAAGAACTGCGCGAGGTTGCGGCGGATCCGTTCCAGGACGGGTTCGTCGCCCTTCGGCGGTTCGAACACTTGGCCGGTGATGGTCTCGAAGGCGCGGACATAAACCGCCGCGGTCTCCAGGATCATCGCCGCCGGAATCTCCGGGATCGGGTCCTTGTAGGGGTCGCACCGCTCGGCCACCCAGGCGCGGACGAAATCCTTGTCGAAGCTCTCTGGCCGCTGGCCGGCGGCGAAGCGCTGGTCGTAGGTCCCGGCGATCCAGTAGCGGCTGGAGTCGGGCGTGTGAATCTCGTCGGCCAGGAGGATGGTCCCGTCGGCGTCGGTCCCGAATTCGTACTTGGTGTCGACCAGGATCAGGCCGCGCCGGGCGGCGATCTCCTGGCCGCGGGCGAACAGGGCGAGCGCATAGGCTGAGAGCTGGTCCCACTGGGCCTGTGTGAGCAGGCCCTGGGCCACGATCTCCTCTGGCGTCAGCGGCTCGTCGTGGCCGCCGTCGAAGGCCTTCGAGGTCGGCGTGATGATCGGATGCGGTAGCTTCTGGTTGTCGCGCAGGCCGTCCGGCAGCACGTGGCCGTACATCTCCCGCTGGCCCTGCTTGTAGAGTGTGAGGATCGAGGTGCCGGTGGTCCCGGCCAGGTAGTCGCGAACCACGATCTCCACGGGCAGAATGTCCAACCGCCGGCCCACCACTACGTTCGGGTCGGGATAGCTGAGCACGTGATTGGGGCAGATATCGGCGGTCTGTTCGAACCAGAACCGAGCCGTCTGGGTCAGGACCTGGCCCTTGTAGGGGATGGCCGCCAGGATCCTGTCGAAGGCGCTCAGCCGGTCCGAGGCGATGATGATCCGCCGGCCGTCCGGCAGGTCGTAATTGTCCCGCACCTTACCGAAATAGGCGTTCGGCAGCTCGGGGATGACGGCGTCGCGAAGGACGTGGCGCAGGGCGGAGGAATCCATCTGGCGAGCTTATCGTCCGGCCCTGCCCCGGCCCACAAGTGCTAGTTCACCGGACCGCCATTGCCGAAGGTCTGCGACAGCCGGACCACCGCGGGCAGCAGCAGCACGCCCAGCAGGCAGGGGAAGATGAACAGGATCAGCGGGATGGTCAGCTTGACCGGCAGGGCCAGGGCCTTCTCCTCGGCCCGCAGCATGCGCTTCTGGCGCATGTCGGTGGAGAAGATGGTGAGCGTCTCGCCCAGGCTGGTGCCCATATCCTCGGCCTGGCGCAGCATGGTGGCCAGGGCCCGGGCGTCGTCGATGCCCAGGCGGTCGGCGAAGGTCAGCCAGGCCTCCTTGCGCGACTTGCCGGCCCGCAGCTCCAGGGTCAGCATCCGCAGGTGGACGGTCAGACGCGGATAGCGCCGCGCGAGTTCGTCACAGACCCTGGACACGGCGGCGTCCAGGGAGAGACCAGCCTCCACCGAGGCGACCAGCAGGTCGAGCAGGTCGGGGAAGCCGTCGGAATATTCCAGCTCCCGGTCCTTCTGGCGCATCTTCAGGAACCGGTCGGGACCCAGCAGGGCGACCAGCGACAGCGCTCCGGCCACGCTGAGCGGGCCGGTGCCGCCGCCCTTCATGGCGAACGGCAACAGCAGGATCGTGCCAATGGTGGCGAGCGCGAGGGAAATGGCGCGGGCGCCCAGATAATAGACGGCGGCGTCGCGGTTGAAGTAGCCGGCGCGCATCAGCCGCATGCGCACGTCAGAGACCTTGGACGGATCGCTCACGGCCGCCTGCTGGCCCAGGCGCCGCACGCCGGCGATCACGTGGCCGAAGATGCGCACCTCGCCGTGCGGCGAGGTCGGCCGCGCTCCGCCGTCCGGCCCCTCGAACCGGGCGCGGCGCTGCGAGCGCACCCGCACCTCGCCGGCCAGCACGAGCAGCCCACCGACCCCGGCCACCGAGAGCAGGACCAGGGCGACGCCGGTGATCAGATTCTGGAGCTGAAGCATGTCCATGGCTAGATCCGCATGGCGACCATCTTGCGCATGACGAGGTTGCCGATGCCCAGCCAGACGGCGAACCCGGCCAGGGCGAACTGCACGACCGGCTCGTCGATCACGTCGCCATAGAAGTCCGGCGCCATGACGGTGATGGCCCCTCCGGCCACGAGCGGCGCGGCGCTGAGGATCATGGCCGAGACCCGGCCCTCGGAGGTTGCCGCCTTGATCTTCAGGCGCATCCGCTGTCGCTCGCGCACCGTGTTGGCGTTGAGCTTCAGGAGCCCGGTCAGATTGCCGCCGGCCCGCTCCTGCAGGCGCACGGTGGCGGCGAACAGATCGACGTCCGGGTGCTGGCATCGGACCGACATGCGCTCGACGGCCTGCTCCAGCGTGGCGCCATAGGCGATCTCGTCGGCGGCCATGCCGAACTCCGAGCCGATGGGGTCGGACATCTCCCGGCCCACCAGGGAGATGGCGGTGGGCACCGGATGGCCCGCCTCCAGGCTACGGACGATGATTTCCAGGCCCTGCGGCAGCTGTTCGCCCAGCGCCTTCGATCGGCGGCCGGCCATGACCTTGAGGAACATAATCGGGCCGCCCGCGCCCGCCAGCACGGCGCCGACCGGCAGGGCGATCAGGCTCCTGGTGGCCAGGAAGGCCAGGGCCGCGCCGACCAGGGCGACGACCAAGATCACCAGCAGCCAGCGACGGGCGTCATAGGGCACGCCGGAACGGACGATCAGGGCGCCCAGCCACACCCAGCCGCCCTTGGCGTCGCCCGCGGCGTTGAGGCCCCGCTGCTTGCGAAGCTCGACCACCAGCTCGGCGATGCCGGCGGTGCGCTCGGCGATCAGCAGGCGGCGGTTCACCTTGCGCTTCTGCTGGGCGGTGCGGGCCAGGCCGATCGTCGCCTGGGCCGCGGCGAACACCGCGGCGAAGACCAGGATCAGATAGACCCAGGAAACGTCGACTTCCATCAGCTCAGCGCCCGCGAGGGATCGAAGTGGGCCACGTCATAGGCGATGCCGCGGCGGATCATCTCGTCCAGGCACTTGGGGCGCAGACCCGTGGCCCGGAATTCGCCATGCACCATCCCATCGGCGGTGGTGTGGGTGCGATTGAAGACGAAGATATCCTGCATCTGGACCACCTGGCCCTCCATGCCGGTGATCTCGGTGACGGCCATCACCTTCCGCTTGCCGTCCGACAGGCGCATCACCTGGACGATCATGCCGATGGCCGAGGCGATCTGGCCGCGCATGCTCTCGGGCGTCAGCCGCATGCCGGACATGGCGACCATCTGCTCCAGGCGGGTGATGGCGTCGCGCGGGGTGTTGGCGTGGATCGTGGCCATCGAGCCCTCGTGGCCGGTGTTCATGGCCTGGAGCATGTCGAAGGCCTCTTCGCCGCGGACCTCGCCAAGGATTACCCGGTCGGGGCGCATCCGCAGGGCGTTCTTGACCAGTTCGCGCTGGCGGATTTCACCCTTGCCCTCGATGTTCGGCGGCCGGGTCTCCATGCGCACGACGTGGGGCTGCTGCATCTGCAGTTCGGCGGCGTCCTCGATGGTGATCAGGCGCTCCCCGTGGCTGATCGCGGCGGAAAGCGCGTTGAGCATGGTGGTCTTGCCCGAACCCGTGCCGCCCGAGATCACAGTGGAGACTCGCGCCTTGATCGCCCCGTGCAGGAAGTCGGCGACGCACTGGGGCATGGCTCCGACATCGACCAGCTTCTCCAGGGTGTAGGGCTTCTTGGAGAATTTCCGGATCGAGACGCAGGCGCCGTCGATGGCGACCGGGAAGATGGCGGCGTTGACCCGGCTGCCGTCCGGCAGGCGGGCGTCGACCATGGGCGAACTCTCATCGATCCGGCGGCCCACGCCGGCGACGATGCGATTGACGATGCGCAGCAGGTGGTCGTTGTCGCGGAACCTGACGGGGGTCGGCTCCAGCTCGCCGCGCCGCTCCACATAGACCTGGAACGGCCCGTTGATCAGGATGTCGTTGACGCTGTCGTCCTTGAGCAGCGGCTCGATGGGGCCAAGGCCCACCATCTCGTCGTGCACCGAGGCGCCCAGTTCCTCCAGCTCTGCGGTGTTGAGCACCAGGCGCTCGTCGCGGGCGAAGTCGGCGACCAGGGACATGACCTGCTTGCGCAGCTCGCCGTCGGCCAGCTTCTCCAGCTTGGAGAGATCCAGTTCCTCGATCAGACGGGCGTGAAGCTTCATCTTCACGTCCAGCATCTTGTTTTCCGACACCCGCTGGGCGGAGGGTTCGGGCCGCGGCGGGGGCGGCTCGGGGAGGTCTGGGTCGACCTCGACCGGGGCCGCGGGACGGGTGAGGTTGAAACGGCCCATCAGGCGGCTCTCCGGGACCAGCCGGCGCGGCGGTCGGCCACGCCCAGCAGTCGGTCGATGAGGACGGCCACGTCGCGCACGATCTTGGACTTGGGCCGGTACTGGCTGATCGGTCCGCCCAGATTGACCGAGGCGGCGGCGGCCTCCCAGTCGGAGCTGATGCTGGCCTCGGTCTTGCGCTCCAGGGCGCGTTCGGCCTCCGCCGTCGACGGTGTAGGACCGAACATGCGGCCGGCCAGGCGGTTCAGCACGATGCGAGTCTTGCGGCCCACCGGCAGCGCCGTCTCGATCTCCTCCGACAGAGACCGGGCCGCCAGCAGGGCCGGCACGGTGAGCTCGGAGATCACCAGCACCTCGTCGGCGCCCGACAGCACCTCCAGCGACCAGGACCGCCGATGGCGCGGCATGTCGATGATCACGAACTCATAGGCCTCGCAGGCGATCTCGAGGATGCGCAGCACCGCCTCGCGGGAGATCTGGTCGAAGGCGAGCGGGTCGCGAGGACAGGCCAGCAGGTCCAGGCCCTTGGCGACCGGGGTGGTGAAGGCCGCGAGCAGGGCCGCGTCCATCCGCTCGGCCGCTGGGCCGAACTGGGCCAGGCCCATGGCCGGCGAGGCCGCCAGATAGGCGGAGGCCGCGCCATCGGCGAGGTGCAGGTCGATCAGACAGACCCCCTGTTCCTTGGTGGTCCGGCCGGCGAGCGCGCTGGCGATCTCGATGGCGAGCGTCGTGGCTCCGGCGCCGCCGACCGCGCCCACCACCGCCCAGCAGCGCGAGCCCTGGCCGGAGGACAGGGCCGGTTCCGACGCCGCGCCATCGAGCAGGCCGTAGACGGCCGCCTGCAGCTGCTCGTCGGAAAACGGCTCCTCCAGTACGTCGGAGTGTTTGATCCGCATGAGGGCGCGGACCAGGTTGGCGGGTAGGCGTTGGCCCACTAGCAAGGTCGGCGGCGCCCCCGCCATTGCCGCGAGGCCGGCTATGGCCTCGCCCAGGATCGCGGGGTCGGCGGCGTCCGCGTCGATCAGGATCAGGTCGACCGTGGCCGGCTGGAGATCGACCAGTCGCTCCACGCCCGCCAGTTCGAAAGCCGCGCCGAACAGCGGCCCGCGCGCCAGCGGCGCGAGGGTCGTCCCGATGGCCAGGACACGACGGCCAAGCAGGCTCCAGTGGGTCATCCGCGAGGTCTCGCTACACGCTGCATGAGGGTCATCCGCGGGGCGACTTGCCGTTGACCGGCGCCGCCATCGGCTGGTCGAGGGCCTTGCCTTCGAGGATCAGGTCGATCGCGCTGGCCTCCTGCCCGGTGAACGGATCGGGCTGGTTGGCGGGCGCCAGGTCAGCGGCGGTGGCCAGTCTCGGCGTGACGATGATCACCAGCTCGGTCTCGGCGCGGCGCCAACGCGCCGAGCGGAACAGCGTCCCCAGCACCGGCACCTCGCCGACGCCGGGGAGTTGGCGGACCTGGTTGACGTAGTCCTGCTGGAACAGGCCAGCGACCGCGAACGCCTCGCCGTCCTTGAGTTCGATGGTGGTGTCGGTGCGGCGGACCACCAGGCTGGGTATCTCGAAGCCCTGGATGCGCAGGTTGTTGTTGTGGTCGAGCTGGCTGACCTCGGGGGCCACCTGCAGCCGGATGAGGCCGTTGTCCTGCACGGTCGGCAGGAAGTTGAGCTTTACGCCGAATTCGCGGAACTCGATGCTGACCGTGTTGAGGCCCGCGGGCACAGGGAACGGGAACTCGCCGCCGGCCAGGAAGCTGGCCTTCTGGCCCGACAGCGCCACCAGGTTCGGCCGCGCGAGCGTGCGGATCACGCCCTTCTCCTCCAGGGCCGCCAGGGTCAGGTCGACATTGGCCGAGCCGATCGAGCCGGAGAGCTGCAGCACCCCTTGCGGCGCTGTGTTGCCGATGAGGCCACTGCCGGTGGCCAGGGCGAAGGAGCCGTTGGACGCCGTGAGATTGAAGCCCACGTCCTTCAGGGCCGAGCGGCTGGCTTCCAGGATGCGGACCTCCAGGATCACCTGCTGCGACGCCCGGACGGTCAGGGCGGTGGTCACCGCCTCGGGGGCGAACCTGTCGGCCAGGGTCTTGGCGCGGGCGGCGACAGCGGTGGTCGAGACCTCCCCGGTGAGCAGCAGGCCTTCGCCCAGGTTGCGCACCCGCACACCCTCGCCGGGCAGGGCCGCGGCGAGATCGGCCTCGAGCGACTCGGCGTCATAGCCGACGCGCACGTCGATCACTTCCTGCAGCTGGCCGCCGCCGCCGTAGATCAGAAGGTTCGTGGAGCCCAGCGCCTTGCCGCGCACATAGAAGCTGCGGTCCGTAGTGGCGACGATTTGGGCGGTTTCGGGCTGGGCCACCACGATCTTGGAAGCCGGACTGTCCAGACGGAAGGACAGCGACTTGTTACGGGGAACGTTGATGATGCGGCTGCGGGCGGACTCACTGACGAACGACTCCGCGGCCGAGGCCGGGACCGCCGTCAGGAGGGCGGCCACGGCGCAGAACACGCGGGCCGAGGTCTTGGATCGCGACATCACGCGCCCTCTCCTTCGACGATCTGGATGATCGAGCGCGGCGCGGCCGGCGCCGTCGCGCGGCGCGGGCGGACGGCGCTCGCGCTCGGCGCGCCCTTAGCGAGGCCGCCGACGACGTCGCGCGTCGAGAGCGGGGCGAAGGTCTCGATCTCGGCCTGTCCCGAAGCGCGCAGGGCCAGGGACAGCTCGCCGAGACTGGCGGCGACCGCCAGCTTCTGGGCGTCCTTGACACTCACCTCGAGGGTGGCGGTGTTGGGGCTGGCGGGCTTGTTGGAGGTGGGATCGGCGTTCAGATCGACCCCCAGGACGCGAGCGTTCTGGATGACCACCTCGGACTCGATAACCTTGTGGGTGTCGTCGGTCGACAGATCGCGCATCAGCACCACGTCGACCCGGTCGCCCGGCAGGGCGTGGCCGCCCACGCCCGAGACGTCGGAGACCTTGATCGTATAGGCGCGAAGTCCATCGGCGATCTCGGCGGCGACCGAGGGCCGTGCGCCGGGGCCCGAGAGCTTGGCGGGCAGCACCGCCTCGCGGATGGCGATCGGGGTCAACGCCACCGGCGCCCCGCCGTGATCCTGAGCCAGCACTTGGGCCACGGTGGCGAAGGCCCCGGCCGGTGCGGCGTCGCGCGGCATGCGCACCACGGTCAGGCGGGCTGCGTCCAGCCGCTCGCCGTACTTGATGGCGCGGGAGGCGACGACCACCGAGACGGCGTTGGCCATCGGCGACCGAGGCGAGGCCTGGGCGACATTTCCCTGGGCCGGCAGCATCACCTTGGCGACCACCAGGGCCCCGAGGCCGAGGGCCGCCGAGGCGCCCAAACTTGCGATCGTGACTACCCGCAACGCCCCACCCCTGGATGCTTCGTACATTCAGAGGGTTAGCGGAGCAGCGATTGCGATAACCTCAACGAAGTAAGTGAATGTTCAGAAAGGTTAACAACCTTAGCCGAGGCAACTGGACACGCCAGGCGACGAAATTCCCTGCGCCCGCAACGAAGACAAAGCCGACGACCGGCCGTATGATCCCGGCAACTGGGAGAAAATCGCATGCACCGCCTCGCCCTCGTCGCCGCGCTCACGGCCCTCGCCGCCACCCCGGCCCTCGCCGCGCTCAAGGAAGGCGCCAAGGCGCCGGACTTCACGGCCCAGGGCTACCAGGCCGGCAAGCCGATCACCTTCTCCCTGGCCGATGCGCGCAAGAAGGGGCCGGTGGTGCTGTACTTCTTCCCAGCCGCCGACACCGCCGGCTGCAACTTGGAAGCCCGGCTGTTCGCCGAGGCCACCGACGGCTTCAAGGCCCAGGGCGCGACGGTGATCGGGGTCACCTCGGGCAATCTCGACAAGCTCGCCGCCTTCTCGGCCGACACCGAGAAGTGCTCGGGCAAGTTCCCCGTCGCGGCCGACCCCAATGCGGTGATCGCCGGCCAGTACGACTCCAAGCTGGCCGTCCGGCCCGGCCTGTCCGACCGCACCTCCTACGTGATCTCGCCAGCCGGCGAGGTGGTGCACGCCTATTCAAACCTGAACGCCAACGATCACGTCACCGAGACCATGACCGCCGTGAAGGCCTGGCGCGCGAAGCATCCCAAAAAATAGCGCCGCGCCACGGCGGCGTGAAAACCCTTGCCGAAACAGCAGTTTTCCCGTACTAGCGCGCCTCTTCACGGAAGGCGGTCTCAAGCCGGAACGCGAAAGGGTCGGGAAACTCCCGGCCGCCGCGCCTGAGATCCATCGTTTCCGGCGGTCACCCGCCGCCGGACGCGCCGCCCTCCAAATGGGAAAAGGAAACCATGGCGCTCTACGAGCACGTCGTCATCTCGCGGCAGGATATCTCGCCGCAACAGGCCGAAGCCCTCAACGACACCCTGAAGCACCTGATCGAAGAAGGCGGCGGATCCGTCGCCAAGATCGAGTACTGGGGCCTTCGCAACCTCACCTACCGTATCAAGAAGAACCGCAAGGGCCACTACTCCCTGCTCTCCATCGACGCCCCGGCGCCGGCGGTGAAGGAGATGGAGCGCCAGCTGTCGCTGAACGAAGACGTCCTGCGCCACCTGACCGTCCGCGTCGACGAACTCGACCTGGAGCTCTCCCCGGTTCTCGCCCGTCGCGACCGCGATCGTGAGCGCGAACCGCGCCGCGACGACTTCGGTTCGAAGGACGGCGGCTTCGGCTCGAAAGATGGCGGCTTTGCTCCGAAAGAAGGGGGCTTCTGATGACCGACGAAACCGCAACGGGCCCCGCGGCCGCCGGCGCCGCGCGCCGTCCCTTCTTCCGCCGTCGCAAGGTCTGCCCGTTCTCCGGCGCCAACGCTCCGAAGATCGACTACAAGGACGTGAAGCTGCTGCAGCGCTACGTCTCCGAGCGCGGCAAGATCGTGCCCTCGCGCATCACCGCGGTGTCGGCCAAGAAGCAGCGTGAACTGGCCAAGGCCATCAAGCGCGCCCGCTTCCTGGCCCTCCTCCCCTATGTCGTGAAGTAAGGGAGCCAGGCACATGAAAGTCATTCTGCTCGAACGAGTCGAAGGCCGTGGCGGCCTGGGCGACGAAGTCACCGTCAAGGACGGCTACGCTCGCAACTACCTGCTGCCGCGCCACAAGGCCCTGCGGGCCACCAGCGCCAACAAGAAGGTCTTCGACGCCCAGCGCGCCGATATCGAGGCGCGCAACCTCAAGGCCAAGGATCAAGCCGGCAAGGCCGGCGAGTCCCTCGACGGCACGTCCTACATCCTGATCCGTCAGGCGGGCGAGACCGGCCAACTCTACGGCTCGGTCAGCGGTCGCGACGTGGCCGACATCGTCAACGGCGCCGGTGGCAAGGTGGACCGCTCGATGGTCTCGCTCGATAAGCCGATCAAGACCCTGGGCATGCACCCGGTGAAGATCCGCCTGCACGCCGAAGTGACCGTGACGGTGACGATCAACATCGCCCGCAGCCAGGACGAGGCCGAACGCCAGGCCCGCGGCGAGAACGTCATCACCTCGCAGTTCGAGGAAGACCGGATCGCCGACGAGGAAGCCGCCGCCGACATGGCGGCCGGCGGCGCCGGTTCGCATGATGTGGACTTCGGCGCCGACCACTAGGTCGACGCCTTCCAGACCCAAGACAGCGGCGCGGGACCTTCGGGTTCCGCGCCGTTTTCTTTGCGCGCGGTGGATACCGGCCCATAGATGCCGCGTAACTGAGCAACGGCACATTTCGTTTGCGTAGTTTTGTGACAGTTTTGCCATACCGGGCCGGCGCAAACCCAACTAGTTTCAGAATCCTCGACGCCTGCGCGCGGCCGAAGAGTCCGCGGGCATTCCTGGGGGATTCATGAACACTCGTCACATTCTGCTCGCGACGGCCTCCGCCGCGACCCTGCTCGCCGGCGGCCAGGCGATGGCCCAGACACAGACCCCGGCGACGGAGCTTGAGGAATTCATCGTCACCGGCACCCGGGCGGCCAACCGCACCGTGCTCGACACCGCCGCGCCCGTCGACGTGATCAGCGCCGCCGAGCTGAACCAGCTTGGCGTGACCGAGGTCAACCAGGCGCTCTCGGTGTCCCTGCCCTCGTTCAACTTCCCCCGCCCCGGCCTGGCCGACGGCACTGACACCATCCGCCCGGCCACCCTGCGCGGGCTCGCGCCCGACCAGACCCTGGTCCTGGTGAACTCCAAGCGCCGCCACTCGGCCTCCCTGGTCAATGTCAACGGCACCATCGGCCGCGGAGCCTCGTCGGTAGACCTGAACACCATTCCCTCCGCCATGGTGTCGTCGATCGAGGTGCTGCGCGACGGGGCCTCGGCGCAATACGGCTCCGACGCCATCGCCGGCGTGCTGAACCTGCGCCTGCGCAAAGCCAACAGCGGCGGCGGGCTGACCGCCACCTACGGCGCGCGCGTCACCACCGTGAAGACCCTGGTCGCGTCGCCGCCAGCCGGCGCCAACTGGACCGTGGCCGACAAGGCCAAGTACGACCGCACCGACGGCGAGACCATCAACCTCTCGGGCTGGATCGGTCTGCCGCTCGGCGAATCCGGCTTCCTGACCCTGGCGGCGGAATATCTCGACCAGAACAAGACCATCCGCACCGCCCCCGACTGGCGTCAGCAATACACCCTGGTGGGCGGCGCCTTCGATCCGCGCGAGGCGAGCTTCAATCGCTACAACGCCTGGTTCGGCGAGCCGGACGTCAAGCAGTACTCGCTGTTCGCCAACGCCGGATATGACGTCAGCGACACCACCAGCCTCTACGGCTGGGCCAGCTACCAGAACCGCGAGGCGCTCTCGGCGGGCTTCTTCCGCCGCTCGCTCGACGACCGCAACATCGTCTCCATCTATCCCGACGGCTTCCTGCCGCTGATCAATCCGACCGTGGAGGACTTCTCGGTCGCCGGCGGCGCCAAGTCCAGGTTGGGCAGCTGGGACACGGACATCTCGCTGGTCTACGGCTCCAACGAGATGGATTTCGTGATCCGCGACACGCTGAACCGGTCCATCGGGCCCAGCAGCAAGACGGTCTTCGACGCCGGCGGGTTCGAGTACAACCAGCTGGTCCTCAACGTCTCCGGCGTTCGGACCTACGAGGTGGGCCTCGCCTCGCCGCTGAACGTCGCCGCCGGCCTGGAGTGGCGGAAAGAGGGCTATGAGATCCACGCGGGCGAGCCGGACTCGTACCGCAACGGCGGCGCCCTTTTGAACGGCGCCCCGACCCCGTCCGGCGCCCAGGTCTTCCCAGGCTTCCGTCCTTCCAATGAGCTCGACGAGGACCGCACCTCGGTCGGCCTCTATCTGGACGTCGAAGCCAACGTCACCGACGAGCTACTGATGTCGGCCGCGGTCCGGGCGGAGTCCTATTCCGACTTCGGCGAGACGGTGACCGGAAAGTTCGCCGCGCGCTATGATTTCACTGAGAACTTCGCCCTGCGCGGCTCGATCCAAAACGGCTTCCGGGCGCCGTCCCTGCAGCAGCAATTCTTCTCGACCACCTCGACGAACTTCATCAACGGCGTGCCCTTCGACATCACCACCTTCCCGGCGACGGATCCGGTGGCGGCGGCCCTGGGCGCGAAGCCGCTCGACGCGGAGAAGTCGATCAACTACGCGATCGGCGCGGTCTTCCGCTTCGGCAGGGTCAACCTGACGATCGACGCCTATCGCATCGATATCGAGGATCGTATCGTCCTCTCGGAGAACCTGACCCAGGCCAATGTGCGCGCCTATCTGGTCTCGCAGGGCTTCGTGGCCGTTGGCGGCGGACGCTTCTTCATCAACGGCGTCGACACCGAGACCCAGGGCGTCGACATCATCGCCAACTTCAAGCACGACACCGAGGCCATGGGGACCTTCGCCTTCACCCTCGGCGCGAACTTCAACTCCACCGACGTGACCAAGGTCCCGGCCACCGCCCAGCTCGCGGCGCTCAACCCTGCCCCGGTGCTGTTCGACCGCGTGAACGTGCTGACCTTTGAGAAGGGCTCGCCGGAGTCGAAGTTCACCGGTTCGGTGGACTGGACCCTGGACAAGTTCGGCGCGACCGTACGGGCCACGCGCTACGGCGAGGTTCTCAGCCCGGGAACGTCGGCGGCCCAGGACCTGACGCTCAAGGCCAAGGTCGTAATCGACCTAGAAGGCCGCTGGAACGTCACCGAGAAGGTGCGCGTCTCGCTAGGCGCGGACAACGTGTTCGACGAGTACCCCACCGCCTCGCCCCCTGCACTCAACACCACCTCGAACACGCCGTTCTCGAACTACGCGCCGTTCGGCCGCTCTGGCCGCTACCTCTACGGTCGAGTCGCCTACACCTGGTAGGCCTTCGGGGCGCTACGACCGAAACTGACGCGACGCGGGGATAGCCTCTCCGCGTCGTTTCGTCTTCAGCTTGTCCACAGGCCGCGTCAAACCTGTGAGTCCGGACGCTGCGCCGCATGCGTGAGCGCTCCGCCTTAAGCTATCGGTAACCCATGGCTCTCGTTCCCGCCCTCGACCTTCGGCCCGCCCACAATGACGCGGCGATCCCGCACGCCCCGGCCAATATCGAGGCCGAACAGGCCCTGCTGGGCGCCGTGCTCTATGACAACGCCGCTTTCGAGCGGATCGGCGACTACCTGCAGGCGCGCCACTTCTATGAGCCCTTCCACCAGCGGCTGTTCTCCGCCGTCGAGACCGCCGTGCGCAAGGGCCAGCTGGCCGAGCCGATCCTGCTGGCCGAGCAGTTCAGCCGCGACGCGGCCTTTGAGGAACTGGGCGGGGTGCGCTACCTCGCCGACCTGGTGGACCGCGCGCCGCCGTCGGCCAACGCCAACGACTATTCGCGGGTCATCTACGACCTGGCCCTGCGCCGCGACCTGATCCGCATCGGCGGCGACATCTCCACCACCGCCGCCCAGCCCGACGCCGAGCGCTCGGCCCGCGATCAGATCGAGGCGGCCGAGCAGCAGTTGTTCAGCCTGGCCGAGACCGGATCGGTCAACCAGGGCTTCATCCCCTTCGCCGACGCCCTGCACGGCGCCGTCACCATGGCCGCCGAGGCCCACGCCCGCGACGGCGGCCTGGCGGGTATCTCCACCGGTCTGATCGATCTCGACAAGAAGATGGGCGGCCTACACCCCTCCGACCTGGTGATCCTCGCCGGCCGTCCCTCGATGGGAAAGACCGCGCTGGCCTGTAATATCGCCTTCGACGTGGCGCGCCACTACGCGTGGGAGCCGCAGCCGGACGGGTCGAAGAAGACCGTTTCCGGCGGGGTCGTGGCCTTCTTCTCGCTGGAAATGTCGGCCGAACAGCTGGCGATGCGCCTGTTGGCCGAGGTCTCCGGGGTCTCCGGCGACCGGCTGCGCAAGGGCGAGATCACCGCCCTGGAGTTCGGTCGGATCCGCGACGCGGCGCTGGAGATCCAGGACGCGCCGCTGTTCATCGACGCCACCGGCGGCATCACCATCGCCAAACTGGCCGCGCGGGCGCGACGCCTGAAGCGGACCAGCGGCCTGGACCTGATTGTCATCGACTACCTGCAGCTGGTCACTGGCGGAGACGGCACCGGCAAGAACGACAACCGGGTGCAGGAAGTCTCGATGATCACCCAGTCGATGAAATCCCTGGCCAAGGAGCTGTCGGTGCCGATCATCGCGCTCAGCCAGCTCTCTCGTCAGGTCGAGAACCGCGAGGACAAGAAGCCCCAGCTCTCCGACCTGCGGGAATCGGGCTCCATCGAGCAGGACGCCGACATGGTGATGTTTGTCTATCGCGAGGAATATTATCTGGGCCGGACCGAACCCCGCGAAGGCACGCCTGAGCACCTGACCTGGCAGGAGCAGATGGACCAGGTCGCGGGCATGGCCGAGGTGATCATCGGCAAGCAACGCCACGGTCCCATCGGCACGGTGAAACTGTCCTTCAACTCCGACATCACCAAGTTCGGCAACCTCGCCCGCGAGGGATTCTACAACGCGCACTAAACCGGTTATGGGAGCGACGATGCCTGCTCCCTCCTCCGCGCGCCTGACCATCGATCTCGACGCGCTCGCCCATAACTACGCGGTGTTGCGCGATCTGGCGCCGGGCGCCGAGGCCGCACCGGTGGTCAAGGCCGACGGCTATGGCCTGGGCGCAGTCCCGGTGGCGCGCCGGCTGTGGGCTGAGGGCGCGCGCGCCTTCTTCGTGGCCCGCTTGAGCGAGGGCGAGGCGCTGCGGGCCGAGCTCGGCCATCCGGCGACCATCTATGTGCTGGACGGCTTCACGCCGGACACCGGGCCGCGGCTGGCGGCGGCGAACCTGACGCCGGTGCTCTGCAGCCGCCCACAGATCGAGGCCGCGAGCGCCTTTGCAGCCGCCGAAGCCATGACCGCGGCCATCCAGGTCGACACCGGCATGAACCGCCAGGGCCTGACCGCCGCCGAGATCAGGGACCTGGCCGCGAACCCACCGCGGGGTCTGCGCGTCGAGACGATCATGAGCCATCTGGGCTCGGCCACCGATCCGGCCGATCCCCGCAGCGCCGCCCAGCTCGACGCGTTCGCCGGTGTGCGGTCGCTGTTTCCCGAGGCGCGGGCCAGCTTTGCGGCCTCCGCGGGCATCGCGCTGGGGCACGTCTATCATTTCGACATCGTCCGGCCGGGGATCAGCCTCTATGGCGGCGGTCCCGAGGAGCGGCCGGACGCACGCCTGAAGGCCGTGGCCACCTTCGAGGCGCCGATCCTCTATGTGCGCCAGGTGGGGGCCGGCGAGATGATCGGCTACGGCTCCAAGACCATCGTCGAGGCTGAGAGCCGGGTCGCCGTGATCGCCGCGGGCTATGCGGACGGCCTGATCCGCGGGACCATGGGCCGCAGCCAGGCCTGGTTCGCAGGCGCGCTGCGCAAGGTGCTGATCGTCACCATGGACCTGATCGCCATCGAGATCGGCGAGGCCGAGGCGAGCCCCGGCGACATGGTCGAATTGCTGGGTTCCCATGTGCTGCTCGATGACCTGGCGGCGGCGGCCGGCACAGTGGCGCACGAATGCCTCGTGCGCCTAGGCGACCGGGCCGAGCGGGTCTATCTGGGCGCGCGCTAGGTCGTCACACCACGAGCCAGACCCTACCCACGCTCGTCATCCTCGGCCGCGCGCAGCGCGTGTCGGGGGTCCATACGCGCAGGACTCGCAAGCCAGTCCGCCGACTGGATGGCCGGGACCTGCGGCCCGGCCATGACGAACATTGGTAGGGTCGGACCGCCCGATACGCGCTAGCCCTTCTTGGCGAGCGCCTCCAGCCGGGCGGGCCCGACCGAGGCCACGGCGGCCTTGAGGTCCTCGATGCGGACGCCGTCGCCCTCGGCGGCGACCATGAAGCGGTCGCCGACCAGGACGCTGTACTCGCCGTGCCGCGAGGCGGCGTTGTAGGACTCGGTGGTCATGCGGCCGTCGACCTTGCCGACCTTCTCGTACTTGCCATCGCTCTCACTGGACGACTGGACGTTGAAGGCCCCGGCCATGCCGGCCAGGGCGCCCGCCGCCCCCAGGTCGGTGACGCTGAGCCGGATGCGTCCGTCCCCCTTGGTGTAGATGGCCTCGGCCTGCGAGCCGGTGACGCCGCCGGCCCCGCCGGATCCGGTGGTGACCTCGGTCCGAGCGAAGCCCGCCACGTCGGCCGGCAGGTAGGCTTTCAGCAGGCTGGGATCGGTCGGAGCCGGACCCTCGCCGCTCTCCATCTGCTTGGCGGCGGCTTCCATCTTCTTGGAGGCCTCTTCCAACTTGCCGAGGTCGACCTTGTTGCCGCCGAAGGTGACGGTTCCGGCGCCAGCGCTGTGATCGGCCATCAGGCCCGAGCCCTGGCCCATGCTGCGAATTGGGCTGAGGATCGCCCCGGCGATGATCGCCAGCACGATGGCGGCGATGACCACCACCACGGTGTAGGTGGTCGCCTTGTCCTCGGGCGCCTTCATCAGCACCGGCAGGCCCTTGAAGAGCAGGAACAGGCTGTAGAGGCCGAGCAGGCCCAGGATGCCCAGCGGCGGGTAGATCATGAAGATCCCAGCCAGCCAGCTGGCGGTGCTGGCGTAGACCGCGACCTTGAAGGCCTGGGTCTGGTTCTTCGTACCGCCGAAGCTGGGAGCCAGGCCGTCGATGATCAGGGCCAGGACATAGACGCTGGCCAGGGCGATCCCGAAGTTCACCACCGCGCCGACCAGCGCCGAAACGACCGTCGGCTTGTAGTTGATGCCGAACATCCCGTAGCCGAACACGATGGCGCCGATCAGGCCGGCCACCGCCGGGATCAGGGCCAAGGGAATGACGTAGCCCTTGTAGAGGCCGCCGATGGTCGCCGGCTCGTCGTCGATCACCGCCCAGGTGGCCGAAGGCTGCAGCAAGATGGATTTCGCACGCTCGACGAGCCCCGACGCGGCGGGCCCCGGTTCAACTGCGCTCATAGACGCCTCCCAGCCTGTAAAAGCCCCAGTCCAATCCCCACATGGCGAGCCTAGCCTATGCCACCCTTTCGGCAACCGGCTTCGATCTGCGACGGACGCGGACCTTCCGCCCGTCTAAACTGTCGTCTTCAAGCGAATCAGGGAGCCCGCATGGCCCGCGACGGCGCCGTCTATGTCTGTCAGTCCTGCGGGGCCACGCAGACCAAGTGGGCCGGCCAGTGTCCCGCCTGCGGCGCCTGGAACACCCTGGTCGAGGAGCTGCAGTCGCGGCCGCCCGGCGCGCTCGCGCCCAGCAAGGCCTCGCGCACCCGGGGCCTCGCCTTCCAGGGCCTGGACGAGCACACGCCCTCCCCGCCTCGGATCGCCACCGGCGTGGACGAGTTCGACCGGGTCTGCGGCGGCGGCGTGGTGCCGGGCTCGGCGATCCTGCTCGGCGGCGACCCCGGAGTCGGCAAGTCGACACTGCTGATGCAGGTCATGGCCAGCGCCGCGCGGCGCGGGGCGTCCTGCGCCTACATCTCCGGCGAGGAGGCCATCGCCCAGGTGCGCAGCCGCGCCCAGCGCATGGGCCTGGCCGACGCGCCGGTGAAACTGGCAACCGAGACCAGCCTGCGCGATATCCTCGACAGCCTGAAGCGCGAGAAGTTCGACCTCGTCGTGATCGACTCCATCCAGACCATGTGGAGCGACGTCCATGAGGCCGCGCCGGGCTCGGTGACCCAGGTCCGCGCCGCCACAGGCGAACTGGTGCGGCTGGCCAAGAAGCAGGGCGTGGCGATCATCCTGGTCGGCCACGTCACCAAGGAGGGGACCATCGCCGGTCCGCGGGTGATCGAGCATATGGTCGACGCCGTCTTGGCCTTCGAAGGCGAGCGCGGCTACCCGTTCCGCATCCTGCGCGCGGTGAAGAACCGTTTCGGCGCCACCGACGAGATCGGGGTGTTCGAGATGGGCGACGCGGGGCTGTGCGAGGTGAAGAATCCCTCGGCTCTGTTCCTCGACACCTCCGGCGAGCGGGCGGCCGGCGCGGCGGTGTTCGCCGGGATCGAGGGCTCGCGCCCGGTGCTGGTGGAGTTCCAGGCGCTAGTGGCCCCTTCGGCCTACGGCACCCCCCGCCGCGCGGTCGTCGGCTGGGACAGCGGACGGCTGGCCATGGTGCTGGCGGTGCTTGAGACCCGATGCGGCCTGTCGCTGGGCAATCGCGACGTCTATCTGAACGTGGCCGGCGGTCTGCGGGTCAACGAGCCCGCCGCCGACCTCGCCGCCGCCGCGGCGCTGGCCTCCTCGGCCCTGGACGCGGCCCTACCGCAGGACTGCGTGGTGTTCGGCGAGATCAGCCTCTCAGGCGACATCCGACCGGTCAGCCGCATGGACTCGCGGCTGAAGGAAGCCGCCAAGCTGGGCTTCCGTCGGGCGTTGGGGCCAAAGGACATCGACGGAGGCGGCATGAAGATCGATGGCGTGAGCCGCCTGGCCGAGGCCATCGCTCGGATCGGCGAGAGCCAATGGGACTAGATCCCCTGCCCTGGTTCGACATCATTGTGGGCCTGGTGCTGCTGGTCTCGGCGGGGGTCGGCTTCTATCGCGGCGGCACGCGCGAGGTGGTCACGGCGCTGGCCCTGATCATCGCGGCCCTGGCGGCGGTCTTCGGCCTGCGCTGGTCGGGGCCTATCGGCCGCAACCTGATCGATCCCGACTGGCTGGGCACGGTGAGCGCCGGCCTGGTGGTGTTCGTGGCGATCTACGGCCTGTTGCGCATCACCGGCGCCGGCATGGTGCGCAAGGTCCGCGACATGCAGGTGCTGGGCATGTTGGACCGGGTCATCGGCCTGGGATTCGGGCTGATCCGCGCCCTGGTGGTCCTGGGGGCTTTCCATCTGGTGTTCCACGCCGCCACGCCGCCCGACCGGCTGCCCAAATGGATGACGGGTGCGGCTTTTTATCCCCTGACCCGCGCGGCGGCCGATACGCTAAAGGCCATTGCGCCCAAGGGTTTCGACATGGCCGACCGGCTGCGGCCCTCGTTCGACGAGGCGGTTCGTGACAGTTCCAAGTCGGCCGGGGGTGACTCTCGGGACGCTCAAGGCTATGACCCCGGCGAACGCGGCGGGCTCGACGATCTGGTGGAGAAATCCCGATGACCCAGGATCTGGATCGATGGCGCCAATCGGCGCTGAATCCCCGGGATCCTGACGACGACGCCCCCCGACTGGAATGCGGCGTGTTCGGCGTCTACGACGTCAACGCCGCGGCGGCCATCACGGCTCTCGGCCTCCACGCCCTGCAGCACCGCGGCCAGGAGGCCTGCGGCATCGCGGTCTTCGACGGCCAGCGCTTCCACACCGAACGCCACATGGGCCACGTAGGCGACGCCTTCGCCGGCGCCGACCTGGTCGACCGCCTGCCCGGCCACATGGCCATCGGCCACACCCGCTACTCCACCGCCGGCGGCAGCTTTATCCGCAACGTCCAGCCGATGTTCGCCGACCTCGAGGCCGGCGGCGTGGCGCTGGCCCACAACGGCAACCTGACGAACTTCCTGACCCTGCGCGAACAGCTGGTCTCGGAAGGCGCGATCTTTCAGTCGACCTCGGACTCCGAGGTGATCCTCCACCTGCTGGCCCGCTCGCGGAAATCGCGGTTCGTCGACCGGTTCATCGACGCGCTCTCCCGCATCGAGGGCGGCTACGCCCTGGTGGCGCTGACCAACAAGAAGCTGGTGGGCGTGCGCGATCCGCTGGGCATCCGCCCGCTGGTGCTGGGCGAGGTCGACGGCAAGTACGTCCTGGCCTCGGAGACCTGCGCCCTGGACATGATCGGCGCCCGCTTCGTCCGCGACATCGAGCATGGCGAGATGGTGGTCATCGACCATGACGGGATCGAGAGCCTGAAGCCCTTCCCCGCCGCCCGGGCCCGGCCCTGCATCTTCGAATATGTCTATTTCGCGCGGCCCGACTCGGTGGTGAACGGCCGCTCGGTCTATGAGGTGCGCAAACGCATGGGCCGCCGCCTGGCCCAGGAAAGCCACGTCCCGGTCGACGTGGTCGTGCCGGTGCCCGACTCCGGCGTGCCCGCGGCCCTGGGTTACGCCCAGGAGACCGGCGTGCCCTTCGAGATGGGCATCATCCGCAACCACTATGTGGGCCGCACCTTCATCCAGCCGACCCAGGGCGCCCGCGAACTGGGCGTGCGCATGAAGCTGTCGCCCAACCGCAATGTCCTGGCCGGCAAGCGGGTGATGCTGATCGACGACTCCATCGTGCGCGGCACCAATTCGGTGCGCGTGGTGCGCATGGTGCGCGAGGCCGGCGCCGCCGAGGTGCACCTGCGCTCGGCCTCCCCGCCCATCAAGTGGCCGGACTATTACGGCATCGACATGCCCGATCGCGAGCACCTGCTGGCGGCCAACAAGTCGGTCGAAGAGATCGCCAAGATCCTCGAGGTCGACTCGATGGGCTATCTCTCGGTCGACGGGCTCTACGCGGCGATGAACGCCGACCCGCGCGACCCCGTGAACCCCCAGTTCACCGACCACTACTTCACCGGCGACTACCCGACGCGTCTGCTGGACCGCGAGATCGCCGAGGGCCGCAACGACGGCGCCGACCGCCAGCTCTCGTTCCTGGTCGACGCGTGATCTCATCGAGGCCGCGGGGACGATCGCGCGCGGTGCGTTCGTCTCCTCTCCCCCTTCAAGGGGAGAGGGTAGGGTGAGGGGATGCGGCGCGGAGCGACGCAATCCGGTCTCCCATCCAGCTCATTGCGGCGGCAAGGCCCCCCTCACCCTACCCTCTCCCCCCCCAAGACGGGTGGAGAGGAAGTGGCTTCGGCGAGGTAGCTGTCCAGCCTTCCTCTGCGGTGGCTCAGGCCGATGATCCGTGGCGTCCTCAAGAACCTCGGCCTGGATTGGTATATCGCCGCCATCGTCGGCATGGTCGTGCTGGCCTCGATCCTGCCGGCCCGGGGCGAGGCCGCGCCCGTGGTCGCCACCGCCACCAAGTTCGGCATCGCCCTGGTGTTCTTCCTGCACGGCGCCAAGCTCAGTCCGGACGCGGTGATCAAGGGCCTGCTGCACTGGCGGCTGCACGGCCTGGTGCTGGTCACAACCTTCATCCTCTGGCCGTTGACCGGCCTCGGCGCGGCGGCCCTGCCGAGCTGGGTCCTGCCGGCCGCTCTGGCGCCAGGCGTGGTGTTCCTGGCCTGCCTGCCCTCGACGATCCAGTCGCAGATCGGCTTCACGGCCATAGCCCGGGGCAATGTGGCCGCCGCGGTCTGCGGCGCCTCGGCCTCCAACCTGATCGGCATGGTCGCCACCCCCGTGATGGCGGGCGTCCTACTAGGCGCCCAGGGCGAAGGCGTCTCGCTCGCCTCGTTGCAGGCCATCCTGCTGCAGCTGCTGGCGCCCTTCCTGGCGGGCCAGTTGCTGCGGCCATGGGTCGCCGGCTTCATCCAGCGTCACGCCAAGCCCTTCGGCCTGGTGGACCGCGGCTCGATCCTGCTGGTGGTATACAACGCCTTTTCCGGCGCGGTGGTGGCCGGGATCTGGAACCAGGTCACGGCCCTGGACCTCGCCAGGATCATGCTGATCTGCGTGGTCCTGCTGGCCATGTCGCTGGGTTTCATGGTCTGGGTCGCCCGGACGCGCGGCTTCTCCACCGAAGATGAGATCGCCATCGTCTTCGGGGGTTCAAACAAGAGCCTCGCCGCCGGGGTCCCCATGGCCGGGGTCCTGTTCCCCGCCGCCACTGTGGGCTTCATTCTCCTGCCCCTGATGCTCTATCACCAGTTCCAACTGATCACCTGCGCCGCCCTGGCGCAGCGCTACGCCAAACGAGTTCCCGCATGACCGCCTCCCTCCCCCTCGACGGCAAGATCGCCCTGGTCACCGGCGCCACCCGCGGCATCGGCCGCGCCTGCGCCCTGGCGCTCGCCCAGGCCGGGGCCCACGTGGTCGCCGTCGGCCGCACCCAGGGGGCGCTGGAAACCCTGGACGACGAGATCAAGGCCGCCACCGGCAAGTCCGCGACCCTCGTGCCGCTCGATCTGACCCAAGGCGACACCATCGACGGCCTGGGCCTGGCGATCCACGAGCGGTTCGGCCGGCTGGACGTGCTGGTCCACGCCGCCGCCATCCTGGGCGGGCTGTCGCCGATCTCGCACATCGACCCGTCGAACTGGGAGAAGGTATTCTCGAGCAACGTCACCGCCACCTACCGGCTGATCCGCTCCACCGAGCGGCTGCTGCGGGTGTCGCCGGCTGGACGGGGCATCTTCTTCACCACCGGCCGGGTGGAGCGGCCCAAGGCGTTCTGGGGGGCCTATGGCGCCTCGAAGGCCGCTCTTGAGCACCTGGTGCGCACCTGGGCCGACGAACTGGAGAACACCACCATCCGGGCGGTGCTGGTCGATCCCGGCGTCATGCGCACCAAGATGCGCGCCGAGGCCATGCCGGGCGAGGATCCAATGACCCTACCCGAGCCGGCCGAGATCGGTCCGATGATCGTGGAGCTGGCGCAGGCCGATCTGGGCCTGCCCAAGGTCAACGTCCGCTTTTCCGACTGGGCGGCGGCCGGGAAGCTCGCTTCGGCTTGACGCCGGGGCGCATCAGCTTGGCCTTGCGCCCCTTGGGCGTGGGGCCGGCGCCGATCTTCGGCTTGCCCACCGAGGCCAGCTTGGTCTTGGGCTTCACCTTGGGTTTCGGCTTGGCCTTCACCGCTGGCGCATCGAGTTCCGCCGCCATGGCCGCGGCGGTGATCCCGGCGCGGGTGGCTGCGACGCCCTTGGGGGCGGCCGCCTTCTTGCCGATCTTGGGGGCGAACACCGGGGCCTGGGAGCGCGGCTTCGGGCCGCCCTTGTCCTCGCCCTCGGCATAGGGGTTCTTGTTCGACTTGACGGTGAGCCGCATGGGCACCCCGGGCATGTCGAAGCTCTCGCGCAACGAGTTGATTAGATAGCGCCGGTAGTGGTCGGGCAGCTGGTCGGCGCGGCTCGCAAACAGCACGAAGGTCGGCGGCCGGGCCTTGGTCTGGGCCATGTATTTCGGGCGCACGCGACGGCCGCCCACGGCCGGGGGCGGATGGCGCTCGATGGCCATGTGCAGCCAGTCGTTGAGGTCGCGGGTCTTGACCTTAGTCGACCAGTCCTTGTGGACCTTGATCACCGCCGGCATCAGCCGGTCGAGATGGCGGCCGGTCTCGGCCGAGAGCGCGATCACCGGCGAGCCGCGAAGCTGCGGCAGCAAGCGGCCGGCCTCCTCGATCAGGTATTTCAGCGTCGCGCCCTGGTCGGCCACCAGGTCCCACTTGGCCAAGCAGAAGACCAGGCCGCGCCCTTCCCGCTCGACCAGGTCGGCGATCTGCAAATCCTGAATCTCGAACGGGTGGGTGGCGTCCATCACCAGGATGACGATCTCGGCGAAGGTGATGGCCCGGATCGAGTCGTGGGTGGAGAGCTTCTCCAGGTTCTCCTGGACCTTGGCCTTGCGGCGCAGGCCCGCGGTGTCGACCAGGCGGATGGCTTGGCCGTCCCAGGTCCAGTCCACGGAGATGGCGTCGCGGGTGATCCCGGCCTCGGGACCGGTCAGCAGGCGGTCCTCGCCGATCAGCTTGTTGACCAGGGTCGACTTGCCGGCGTTCGGGCGGCCGACGATGGCGATGCGGATCGGCTTGTCGGCCTCCTCGGCGGCTTCCTCGTCATCGTCCGGCTGGACGGCCAGCAGGGCCTGAAAGAGGTCGGCCATGCCCTCGCCATGCTCGGCGGAGATGGCGACGGGTTCGCCCAGGCCCAGGCCGAACGCTTCCATGACGCCGATGTCGCTGGCCTTGCTCTCGGCCTTGTTGGCCGCGACGATCACCGGCTTGTCGTGCTTGCGCAGGATCTCGGCGAACACCTCGTCCATCGGGGTCACGCCGTCGCGGGCGTCGATGACGAACAGGGCCACGTCGGCCTCGGCGATGGCGAGCTCGGTCTGCTGGCGCATCCGCGATTCGAGACTGTCGTCGGTGACGTCCTCGAAGCCGGCGGTGTCGATCAGCTCCAGGTCCAGGTCGCCGATCCGGCCCGTGCCATAGCGCCGGTCGCGGGTGACCCCCGGCTGGTCGTCGACGATGGCGAGCTTGCGCCCGGCAAGCCGGTTGAACAGCGTCGACTTCCCGACGTTGGGACGCCCGACAATGGCTAGCCGCATCGGCATAGCGTCACGTTTCGTCCGGTCTAGCGCAGCGCGATGAGTTGAGCCTCATCCGTCACGACATAGATGGTTCCGTTCACCGCGATCGGGCCGATCAGGGTGGGGGCGCCAAGGTTCATGGTCTTTTCGACTTCGCCGGTCTTGGCGTTGATCGCCACCAGCTCGCCGCTGGTGCCGGCCAGCACGATCCGGTTCGAAGCCAGGATCGGGCTCGACCAGAACGGGCGGCTTGTATAGTTCTTCCGGCCCAGGAACTTCATGCCGAACAGACCGCCCTTGGACTGTTCGCGCCCGACGCCCAGGTCTCGGATCCAATAGATCTGGCCGCTCTCGCGGGCGACGCAGATCACCTCACCGGCCTTCGACACCACATAGACCACGTCGCCGGCCGGCCACGGGGTGGTGATGCCGGTGACCGGCAGGCTCCAGCGGGCCTGGCCGGTGCGCAGGTCGGTGGCCGCGAACACGCCCGAATGGCTGACCGCGAAGACGTCGCCCTGATAGATCACCGGGCGGCCGGGGATGTCGCGGATCTCGGACAGTGCGTTGTTGCGGTTGGCGCGGCTGAGCGCCTCGTTCCACAGGTCATTGCCATTGGCCGCGCGCAAGGCCACCAGTTCGCCGGACCCGAAGGCCGCGACCACGGTGTCGCCCGAGACCGCCGGCGACGAGGCCGCCAGGATGCGGGCCGATTCCGACAGGCCCTGATAGGTCCAGCCATCGGCGCCGTTGGCGGTGTCGAAGGTCAGCAGGGTGTTGTCCACGGCGACCACGAACAGGCGTCCGCCCGAAACCGTGGGCGCGGCGTGGATCGGCTGTTCCGTCATGGTCTTCCAGACGACCGCGCCGGTGTCTGCGTTGAGCTGGGCGACGAAGCGATAGCCCGAGGCGACATAGAGCTTGCCGTCGGCCACGGCGAGACCGCCGCCGAAGGCTTCCTTGTCGCGTTTGCTGCTGGGGCGGAGGTTGGCCTTCCACACCTGGGAGCCGGACTGGGCGTCGAAGGCCGAGACCGTGGCCTCGCCATCCATGACGAAGATCTTGCCGTTCGCGGCGACCGGCGGGGCGGTGACGTAGGCGCCCTTGCCCGAGCCCTGGCCAAAGCCGCGCTTCCAGGCGATGGACAGGCCACCGCCGGCCTCCGGATGGCCCACCGACTGCTCGGCCGTCCCGCCGGGCAGCGGCCACTCGGTGACCGCCGCGGGAGTCGGCAGGAAGAAGTCCGCGCCCTTGAGGGCTTCGGCGACTTCCAGGGTCTGGTCGGCCGCGACGATGGAGATTCGCTCGCCCTCGGCGGCGGTCTCGCTGGGACTGTCGTCCCCGCCGCGGTTGAACGGGTTCAGCCTGTTGATCGTCGAGCAGCCGCTCACGGCCACGGAGGCCGCGAGGAGCAGGACGAGCAGGCTGTTACGGCGGATCGACGTCATTGGGGTCCAGGGGCTGGCTGTTGCGGCGCGGGCTGGGCTTGGAGCCCGGGCGGCAGGGCGCCCGGCGGAAGGGCGACGGCGGGCGGCAGGGCCAGGGCGGCCTTCACCGCGCCAGGCACCGCCTTGGCCGAGCCGGAATCGATCAGGGCGATGGCGGCCTTGGCGCGCTGGCTCACGCCCTCGCCGCCGTCGACCATCAGCGACAGCACGGAGAACTCGGTCCGCGCGCCCGGCAGGTCGCCGGCCATGATCTTGGCGAAGGCCAGCGCTTCGCGCGCTTGGACCCGATAGGGGCGGCCTTCCTCAGTGAGCGGCTTCAGGCGCGCCTCCATGTCCTTGTACGAGCTTGAGTCGAGCAAGGCGAAGGCGGATTTGAGGCGGGCGACGTCGCCCAGCACCGGGGTCGGCGCGGCCTCGGCGGCTTCGTCGAACAGCTTCACGGCCTCGGCGACCTTGCCGTCGGAGAGCTGGAGCCCGCCCAACTGCTGAAGGGCCAGGGACTTGTAGGCCTTGGATGACGACTTTCCGACCTCGCCCCACAGCCGCACGGCCTCGTTCCGGTCGCCGGAATTGAAGGCCTCGATGGCCGAGGCGTACTGGTCGGAGGCCTCGGTATGGGCCTTGGCGCGATAGCTCTGATAGCCCCAGATCCCGAGGGCGACGACAAGGGCCAGCACCAGGGCCCCGCCGATCCACGGCAGGATTTTCAGCGCAAGCGCCTTGTAGCGGTCGGAGCGGAGCTGCTCCTCGACCTCTTCAAAGACATCAACCACGAAAGGGGACTCCGCGCGAAAGGGCGTTAGGGTTTTGAGCGGGGGAACCTATAGCGGCGGGACGTGCGCTGCAACGCTCGCAATCAGTCGACCCAATCGCGCCTGATGACGCCGGCGGCGGCCACGAAAAGCAGCGCGCTCAAGAGATAGAATCCCAGCCCGGAATAGATGGCGTAGCGCAGAGCCTCGGCGCCGAAGCGCGGGGTCAGCAGGTCCGAGACCGCGCCGAAGTAGTAGGTGCCCAGGCCGAGGCCGATCAGGTTGTTGACGAACAGGAAGCAGGCGCTGGCCGTGGAGCGCGAGGCGGCCGGAACCAGGTGCTGGATGGCGTTGATCACCGGTCCCAGCCAGGCGAGGTTCAGGCCCTGGGGGATCAGGAACAGCACGAAGGCCATGGCCAACGACTTGGCCCCGATGGCGAAGAAGAAGCACGGCAGGGCGAGCGCGAAGGCCGCCGCCGGGACCAGCAGGTAGAAGCGCTTGTCGCGACCGCCGAGCCGGTCGCCCAGCCATCCGCCGGCCCAGACGCCCGCGGTGCCGCCCACCAGGGTGATGGCCCCCAGGAACAGCGACCGGTCGACCAGGCCCATGCCCAGGCTCCGCTCGAAGAAGGACGGCAGCCAGAACGAGACGCCATAGCCGCAAACCGACGAGGCCGCGGCCGCGAGCGAGATCAGCCAGAAGCTGGGTTTCCTCAGCAGAAGGCCGAGCGCCCCCTTCGGCGGGGCGACGGGCTCGGTCTCGGGAATCGGCGCGCCGGCCTCCAGGTCGGCCAAGCCCCGGCGAGGCTCGCGCACCACAAGGCGGAACACCGGCGCCAGCGCCACGCCCATCAGGCCCACGATGATGAAGGCCGCGCGCCAGTCGATGCTGGCGGCGATCAGGCCGCCGAACAGGATGCCCAGCGCGCTGCCCACCGGGATGCCGAAGGAATAGGCCGCCAAGGCGCGCGCCCGTTGTTCCTTGGGGAAGTAGTCGGAGATCAGCGAATAGGCCGGGGCCACGCCGCCCGCCTCCCCCACGCCCACGCCCATGCGGCACAGGAACAAGGGCCAGAAGCCGGTGGCGAGGCCGCAGAGCGCCGTGAAGCCGCTCCAGATGGTCAGCGCCCCGGTCATGATCCAGGTGCGGCTCCAGCGGTCGGCCAGCCAGGCGATGGGGATGCCAAGCCCGGTATAGAACAGCGCGAAGGCCAGCCCGCCCATCAAGCCGAGCTGGCTGTCGGTGAGATTGAGGTCCTTCTTGATGGAACCGGCCAGGATCCCGAGGATCTGGCGGTCCAGGAAGTTGAAGGTGTAGGCGATGATCAGCAGCGCCAGCACCGCATAGCGATAGCCGCCGCCCCGCACCGTCGCTCGCGCGTCCGTCGTGGCCATGGTCGAGCCCTATCAGGAATCGAAAGGGCGCGGAGCCGAAAGCCCCGCGCCCCTTGTGAAGAAGCCTAGAACTTGGCTTCGAGCGACAAGGTCACGGTGCGCGGCGGGCCGTAGAAGGCGGTCACCGAGTTGCCGAACAGGACGCCGGCTGTCTGCGGGAAGTTGTAGCCGCCGACGCGATAGGTCTCCTCGCCGAGGTTCTTGCCGTGCAGGCCCACGCGGTAGCGATCATCGGACGACGACCAGACCACGCTGGCGTCCATCAGCCAGTAGGCCTTCTGGTCCAGCATCGAGGGGATCTCGAACATATGGAAGCTGCTGCGATAGGCGGCGCTCGGCGAGAAGCTGACCTTCCCGTGGTCGCCCATGTCGTGGATGTAGGTCAGGCCGACGCTGCCGTTCCATTCCGGTGTGTTCTGGAATACGCGGCTATTGGCGAAGTCGCGCACAACCCGCGGAACGACCGTGAGGTCGAGGGCGCTGTATTCGTCGAACTCGGCCTTGATGTAACCCAGCGAGAAGTTGGCGCTGAGGCTGGAAGTGAAGGAAGCGACGCCTTCCAGCTCGAAGCCCGACATGTGGCTCTTGCCGACGTTCAGCACCTGGCTGGCGATGGAGGCGCCGACCGGGGTCTGCTGGGTGATCTGCTGATCCTTGTATTTGCCGTAGAACACCGCCGAATTGAGCGACAGGCGGCGGTCGAAGAAGTAGCCCTTCAGACCCGCCTCGTAGGAATCCACGGTTTCCGGCTCATATCCGTCGACCGAGGTGGGGGTCAGGATGGCGTCGGCCCGCATGTCGAAGCCGCCCGACTTGAAGCCCTGGCTGTAGGAGACGTAACCGGTCAGGTCGGGATTGACCTCGTAGCGCAGCGAGACCCGCGGGGTGAACTTCTCGAACGACTTCTCGTTGGTGAAGTTCGACCGCACCAGGCCCGGGATCGCCGTCGGGTTGCCGAACAGCGGGCTGATCAAGCCGGTGAAATTCTGGCGATAGACCTGGCCGGTCTTCTCGTCCCGGGTCCAGCGTCCGCCGACCGACAGGGTCAGGGCGTCGGTGAGGTCGTAGCTCACGTCGGCGAAGGCCGACCAGCTCTTGGTGTCGACCGCACCGGCCGTGGCGATGGTCAGGTTGGCCTGGCTCAGCACGGTGTCGAAGGCGCCGGCCGCCGTGGCGTTCAGGTAGAACACCCCGGCCACCGCCTGCAGGCGCTCGCCGGTATAGAGAAGTTGCAGTTCCTGGCTGAACTGATGGTCGTTGTAGCGGGCCGGGATGTCGAGGATCTTGGCCGGCAGTTCGTCGAAGTCGATCGTGCCTTCGGTCTCGCCGGCGCGGTAGGCGGTGATCGACTTGAAGGTCAGCGTGTCGCTGACGTTCCATTGGCCCAGCAGCGAGACGCCGCGGGTCTCGACCCGGTTGACGTCGCCAGATCCGGCGTAGGTGTCATAGACGTCGGCCGGCGGGGCGCCGCCGGCGATGGGTTGACCCAGGAAGTTCAAGGCCGGGGTCTCGCGGTGGCCGTGGCGCGGGTTGGACTTGTCCTGCACCAGGTCGCCCGACAGGCGGAAGAACAGCTGTTCGGAGGGCTCCCACTCGATGGTCGCCCGCGCCGCGCCCACGTCCTTGTTGTAGTGCTCGGCGCCGGTGTTGAGGTTCGTGCCATAGCCGTCGCGGTCGAACTTGGCCCAGGTGAGGCCAAGGCCCACGGTGTCGGAGACCTTGCCTTTGGCCGAGGCCACGAAGTCGCGCTGGCCGTAGGAGCCGAAGGCTCCCTTGAACTTCATTTCCGGCTCGCCCTGGATCTTGGCGGTGACGTACTTGATCGCCCCACCGATGGTGTTGCGGCCGTAGAGCGTGCCCTGGGGCCCGCGCAGCACCTCGATCCGCTCGATATCGAACACGTCCAGCACCGCGGCCTGCGGGCGGGCGACATAGACGTCGTCGATATAGAGGCCGACGCCAGGCTCGAAGCCCCATAGCGGGTCCTGCTGGCCGACGCCGCGGATGAAGGAGATCAGGGTCGAGTTGGAGCCCCGCGCCACCTGGACGGTCAGGTTGGGCGTGGTCTGCTGCATGACGGTCAGGTCGACGGCGCCCGTGCGCTCCAGGCGCTCGGCGGTCACGGCGGTCACGGCGACCGGGACGTCCTTCAAGCTTTCCTCGCGACGCCGCGCGGTGACCACCATCTCCTCGACGGTCGTTCCATCGCCGTCCGGAGTCTGGGCCACGGCCATCGTCGCCATAGCCGACCACGCCGCGCCCGCCAGGAGCGCCGCCTTCAACATGTTGTGCATCGTGTCTCTCTCCCAGGCCCGGCCGTTCGGACGGCGAGCGTTGTTGAAATTCATCGTCGGACGAATTTCGCGGACACTGCGACTATTCGGGCGTGCGCCGCCAGGGGCGTGACGCCCCGCCCGCACGTTTTTTAATCAAGTGATGAATTGGCGCCACAGCCCCGCTAGCTGGGCGCTGACTTTCCGACGATCGCCTCGAAGCCGGCGGCGCAGTAGTCGAACAGCCGGGCCCGCACCGCGGCCAAGTCGGTCGAGCGACAGAGCCCCTCGGAAAGTTGGTCGATGCGGCCAGTCTCCGACAGGGCCAGCATCATCGAGCCGGTGAGGAACTGGTAGCCCCAGTAGAGGTCGGCGAGTTCGGCCCCCGGCATCACCTTCTTCAGGGTGTCGATGAACCGGTGGACCACGGGGTCGAAGTACCGGTGCATGGTCTCCCCGCCCCAGGCCGGGGTGTTGTTCACCAGGGCCACCAGCCGGAAATAGTTCTTCCAGCCCGCCTCGGCGGTCAGGGAACGCTCGATCAGCGGGCCGATGAAGGCCTCGATCACGCCGCTGGCTGTCATGGTTCCCGGATGAGCGGCCTCGTAGGCGGCCATGGCCTGCAGGCGCTCGGCGTTCAGTATCTCGGCGCGGCGGGCGAAGACCGCGTCGAACAGGTCGCGCTTGGAGCCGAAATAATAGTGGATCAGGGCGGTGTCGACGCCAGCCTCGGCCGCTACCTGGCGTGTGGTGACCCCGTAGAAGCCGTGTCCGGCGAACAGCAGCTCGGCGGCGTCGAGGATAGCGCCGCGCAGGTCAGGGCCCTCCCCCTTCCGACGGCGACCGCGCGAGGCGGCGATGGGACGCAGGACCGGGGTGGTCATGGCTTGGCCCGCTCGTCGACGAGACAGGTGACCGCCACGTCGGCGGTCACATTGCCCACAGTGCGGAAGATATCCGGGATGGTCTCCACCGCCAGCAGGATCGGCAGCAGTTCCAGCGGCACGCCCATGATCAGACAGATGGGGCCGGTGGTGGTGAAGAAGGTGATCTGGCCAGGCAGGCCCACCGAGGCCAGGCTGATCACGGCGGCCACCCCGACGCCGGCGATCAGCAGGGCGACGGTGAGGTCTACGCCGTAGACGTGGGCGCAATAGATCGCCACGCCCAGATTGGCCGCCGGGCTGGTAATGCGGAACAGCGAGACCGCCAGCGGCAAGACCACGCCGCTGACCCGCTCGGGCGCGCCGAGCTGCGCGGCGCCGGCGATCATGGCCGGCAGAGAAGCGATCGAGGACTGGGTGGAGAAGGCCACCACCTGGGCCGGCGCCACGGCGCGGGCGAAGGCGAACAGCGGGACCCGGGCGACCAGCGCGATCAGATAGGCCAGTAGAGTGACCGAGATGCAGACGCCGGACAGCAGCAGGATGTAGTGGCCGAGCGCCCCGGCGGCCCCGAAGCCCGCCTTGGCCCCGACGATGAAGGCCAGGGCCAGGACGCCCACGGGCGCGACCCACAGCACCCACTGGACCAGCACCAGCATGGTGTCCATCACCGCCTGGAACACCGCGATCAGGCCGGTCTGCAGGTCCGCCCGGATGCGGGTGGCGGCCAGGCCGAATAGCAGGGCGAACACCACCAGGGGCGCCATCTGGGCGGTGGCCGCGGCCTCGACGGGATTGGTCGGGATGAAGGCGCGCAGCCAGGCGCCCATGGTCGGGAAGTCCGGCACCTTGTCCGTGGAAGAGCCCGCCGCCTCGCGCAGGCCGGCCACGGCTTCAACGGGCGCGGGCCACGCCGCCAGGACCGCGCTCAAGGCCACGGCGCAGAAGCTGGCCGACAGCACCAGGAAGAGCGCGAAGAAGGCGAGCGACTTGGCCGCCGTCCCGCCCGCGGCGGCGGTGCCGGCCGCCGAGGCGATTCCCACCACCAGCAGCGAGAAGACCAGCGGCACGATGGTCATGCGCAGGGCGTCCAGCCACAGCCCGCCCACCGGCTCGGCCACCGCCAGGATGTTGTCGAGGAACCAGGCGTCGGCGAGCGCAGCCCCCAGGATCAGGCCGACCACCAGGCTGGCCAGGATGCGCAGGGTCGATTGGCCGGCGGCGGCGCGGAGGGCGGAGATGAACGAGGCCATCGCCCGAACCTAGAGCGTTCGCGGGGCTTGGAAACCGGTTTCGCGCGAACCCTAGGCGAAATCCTTGGCCAGCTCGGCCCGTGTCGCCGGTCCGAGCACCGCCATGTGGGCATAGGCCTCGTGGTCGCAGCCCACCAGGATCGCCACGGCGGGATCGCGGAAGACCGCGATCTGCTCGGGCTTCAGCGGGAAGCGGACGAAGTGGACCGAGGAGGCCTTGCCGTCCTCACGGGTGCGCTCCACGTCGCCCTCGGGGACGCTCATGACCTTGTCGCCGCCGATCTGCAGGAAGAACAGCTCCTCCACACCGCCCAGCCGGGCCAGCAAAGCCGCGCGCCGAACCGGATCGTCGACCTCGAACATGATGGTCGCCACCAGTTCCGAACCTTGGGGAATCAAGGGGTTGTAGGCCGCAAGCTCATCTGGAACCTGAGCTGCGCCGCCCTTCTCGGTGAGCAGCATCTCCTGGATCTGGAACAACATGGTCTCGAAGGACTCGAAATAGACGGTGCAGCTGGGGCCCAGCGCGATCCGGCGCAGCCGCTTGGCCGGCAGCAGGGCGGCCCGGCGTTCCGCGCGGACCTTGGCGAACTCTTCGTCCGGGATCAGGTCGTCGTGGGTCACCTGGCGAAGGGCGAGCGGCATGGGACCTCCTTCAGAGCGCGCCATAGGCACGGGCGAAAATCTCGATGGGATGGGACTGGCGCGGCTGGGCCTGGTCGGCTCCAGTCTCGACGATCAGCAGTTGGCCCAGGTGCTTGCAGGCGAGCGGGCAGTCGGAACAGAGCTCGGCGCTCGCCTTCTGGGCCACGGCGCGGGCGGCGGGGCGGCCCACCTTGCGCGCGACCGGGTGGGTGGCTTTCATGACGCCGAAGGTGCCGCCGTGGCCGGAGCAGCGCTCCACCACCTCGACGGCGGTGTCGGGGATCAGGCGCAGCATCTCGGCCGATTTCTGGCCCATGTTCTGCGCCCGGGCGTGGCAGGCATGATGCACCGTCACTCCACCCTCGACCGGCGACAGGCCCGGGGCCAGCCCGTGGGTCTTGGCGATGTCGACCACATATTCGCTGATGTCGCGGGTGGCGGCGGCCAGGCGCAGGACCGCGTGGTTCTCCGGCAGCATCAGCGGCCACTCGAACTTCATCATCAGGCCGCAGCTGGCGGTGAGCGCGATCACCTCGTAGCCCTGGTCGATATAGGGGGCGAAGGCTGCGGCGAGGCGTTCCGCACGGCCGGCCACGTCGGCCAGGTCGCCGGCCTCCAGCTGGGGCATGCCGCAGCACTCCGGATAGAGCAGCTCGGCCTGGACCCCTTGCAGGGCCAGGACCCGGGCCGCCGCGACGGCGGTGTCGGGCTGGTTGTAGTCGACGAAGCAGGTGGCGTAGAGCACCGCCTTGCGCTGGCCGACGGCCGGCCCGGCTGGGTTCGGCGGCACCGGGACCTTCAGCCGGTCCGTGGCGGTCTTGGAATGGTACTTCGGCAGCACGGCCTCGGCGTCGATCTGGGCGATGGCCTCGAGCAGCTTGCGCAGCGGGGTGTTCTTGCGCGCCGTGGCCCAGTTGGCCAGGCGCGCCACGGGCTTGGCGAGCTTGCCGTTGCGGTCGGTCTCGCCCAGCTGCTCGCGGATGAACTGGACCTCCCCTGCCCGGCGCTTGGCGGCGCGATAGCGCAGGATCAGGTGCGGGATGTCGATGTCGAAGGGGTGCGGCGGGACATAGGGGCACTTGGTGAGGAAGCACATGTCGCAAAGCGTGCAGGCTTCATCGACCTTGGCGTAGTCGCTCTTGGCCACGCTATCGAGCTCGCCGGTCTTGGACTCGTCGATCAGGTCGAACAGTCGCGGGAAGCTGTCGCAGAGGTTGAAGCAGCGCCGGCAGGTGTGACAGACGTCGAACTGCCGCTCCATCTCCTTCTCGACGGCGGCCAGGTCGTAATAGGCCTCGTCCTGCCAGGCGATGGGATGGCGGAAGGGCGCGTCGAGGCTGCCCTCGCGGGCGGGACTGTCGGCCACATAGACCTCGCAATCAGAAGGCTTCGGGCGGCGACGCTGCGCCGCCCGGCGGGACCTTAGGCGTCCAGGGTGTCCAGGGCGCGTTGGAAGCGGCCGGCGTGGGACTTCTCGGCCTTGGCGAGGGTCTCGAACCAGTCGGCGATTTCCTCGAAGCCCTCGTCGCGGGCGGTGCGCGCCATGCCCGGATACATGTCGGTGTATTCGTGGGTCTCGCCGGCGATGGCGGCCTTCAGGTTGTTGCCGGTGGCGCCGATGGGCAGGCCGGTGGCGGGATCGCCGACGGCTTCCATGAATTCCAGGTGCCCGTGGGCGTGGCCGGTCTCGCCTTCGGCTGTCGAGCGGAACACAGCAGCCACGTCGTTGTAGCCTTCCACGTCGGCCTTCTGGGCGAAATAGAGGTAGCGCCGGTTCGCCTGGCTCTCGCCGGCGAAGGCGTCTTTCAGGTTCTGCAGGGTCTTGCTGGTCGCGAGGCTCATGGTCTTCTCCCTTGAAGCGCGGCGCACCTTGAAGGCCGGTGCGCGAATTCGCCGTCGGCGGAAGTATGGACCGACTACGCGATAGACCTAATCGATTTAATTTATAGGCAGGATTGAGCGGCTCTATCCGACCGCGCCGCGCCCTACCCCGCCTTGGCGAAATAGATCTCGGCCGGGCCGGGGAAGCGGCGCTGGCGGACGTCCTCGGCGTAGCCGGCGACGGCCTTGGAGATCTCGCCGCGCAGGTCGGCGTAGCGGCGGACGAACTTGGGCGTCCAGTCGAACAGGCCCAGCATGTCGTCGGTGACCAGGATCTGGCCGTCACAGCCGGACGAGGCGCCGATGCCGATAGTCGGGACGCTGATGGCCTCGGTGATCTCACGGGCCAGGCCCTCGGCCACGCCCTCGACCACCACGGCGAAGGCGCCGGCGTTGGCAGTGGCCTTGGCCTCGATCAGGATGCGGGCGCGCTCGTCGGCGCCCTTGCCCTTGGCCTTGAAGCCGCCGTCGACGTTCACCGCCTGGGGCCGTAGGCCCACATGGCCCATGACCGGGATGCCGCGCTTGACCAGGTAGTCGATAGTGTCGACCACGATGGCGCCGCTCTCGACCTTCACGGCCTGGCAGCCGGTTTCCTTCATGATCCGCGCGGCGTTGGCGTAGGCGGTCTCGGGCGCGCCTTCGTAGGAGCCAAAGGGCATGTCGACGACCACCATGGCCCGCCGGGCGGTGCGCATCACCGCCTGGCCGTGCAGGATCATCATATCAAGGGTCACGCCCACCGTGTTCGGCAGACCGTGGACCACCATACCGAGGGAGTCCCCCACCAGCATCAGGTCGCAGTGCTCATCCAGCAGTTCGGCCATCGGCGCGGTGTAGGCGGTCAGGCAGACCACCGGCACCCCGCCCTTGCGCGCGGTGATATCCGGGGCGGCGAGCCGCTTGACCGTTTCCTGACGCTGGGCCGACATGAACTAGAACTCCTCGATGACGCGGGTCAGCACGAACCCCATGGCCAGGACCGCAAGGCCGCTGGCGATCCATACCACCGAAGAGCCGTCGGGCAGCGCCGAAAGCAGCTCAACCCGCGGCGCCCATTCGGCCACGCCGGCGCGCAGGACGCGGCTCGACCCCTCCGAGGCGGCCTCGACCTGCCCCACGAAGTTGGAGAGGATGAGCTGGCTCGCGCCGACCACGCCGCCGACCAGGCCGGCCGCGCCGATCAGCATCCGGCGCAGGGTCCAGCCCCGCGCCAGCTTGCGTTCCACCGCCATGGCGAAAGCCTTCTCGTCGGAGAAGGCCGGCGCGTCGCCGAAAAGGCGTTCCAGACGCCGCTCGAATTCAAGCTCAGCCATTGCCCTGCTTCCCTTCAAGTGCAGCGCCGGCAGGCGCCAGTCGCGTTCTGAGCTTCTCCAGACCACGTTTGACATGCGATTTGACCGTTCCAAGCGGCAGGTTCAAGGCTTCTGCCGTCTCGGCGTGGGAAAGACCCGCGCCGTAGCACATGGACACGCACAGCCTTTCGGCCGCTCCCAGCGACTTCAACCCCTCGTCCAGGTCGATCCGCCCCGCCGCATCCGGCTGATGGGCGTCGATGGCGGCGTCCTCGGCTTCCTGGGCCAGGCCCGCCAATCTCCGCTCGCGTTGCAGGCGGCGCAGATAGAGCCGAGCCGCGATCTTCTTGACCCAGGCGGCGAAGGCCCCTTCACCGCGGAACTCGCGGATCCGCTCGAAGGCCGTCAGGAACGCGTCCTGGGCGACGTCGTCGGCCTCGGCCGGCGGGGAGCCCATCCGCCGCAGCAGGCCGCGCACGGCCGAGCCATGCCTGCGGACCAACTCCCCGAAGGCCGCACGGTCTCCCGCCGCCGCCAGGGCGGCCAGTTCCACGTCGTGGAGATTGGCCAGCCTTGTAGTGTTAGCGCCCGACATTTGGGCTTTTCCCCATCCCCTCTAGAGGGCGTTTCAGTTCTTGCCGCGGGTGACGAAAGACAGGGCGATCAGGGCCAGGCCGATGAAGCCCGGGAAGGCGGCGATGCCCAGCAACGGATAGAGGGCGTCGGGCTCTTCGAAACTGATCGCGAAGCCCAGGGCCGCGAAGCCGATGGCCACGCCCAGCCAGACGATGCCGGAGCGGAGATCCTTGTATGGCGAAGGCGGCGCCTTCACGTCGCTGGTCAGGGCTTCGATCACTTCCGGCGGAAGGGTCGCGCCCTTCTCGATAGAGGCCCGCAGGGTCTCTTGCAGTTTCTGGCGTTCCTGGCTCTTGAACCAGCGTGGCGCGATGACGATCGCCGCGATCATGGCGAACATCGTGATTGGGATCAGAATTTCCATCTCGTCTTCCCCTCTTCAGGATTGCCGGGCGTATCAGCCCCGTTCTGAAAGGAAAGAGGCGCCGGGCCCTGCGTACAGATGCAAAGCTTGGCATGAAATGTTCGTCATGATCGCAAACCGAGAGCCGACATGGCTCGACCGTCGGCCAGCAGCAGCACCGCGGCGGCGACCACCAGGGCCGCGCCGGCCGGCGCCAGCCCGCCGCCGACCTGGACCAACACCGGCGCGAGGCTGGGCCATACCGCCCAGAGGACCACGCCGCCCACCAGGCTGAACAGGGCCAGACGCGCCATTTCCCGCCGGAACCGCGCCCGGGCGACCGCCTCCATCACCCCGGCCGAGAAGGCGAGGTCCCTGGCCGGAGGCTCCGAGGCCGCGAAGAAGGCGGCCAGCCTGGCGTCGTCATCGCTCATCACGCACTCCCAAGGCTTCCATGAGCCGCGCGCGTCCGCGCGTCACATGAGACTTCACCGTGCCGAGCGGGAGGCCGAGCGCCTCGGCCGCATCGGCGTGGCTGAACTCCGCGGCCAGACAGAGGGCCACCACGGCCCGCTGCTCCAGCGGCAGGACGGCCATCGCCTGCTCCAAGGCCAGCCGGTCCTCCGGCGCGACCCCTGTTGAGCGATGGTCGGACGACTGGTAGTCGGCCTCCCGTTGTCGGACCCTGCGGCCGGACCGCAGTTCGGTCCGGCACTTGTTGTACCCGATCCCGCACAGCCAAGCTCGCACATTGGCCGCCTCGTCCAGCCGGTCGATCCGCGACCAGGCCGTCAGCAGGGCCTCCTGGGCCAGGTCGTCGGCCAGGGCCCGGTTCCCGCAGGCCCGGCGCAGGAAGGCGCGTAGCGCCTGCTGGTGACGGTCCACCAGTCGCGCGAAGGCCTCCTCCGAGCCGCCCTGGGCGGCGCGGACCAGGGTCGCGTCCAAGGCGGCAGGGTTCATCTGTCACGAAAGCGGGAGGTCACGAGGACCGAGAGCAGGGTCGCGCCGGAGATGCAGACCAGGATCAGCGCCACCAGCCGGAACGGCCCCTCGGTGCCGTTGATCAACGATGCCTCCGCGGCGATCCAAAAGGCTCCGGCCAAGGCGCCCGTGAAGATCACCCTACGGATGTCGTCGTGCCGCGAATGGCGCTTGCTATTGCGGCGGTGACGGCGGCCCAGGCCGCTCCAGTCGCTCTCCTCGTCGTCATCTTCTTCTTCCTGGATGCGCTTCATCAGCTCGGGCGGCGGTTCCTTGCCCTGGGCGGCGTAGGTCTTGATCAGCTCCAGATGCGCGCGCGAACGGCTATAGGCCAACCAGCGGTCCCAGGCGCCGAACGCGAAGGCGGCCAGCGGGAAGATCAACCACCAGTAACTGTGAAACACGTCTTGCATGAGTGATCGCCCCTCCGTTGGAACGGAGAGCCATCTCTCCGTTCCTTCACCCTCTAGTCGCCGCCGCGGCGGGCTTTGGATGCGGAGCCGCGAAAATAATTCCGACTAGCCCAGCGCCCCTTCGTAGATCTCCGGCTTGAAGCCGACCAGCAGGCGCTCGCCCAGGTCCACCACCGGCCGCTTAATGATCGAGGGCTGGGCCAGCATGAGGCCAATGGCCTTCTCCGCATCGAGCCCGACCTTGGCGGCGTCCGGCAGGGCGCGGAAGGTGGTCCCCGAGCGGTTGAGCAGCACCTCCCAGCCGACCTGGCCGATCCACCGTTCCAGCCGCGGCCGATCGATCCCCAGCGCCTTGTAGTCGTGGAAGGCGTAGGCGACACCGCGCCCGTCCAGCCAGGCCCGGGCCTTCTTCATCGTGTCGCAGGCCTTGATGCCGTAGATGGTGATGGTCATCGCGCGCCTCTCCTACGACCGGTCGGGGATCTGCAGGCCGCGCTGGACGGCCGGCCGCGCGAGCGCGCGCTCCAACCAGACCGGCACATGCTCCAGGGCGTCGTATTCGACCAGGTCGCCGGCCTCGTAGAAGCCGATCAGGTTGCGCACCCAGCCCACCAGGGAGATGTCGGCGATCGAATAGTCGTCGTCCATGATCCAGCGTCGACCGGCCAGGCGGCTCTCCAGCACGCCCAGCAGGCGCTTGGACTCGTCGACATAGCGCTGCAGCGGACGCTTGTCGGCGACCTCCCTGCCGGCGAACTTGTTGAAATAGCCGACCTGGCCGAACATCGGCCCGACCGCCGCCATCTGGAAGAACACCCACTGAATGGCCTCGTAGCGCCGCGCAGCCGGGCTCGGGAGCAGCTTGCCGGCCTTCTCCGCGAGGTAGAGCAGGATGGCGCCGGACTCGAACAGGGCCAGCGGCGCCCCGTCCGGCCCGTTCGGATCGATGATCGCCGGGATCTTGCCGTTCGGATTCAGCGCCAGGTATTCGGGCTTCCAGCTCTCGTTCTTGCCGATGTCGACCGGGTGCGGCTCGTAGGGAAGACCGATCTCCTCCAGCATGATGGAGACCTTCACGCCATTTGGGGTCGGCAGCGAATAAAGCTGCAGACGATCGGGATGCTTGGCCGGCCAAAGCTTGGTGATGGGAAAGGCGGAAAGATCCGGCATTCAAGGCTCCAGGGAACGGCGACGGCGCCTGCCGTCGGATCGGATGACCTCCCGTCGAAGTCAAGCGACCAGCGGCCAGCGGCCCAGGTGGGTGTGGCGCCCCCTGCCCTGCTCGCTGGACACCAGGACGATCTCCCGGGCCGACCAGGCGATCGGCGGGTCGAGCATCGTCTCCGGAATCGGAACCTCGTCGTAGGCGACGGTCAGATGGGGCGTGAAGGCGCGCGCGCCAAGCCTCAGTCCGAGGTCCTCGCCAGCATCCTTCAGCCGATCGTGCAGCCCGGTGAGGGCGGCGGCCGAGCCCTCGCTGCAACCGAGGACCACCGAACCGCCGCCGAAGCTGGCGGCCCCGGTGAGCACGACCTCGAACGGTGGGAAGGCCACCGCCGCGGCGATCCGCGAGGCCGCGGCCAGCACGGTGGCGCGCGCGAACGGTCCGGCCGCTACGCCCAACAGTGAGAGATGGAGCCTGGCAGGCGCGCACGGCCGCCACGTCCGGCCGAGACGCCGCCGCAGCCCGAGCTCGAGACGGGAGATCCGGGCGATGGCCTCAGCGTCCGGCAGGAGCGCAAAATAGAGGACGTCGCGCCAGGTCGCCGCCATTGGCGGGCCGGGACGGTCGAAGGCTAGCGGGAGCTGCGCAAGGCCGCCGGGGTCACGCCTCGATTCGTCCCTTTCCCGGCTCATCTGCAGGTTCTCCCCTCGCGCATTGAGTGAGAACAAACATAGAACATGCATGGCGGGAACGGCAAGCCGCCGACCTGGGTCAGGTCGGCAACTTCTCGAATTTCGCCAGGGCTGGATCGAGGCGGTCCCAGGGAAAGCCACTCGCGGTGTAGAACACCATCTGGGGCTTGAATCGACCGGGATCATCGAGGCTCGCCGCATGCACAGAGAAGAAGTCGGGCATGGCCGCTGAGGTCAGATAGACCGGCGATCCGCAGGTTGGGCAGAACGCGTGGGTCTTCACATTGCCGCTGTCGCCGGCCACATCCCAATGCGCCGCCCGGCCCGTGAGGGTGACCTTGTCGCGGCTCGGGAAGGTCAGATAGGATCCGTGGCCCGTGCCGCTCATCCGCTGGCAGTCGCGGCATTGGCAGTCGACTTCCACAAGCGGCTTCTCGGCGATTTCATAACGGATCGCGCCGCAGGCGCAGCCGCCGGCATAGGGCTCGTTCATGTCGATGGTCCTGTTCGTCGGTTTGAGATCAGCTTGAGCCAGGGCGCCAAATGGAAGGCGCTCATCAGCAGGTACATCGTCGTCATTCCGGTCAGCGGTGACGCGGCTGGGCCGGCCGAACAGAGCATGTCGGACGGCCCGCCGCCCATGGCCGTAAGAAGGGCCATCACGGCGAAGGTGGGCGCGGCCGCGAGGCTTAGCCAGCCGGCCGCGCCCCGTGCGGGCGCGCCCTCGCTCATTCCGTTTCTCCTGCGGTGAGGGCGATCGGCCTATCGGCGTCGGCGAGCTAGTTTTCGGGGGTCTTGAACGTCGCCTCGCCGGCGTCGGACACCTCGACCCACTTCGGGTCGGGCGCGGCCTCGGCGGCGTAGTTGTCGTGCCAGTTCCACCATTTGTAGGGCGGGGTCTGGGGATAGCCCTCGGGCGAGTCCTCCCAGACCTCCTGCCGGCCGAGCGGCGTGATGTCGAGATAGCTCCACGTGCCCCCCATCGCCTCGTCGCCGCGGGAGTTGATGAAGTAGGTGCGGAACACGCGGTCGCCGTCGCGGATGAACACGTTCGTGCCGTGCCACTCGTCGACGCCGAAGTCGGCGTCGAAGGCGTCGGTCAAGGTGTACCAGGGGATCTCCCAGCCCATCCGCGCATTAAGGCGCGCGATGTCGGCCTGCGGGGCCCGCGAAACGAAGACGAGCGTGGTGTCGCGGGCGTTCAGATGGGCGACGTGGGCGACCTGGTCGGCCACCATGGAGCAGCCGCGGCAGGCGTGATCCGGCCACCCGAACACCCCGGGCTCGAAGAAGGCGCGGTAGACGATCAGCTGGCGGCGGCCCTCGAACAGGTCGAGCAGGCTCACCTTGCCGTCAGGACCCTCAAATTCGTAGGCCTTCTCCACGGCCATCCACGGCATACGCCGGCGCTCGGCGGCCAGGGCGTCACGGGCGCGGGTCTGGGCTTTCTCCTTTACGAGCAGCTGCTCGCGCGCGGCCTCCCACGCCTGCCGGGAGACGATCGGGGGCGGCTGCATGGCGGGTTGTCCGCCTATCGGCTGGTTCATCGAAACCTCCTATGAGCACGGCCAGGTGCAGGCCGGCAGGTTCCCGCCAAGCGAGTTGACGGGATTATTCTAAGGGCGGCCGCTCATGGCCAAAACGTCATAGTTCCCACAAATTCCGCCATCCGAAGGCCGCGCTGCGACGGCCTTCGGCGATCGGCCAGGGTGCGTCAGGCCTGTTCGGCGGCGATCGAGTCGATCGTCTGAACGACCTTCCTCCAGCCCTCGCTCATGTTCTTGAACGCCGACTCGTTCCTCGGGAGCACGAAGCCGGAATGGACAAGTCGAATGCGGGTCCCGTTGTCCTCGGCCGAGAGCAGGAAGGTCACCACGGTGTCCAGCCGCGAGCCGTATCCGACGTTTCCGTCATGGCCGCCCGTCCAGGCATAGGAGAGGCGTTCCAGCGGCTCGACTTCGAGCACTTCGCAGCGAATGACGCCGTCCCACGCCCCGGCCGGCGTGGTCTGATAGGTGAAGCGGGTCCCCACTGCGGCCCTGAAGCCCCTGGGCTCCATCCTGAGCCATCGGGCCATCATCTCGGGGCTCGTGAGGGTCTTCCACACCACGTCCAGGGTGTGGGGAAACACCTCGTCGACGACAATCTGCTGGGTGTCGGCCATCATCGCGGCGTCGCTCATGGATCTATCTCCTTCAAAAGGCTGCGGAGCTTGTCGAACCCTTCGCGCCAGAAGACGCTGTAGTGGTTCATCCAGTCGAATAGCGGCTCAAGCCCCTCGGGCTGGGCTCGATAGAAGACGTTGCGGCCCTCGGGGCGCTCGGCGACCAGGCCAGCTTGCTTCAGGGACTTGAGGTGCTGGGAGATGGCCCCCTGCGTCACCCCGCTCCCTCGGGTCAGCTCGGCCACCGTGATCTCGTCGGAGCCGACGACGCGTTCGAACACGGCGCGCCGGGTTGGATCGGCAAGGGCGCGCATGACATTGGTTAAGGCGGCGGCTTCGGGCATGGAAATCAATTAGCATTCACTCATTGATGAGTCAACGCTAATGCGTTCGAACGCTCAGCCCGGGCGTCCGTAAGCGGCCAGGAAGACGCGGACGCTATCGACCGCGTGACGACGCAGCGCCGCCGGCTTCGGGATGGACTCATCGCCCAACAGCATCGCGTTGTTCACGGGCTCGCCCATGACCAGCCAGTTGAAGTGCGACGCCGCAGCCCCCGGATCCTCGATCGCCAGCAGGCCCCGCTCGGTCCATCGCGCGAACGCCATGGCCAGGCCGGCGATGGCGCGACCGGGACCGCCGTCGTAAAGCGCCCGCCCCAGCGCCGGAAAGCGGTTGGCCTCGCCGATCACCAGGCGGCGAAGTTGCATCAGCCGCGGGGTCAGCACCACCGTCAGCTGCCGCTCGGCATAGGCCAGCAGCTCCTTTGCGGGATCGTCCTGCTCGCCCAGCCTAGCGATCTCGCGCTGGACCTCGTCGCCCGCCGCCCCGGTCATGGCGCTCACGACCGCGACGAACAACGCCTCCTTGCTCACGAACTGCTTGTAGACGGTCTGCTTCGACACCTCGGCCTGGGCCGCGACATCGTCCATGCTGGCGCCCAGATAGCCCTGCCGCAGGAAGATCTCCGCGGCGGCGTCGAGGATCGCCCGGCGCTTGCGTCCGGAGCGGCCCGGTTCCTCACGTTTCGTGGCGACGGTCGCCTTCGTCATTGCCCTCGGCCCGGTTGACTCGTAGTACTGGACCGTCCAGTTCTAGTCAAGAATGAAGACGGGAGAACCCGGATGAACAGGAGACGGCAGGAACCCCTGCTCGCGTCGTGCCTCTGCGGCCAGGTGGCGTTCGAAATGGCGGGGCCGCCGATCCTCAGCGTGGCCTGCTACTGCAAGAGCTGCCAGGACGCAGGCCGGCAGATCGAGGCGCTGGCCGAGGCGCCGCCGGTGCTCCGCGCCGACGCCGGAACGGACTTCGTGATGCATCGGAAGGATCGCGTTCGCTGCGTGCGGGGCGGCGAGCGGCTGGAGGCGTTGCGGCTTACGCCCGCCTCGACCACGCGCCGCCTGGTGGCCAAGTGCTGCAATGCGCCGATGGCCCTGGAGTTCAAGGGTGGCCACTGGCTGAGTGTCTATCGCGACCGCCTGGCCGAGGGAGCGCCGCCGCTGGACGAGCGGACCATGGCCGCCGAGCGGCCGGAAGGCGTCGAGCTGCTGGGCGACATCCCCAGCTACTCCGGCCACTCGGGACGGTTCATGTGGCGGCTGATGAAGGCGTGGGCCGCGATGGGCTTTCGCAACCCCAAGGTCGAGGGCCTGCCCGCATGACCGCCCAGTCCGACAAGGTCCTGATGGAGAATCCCAACAGTCCGGATCGTCCGGTGCGGGTCGACGCCGACAAGTACAACGCCATGCGCGAGGCGATCCTCGCCGTGCTACCCGCGGCGGCGCCCGGCCTGGCGGTGGCGGATGCCAAGGCGCGCCTGCTGCCCCTGCTACCCGAGGCGCTGTTTCCAGGCGGCGCCACGGCCGGCTGGTGGCTGAAGGGCGTGCAACTCGACCTGGAGGCCAAGGGCCTGATCGCCCGAGAGAACACCAAGCCGCTACGGTTGCATCGGGTTTAGCGCGGGTCGATCACGCGAGTCACTCCCACTCGATCATCAATGATCAGTCGAAGTATATGAAAATACTTCGGTTTTTGGGTTTCGAGACACGATTTGCCGTCAACTCGACCGTCACATCGCTACGCTTATGATTTCATTGGAGTTTTGGAGATACGCCCACTCGCGGAGGTCGATCATAAATCCGTGAGGTGTTGTTGATGCTCGGCTTGGAAACGTCTCGCTTGCGTACTTGATACGCAATTGGCCAAGGCGCTCAGATTCAACAACCTGACTCTACCAGACATTGCGTTCGATGTCGCCGCCGACAGGATCTCGGCCCCGTTGCTGCTGATCGCCGGAGACCAGGACGAGGTCTCCGTCACCCAGAGCCAGGCGATGTTTTCGGCCCTCTATCGGCAAGGCAAGGACACCCAGCTGATCACCTATTGGGGGGAGCGCCACCTGATCTCCAGCCCCGCCAACCTGCGTGACCTCTACGTACGCGCCTTCGACTGGTTGGGACGGACGCTGACGCCTGCGGCCGGGTCGCCACGCGAGTGATCGGTATTCGCTATTTGGTCGTCCAGGCTGACCGTCCTCGCTCCATCACGCTCGAGCGCCGCCACCCGAAACCAGAAAAGGCAAGCGGAGTTCGACAGTAGGCGGGCCAGTTGCATCAAGATGGGGCGGCGGTCGCAGACCGCCACCCCCATCGCAGATCCACAAAGACGAGTTCCCCTCGGTCGAGGCCAAGCTTCAGAAGGACAGGTCCAAGGCCACCCCGATCTGACGGAACCCGCCAACGCTCAGGTTCTGGATGTGATCAGCCCCGAAGAACGGATGTCCCTGGACCGTCGCCACGTAGCGCTCATCCGTGCAGTTGCGGCAGAAGGCGCGCAAGCTCCAGTTTTGCGCCGTTTGGTTCAGCGTCACCCCGAGGTCGATGGTGGTGACGCCGCCCTGAAGGGCGTCCGGATCTCCGTTCGAGAGGAAGTTGTAGGAGGACTGGGCGACGACACCGACGTTGAAAATGGCTGCGAAGTCACGCCCGAGCGGCTGTTCGTAGCTCGCGTCGAACACGCCTTTCCACTTCGGAGCATTGGGCAGCCTCCGGCCCGAGGAGTCCGTGGCTCCCCCCACGCAGTCCACCTGGCCGACGTAGCAGGTGTCCCCTTGGAAATCCCGAAAGCGCGCGTCGGTGTAAGCCACGCCAGCATTCAGCGTCAGGCGCGATGTCGGTCGTGCAATGACCTGAACTTCGGCGCCGCGGGTGCGGAGCTTGCCCGCGTTCTGCAGCAGGAAGGACAGCGTCGTGAAGTCGATGCTCTGGGCCTGGAAGTCCTTGAAATCGGTGTTGTAGGCGGAGACGTTGACGGTCAGCTTGCGGTCAAGAAGCTGGCTTTTCGAACCGATCTCGAAGTGCGTCGACGTTTCAGGTTTCACGTAGGAGAAGGAGTACTGCGCATAGCCTGGGCCCTTGTAGCCCTCGGCCGCCGTCCCATAGATCATCCAATCGTCGTTCAGGTCGTACTGAAGCGTCGTTCGCCACGAGAAGTTGCTTTCCTTCCGATCTTGGCTGCGGTCTGGGGCGATCGGCAGAAGGGGCGCCACGCCGCCACCCGCCGTATTCTCAAATCGCATGTCGATTGTCTCGTGGGTCACGCGAGCGCCCGCTGTCAGGCTCAAGCGATCCGTGAACCGGTAAGTGCCCTGCCCGTAAACCGCGTAGCTGCCGAGGTTCTGGCGCCAGAAGCTGTCGGAACCCAGTACGGTCGTGAACCCTGGCGGGGGTGTTTGTCCCAGTGACGCCGCCAAGAGGTTGCTCTCGCGAACTCGGGCCTGCAGGACGAAGACGCCGACCTGATAGTCCAACCTTCCACCGACCGGGGACGCGAGCCGAAGTTCTTCCGAGAACTGACGGGTGGAGATTCCACCGCCAAAAAACTGGACCAGGTCCAGTGGGCTGTAATCCGCGTCGAAGGCCTGTTCGGTCTTGAAGCCTCGGTAGGCTGCAATGTTCGTCAGTCGAAAACCGCTGTCGAACTCGTAGTCGATACGCGCCTGGCCTCCGCCCACCTTCAGGTCATAGAAGGTCAGCCCGTTGTAAGCGCTCCGGTCGTTGTCCACACCCGGCGTAACGCCGATGGCCGGAAGCACAATGGAGAGCGGGCTTGCCGCCGTGGCGTTACGGAGCGTCGCCACCCCGCCCCCCGTGCCTTGAGAGTCCATGTAGTCCGCTGACAGCAGGACGCGCAGAGCGTCGCTGGGCTGCCAGAGGAGTTTCCCCGAGCCGCCAATCTGCTCTAGGCCGCCATCGAAGGCGGGGTTGGGTACGACGTTGTCCTGAAGCGCCGAGTTCTTCACGTAGAACAGGTTGAAGCGCGCTGCCGCATCTTCCCGAATGGCGAGGTTGGCGATGCCCTGGGCGCGAAACAATGAAGTATTATTGGAGTTGTTGAGCTGGCCATATTCGGAGAACAGCCGTCCTCCGCTGTCGCCGAGTTCTGGATCGCGGGTCCGGATGTTGACCAAGCCGGCGGAAGCGTTCTTTCCGAAGAGAAAGCCCTGAGGTCCATTCAGGACTTCGACCTGGGCCAGATCGGTGAAGTTGATGACGGCGAGCTCAGACCTGATCAGTGTGATGTCATCGATCACCACGGCGACGCTCGGCTCAACCGAGCGTTGGAAGCTGGACGTGCCCACGCCTCGGATTGAGAAATTCGTTCCCTGGGCGTTGGCGGCGTTGTTCTGGGTGACCAGGCTGGGGGCGAGGCGACTGAGATCCTCGGGGTTCTGCACGCCACGCTCCTGCAGCGTTTCGCCAGCGATCGCGGTGACGCTGATCGGCACGTCCTGCAGCCGCTCGGCCCTTCGGTTGGCGGTGACGATGATTTCCTCGACGACGCTCGCTTGCCCGCCACCCTCGCCGGGCTGCGCGCCTGCGGCGGCCGACGATTGAGCAGTCGCAATCGCGGGAAACAACGCCAGACAGGCTGTCGCGCACAGAAGGCTGTTCTTGGACGTCATATTCCCTCTCCCCGTTATTATTGCCGCCACCCTATTATGGAACACACATTCTGTCCATGCAATTTATGAACTAAACATTCGACGAGCGGCGTGCGTGCGCCGTGTCGGACCGAGCGCATCGGTCGGGAGGAAAGCGCGCGTCGGACGCCCAGGGGCGCAAGTCGGCCAGGCCGCGCCAGGGCGACAATGGAAGGTCAATTCCAATTTTTGCCTTGACAGAAGATTTATTTCAGCGATACCGGCCCATGGAGGACCTTGGCTATGACCGATCAAGGAGAAGCTTCATCGTCGGTTCACCGACAGTCCCTGAGCGTCAGGCCGCGACGCTTGGCGCTGCTCCTGTTCCTCGCCTACGCCTCGCTGATCACGATCTTCCAAGGCATCCAGAACATCCTGTTGCCTCCGGTCGTGGAGGCCCTGACCCCGGACGACAAGGTCGGCACTCTGGCGGTCCTATCCACGCTCGCGTCGTTGACGACGATCGTGGCGTTGTTTGCGGGCGGAGCCATCTCTGACCGCACGCGGAGCCGATGGGGACGTCGGACCCCGTCGCTTGTTCTCTCCTGGCTCGCCAGCATCGCGCTGATGCCGCTGATGGCGTTCGCGGACTCGGTGGTGCAGCTCATGATCGTCATGCCGCTGCTTTGGTTCACGCTGAACTACTACCAGTCGGTTCTGCTCGCCGCCCTCCCCGACCGTATTCCCCTGAAGGAGCTGGGCTTTGCGTCCGCAGCCATCGGCCTTGGGGCGCCGGTCGGCATCTTTGGAGGCGTCAACATCGGCGCGTTCGCGCCCAATCCGGTGCTTGGATACGTCTTCCTGGCCATCCCGTTCACCATTCTGACGTTTGCGCTCATTGCTCTCGAGCGAGAGCCGTCCAGCCTTGATGAGGTGCTGCCCCCCCGCCCGCGCCTGTCTCTGACGAGCGCCCTCGACGAGTTCAAGAGCCTCAGGGACCGCAATTTCGCCCTGGCGGTCGCCTCCCGCTTCCTGATGTTCCTGTGCTATTTCGGCGTGAACGGCTACCTCTTCTACGTCCTCCAGGACTACGTCGGCGTGCCCAACCTGCCGCACCAGAATCCCGGTGTCGCCGTGAGCATGCTGCTAACAGTCATGACGATCAGCTGGCTGATCGTTACGCCGGTCGTGGGCTTCGTCGCAGATAGGTTGCGCCGGACCGCGTTCATCGTGGCGGTCGTCTCGTTCGGCGCCGGGTTGGTCACGCTGCTGCCCGCCCTGAATGCGGACTGGTCGGTGATGATCCTGTTTGGCGTCGGCATCGGCGTGATGTTCGGCACCTATTTTGTTCTCGACCTAAAGCTCGCCACGCTCGTTTTGCCCTCGGAACAGACAGCTGGAAGAGATCTCGGACTGCTCCTCGCAGCCGGCTCGGCGCCCGGCGTGGTCGCGCCCGCGATCGCCGCCGGAATCATAGCGTCCGGCGGCTACCCCAGCTTGTTTGTCTTCGGAGCGCTGGTCTCGATGGCGGCTGGCCTGTGTGCGATCCTCATTCGCCTGCGAGGATAGCGGGCGCGTCGGCCGTCGCCGGACGCCCGCGCCCCATCCGAGTTCAGGTCCGACGTCGTCCGGCGCGCTTCCGGCCTCGGCGGCGGGCGCCTTTGAGCCGTCTCCAACCGGCCCCTGACACAGCGAAGGTCCCTCCCAATGTCCACCGATACATTCGCGATTTGGCCCGCGGGTTCGCCGCACCTCGCCGCTGGAATTCCGGCGGAAACGTCAACCGCGATCGTCGAGCCCGCCACGGGCCCGGCCATCAGCGTCACCAACGTTTCCGAGCCTACCCTCACCCGCTATGCGCCACCGCAGGATAAGGCGCATGGCGGCGCGGTGATCGTTCTCCCTGGCGGGGCGTTCCGCTGTCTCATGGTGGACAAGGAAGGGGCCGAAATCGCGACCTGGTTCGCTGAGCGCGGCTATGTCGCCTTCGTCCTCAAGTATCGCGTTCACGATTCCGACGATGATCATCTGAGCCGACTGCTCACCGTGAGAGCATGGCGGCAAGCCATGCAGCTGATGCTGCCTGGCCGCATGCTTGCCGCGGACGATGCGCGGCAGGCCGTGCGGACCGTCCGGAGCGGCGCCGTCGCCTTCGGCGTCGATCCGACCCGTATCGGGATGATCGGCTTCTCAGCGGGAGCTATTACGACAGCGACAACACTGCTTGGGGCAGACGTCGCCAGCCGTCCGGACTTCGGCGCGGTCATCTACGGCGCGATGCCGGATGAGCCAGTGCCGCACGACGCGCCTCCCGTGTTCCTCGTTCACGCAGATGATGATCCCTTGGTACCTGTTGGCGAGAGCGTCCGAATGTTCGAAGCTTGGCAGGCTCGTGGACGTCCGAGCGATCTCCATAGATTCGACGCCGGAGGGCATGGTTTCGGCATGCGCCGCCTTGGCCTGCCGGTGGATGCCTGGCCCCAGGACCTTGATCGCTGGCTGAACCGCCACGGCTTCAACTCGCCCCTTGGGCCGCCAAACCGAACGGATGGGACGGTGTGACGTCGCCCCGACGACGAAACGGCCGCCCGCCGCAAGCGTTGGGGTCATAGTCCTCTCAACGGCCGGTCAACCGGCCCCGCGCAGTGGCGAACCTGCGCGTGAAAGGCGAACGGGGTCGGCCGTTTCAGCCCTTTCCGACCATCGGCGTCCCAGGCAGGCCATCGACCGAGTGTGTCTCGCCCGTCGTGGTCGAGACGCCTGAGACTCCCCTCGCCTTGGCGAGTTCGGCGACCATAGCGTCGCGCATCAGAAATTTTTGCGGCTTGCCCGTGACGGTCAGTGGGAAGGTCTCGACGAACCGAACGTATCGCGGCTTCTTCTGATGGGCGATCGAACCTTCGCAGTAGGCGTCAATTTCGGCGGCGGCCATGGATTCGCCGTCAGCGACCACGATCCAGGCGCAAACCTCCTCACCGTAGCGATCGTCGGGAACGCCAAACACCTGGACGTCGCGGATCTTCGGATGACGAGACAGAAACTCCTCGATCTCACGCGGGTAGAGGTTTTCTCCGCCGCGGATGATCAAATCCTTCAGGCGGCCGACGACCGTGCCGTACCCGGCTTCGTCGATGACCGCGAGATCGCCGCTATGCATCCATCCGTCAGCATCGATGGCTGCAGCCGTTTGTTCGGGATCTTCCCAATAGCCAAGCATCACCGAGTAGCCCCGCGTGCATAGTTCCCCAGGCGCACCGCGGGGAACGGTCCTGCCCTCGGCGTCGATGACCTTGCATTCGACGTGAGGATGAACCTGGCCAATGGTCGATACGCGACGCTCGAGCGTATCGTCCAATCCGGATTGGAAACTGACCGGGCTCGTCTCCGTCATCCCGTACGCGATCGTGACGTCGGCCATGTTCATGCGCTCCACCACCTCTCGCATCGTCTTGATCGGGCATGGCGACCCGGCCATGATGCCCGTACGCAGGCTCGACAGGTCGAAGTCGTCGAAATGGGCGTCGTCGAGCATGGAAATGAACATGGTCGGCACGCCGTAAAGCGCGGTGCAGCGTTCAGCCGCCACTGTCGCCAGCGTTCGCCCCGGGTCGAATCCCTCTCCGGGGAAAACCGTCGCCGCGCCATGCGTCAGACCGGCCAGGACGGCCATCACCATGCCGAAGCAATGGTAAAGAGGAACGGGAACTGCAATACGGTCCGCCGCCGTCAATCCCAAAGCCAAGCCACAGAAGTAGCCGTTGTTCAGCACACTGTGGTGGCTCAGGGTGACGCCCTTGGGCCGGCCCGTCGTCCCGCTCGTGAACTGAATGTTCGCCGGATCACGGGATCGCACGCCAAGGGCGGCGTCGAGGAGGGCGAGCGTCCCCGCCGCCCGGCCTTCCTTTTCGATGCCTGCAAAATCGACGGCCCCCGCCAGGGTTTGCGGACCCATCTGCACCACCAAGCGCAGCGCGGGGAGGCGCACGGACCGCCAGGCAGGGCCCTGGCCGATCTCCGGGACCAACTGGCGCAGGATCTGCGGATAGTCACTCGTCTTGAAAGGCGGGGAGATGACCAGCGCCTTGCAGTCGACCTTGGCGAGCGCGTACTCAAGCTCGTCAAGACGGTAGGCTGGATTGACGTTGACGAGGACCAGGCCAGCCTTGGCGGCCGCGAACATGGCGATCACCCACTCGACCCGATTGAGCGACCAGACACCTAGGCGATCGCCCGGCCGCAGGCCGCGCAGGAGCAGTCCGGCGGCGAACGCCTCGGCGCGGTCCTTGAGGTCAGACCAGGAGAGGCGCACGCCCTGTTCGGGAAACACCACCGCTTCGCCCGAGGGCCATCTTGCGGCCGCTGCGTCCAAGGCCTCGCCGATCGTCATGTCCATCAGCGGGATGTCGCGTCGTCCGCAGACCAAACTGTCCATATGGTTCTCTCCCTTCGACGCCGAGCTATTTCGTTTGGTGCGGTAGTCTTGCGAGCATCATGGAAAAGCGGTCAGCGATGTCCGAGACAGCCGCCGCGGCCGCCGGCACGAGACCTGCAAAGCCGAGAAATCCGTGCGTGAGATTGTCGAATTCCATGACGTCGACAGGCACGCCCGAGCTCTTCAAACGCTCTGCATAGGCGACGGCCTCGTCGCGCAACGGATCAACCGAAAGCACAACCAGCAAGACGGGCGGCAGGTCGGCGAGGCTTTCCGCCGCCATGGGTGAAATACGGGGATCGCCACGATCGTTCTCGCCGCAGTAGGTCGAGAAGATCTGCGGGAACGTCGTGGCTGGGAGCGTCGGATCGGCGTCTGCACGTCGCGATGGCAGGCTATTGGCCCCATCGCGAAGATCCACCGCCGGAAAGAAGAGGAGTTGCGCGTCGAACCTGGGATGATCGCCGCCCCTCAGAGCAATCGCTGCGGCTGCGGCCAAATTCGCCCCGGCGCTCTCGCCGCCGATGGCGACCGGCAGGGTCGAGCCGCCAAGCTCGGCGGCGTGGTCCAGCACCCAGGCCGCCGCCGTCATGACGTCTTCAAAGCCAGCCGGAAACGGGGCTTCGGGGGCAAGCCTGTACCCGCTGGCGACGACGACCATGGACAGCTCCTTTGCGAGCCTGCGAACGACGCCCTCGATGTGATCCACGCTCCCAAGGGCCCAAGCCCCGCCATGGACGAAATGCAGGGTCCCGCGCGGTTCGGTCTCTGGCCGGATGATGCGGAGAGGCACCGGGCCACCTTTGCCGTCGATCTCCAACGTCTGGACGTCGGCCACGACGACCGGGCCTTCGGGCCCGTTCAGAAGGGCGATCAGGGAGGCGGATTCCGCGCGTAGCTTCCCCCAGTCGAGGTCGCCCGACGGCAGAGGGATCTGGTCAAGGATCTGTTGGAGCACTGGGTCGAGCGACATGTGATTTTCCCATTGGACGAGCCAGCGGCGCTGGTTGCGTGAAGTCTTCCATCAGTGGCGAGTCCGACGACGGGCGATCCGGATATCGCCTGGCCTCTCGACGCTCCACCCTCGCCACCGCGGGCGAACGAACACACAACGAGAGTTGGAACGACGCTTCTATCTTCTATAGATTTAGAAAACGACCGCAAGTTTTCCCGCGCCGAGAGGATCGTCCGCACTTGCCGCGGGCCCCTTCCCGGCCAGGCGCCGAGCGCATCGCGTCACGCGGCGCCAGCTGCAACAGCTGGGCGGAACGCGGATCAGGTACGGACCGGCAATCCCGTTCGCACAGATCTCGCCGCCGCCTCGGCCAGGGCCAGCGCCGCGATCCCGTCGGCATAGCCGACCGATGCGGCGGCGCCCTCCAGCATATCGGCGAAATGGTCCATCTCGCGGCGGTAAGCCTCGGCGTAGCGATCGAGAAAGAAGTTCTGGAACCGGTCGGCGGACGCCCCGGCTTCGCTCCAGACCTGGACGGTCGATTCCAGCACGTTGTCCGCCCTGACCAGTCCTTTGGACGCATAGGCCTCGATGCGCTGGTCATAGCCGAAACCTGACCGGCGGCTGTTGGCGATGACGCAGAGCTTTCCAGAGACCGTCTTCAACACGGTGCGGGCCGTATCGATGTCGCCCAGTTCGCCAATGGCGGGATCGACGAGGCAACTGCCGACGGCGTAAACCTCGCTCACCTCCTCACCGAGGAGCCAGCGCGCCATATCGAAGTCGTGAATGGCCATGTCCTTAAACAGTCCCCCCGACGCGGCGACGTAGGACGGCGGCGGCGGGGACGGGTCGTTCGAGGTGATCTGCACGCTTTCCAAGTGACCCACCGCGCCGCTGTCCAGGCGCGCCTTCAGGGCTTGGAAGTTGGGGTCGAAGCGTCGATTGAAGGCCAGCAACATGCGCGCCTCCCCCAGGTCGGCGGCGGCGCTTCGAGCGCGTTCCAAATCCTGGTCGATCGGCTTCTCGCAGAAGATCGCCTTGCCCGCCTTCGCCGCCAGGACGCTGTAGTCGAGGTGAGTGTCCGTCGACGAGGCGATGATGACGCCGGTGATGGACGGATCGACCAAAGCTTCATCGAGCGAGATGACCTTCGAGCCCAATTCGGCTGCGAGCGCCGACGCCGCTTCTGCGATGGGGTCGACCACGCCAGCCAGTTCGAGGCGGCTGTTGTGAGCAGCATTCTTGCCATGGATGCGGCCAATGCGCCCCGCGCCGATGATCGCGACCTTGTTCATTGAAAGCCCCCTAAACTCCACCGGCGCCCATCTCACGCGCAACACGTCATGGAACCAATATTCTGCCCATATATGGCATGGAATTTCCACGGCGCCAGGAATCGTTCCATTTCAGTCCGGTCCGTGCCACCTTCGTTTCCGTGCGAGGCGAGGCAGGGCCACAATGACAGACAAGCTGACGACACCCACCACGGCCGATGAATTGAGGGCGGCGATTCTGGATCGATACGAGTCGCTGAGTAAGCGGCTCAAGCAGATCGCCAGGTACGTCCTCGACGAGCCCAATACGGTGGCGTTGGAAACGCTCGCGGTGCTGGCGGACCGCACCGGGGTGCAGCCTTCCGCGATCGTCAGGTTCGCGAAGGCGTTTGGATTCGACGGCGCCACGCAGATGCAGCGCCTCTTCCGAGACGGCCTGATGTCCGGGCATGCGGCCTTGGCCTATGGCGAGCGTGTCAGACAGTTCAGTCGGGCCGTCGACGGCAAGGCGGCGGGCGAACCCGGCCAGGTTCTGGCCGAGTTCATCGAGGGCAACAGCCTGGCCCTGCAGAACCTGGGCGAGACCGTCAGCCCCGCGGCCCTATCGGCCGCCGTCGATCTTATGACCAGGGCCGAAACGATCTACGTCGCCGGCTTCCGCCGCTCGTTCCCGGTTGCGGCCTATATCGCCTATTCCCTGCACCAGGTGGATAAGAAGACCGTCTTTATCGACAACGTCGGCGGCATGGCCAGTCAGCAGGTCCACGCCATCACCTCCAACGATCTGCTGATCGCCGTCAGCTATCACCCATATGCCCAGGAAGCGGTGCAGCTCATCGACTCAGCCGTCGGTCGGAAGGCGGCCGTACTGGCGATCAGTGACAGTCTGGTGAGCCCCGTGGCCAAGCCGGCGACGCAAGTCCTGCAGGTTCGCGAAGCTGAGATCCGCCAGTTCCGCTCGCTCGCGACGTCGATGTGCCTTGCCCAAGCCTTGGTGATTTCCTTCGCTTTCGCGACGTCTCAACCAAAGCGCAAGCCGATAGCGTCCGGAGGGGCACGCAAGCGCGTGGCGTCATGAAACGAAAGTTGCTAATCTCAGGATATTAGAATATGTGTTACATATCTGGCTGGGCGGAGGCGCAGTCTGCTGTGTATGGAGATAAGGTCGATGGCGAGAGGGAGAGGCGGACTTGACCTGATCACCCTGGGCCGGTCCTGCGTCGATCTCTACGGTCAGCAGACTGGGGGGCGGCTCGAGGACATGGCCTCATTCGCCAAATACATCGGAGGCAGCCCGACCAATACGGCGATCGGGTCGTCGCGACTGGGCCTGAAGACGGGCCTGGTGACAAAGGTCGGCGCCGACCACTTCGGCCGCTTCATCCGCGAGCAACTGACCGTTGAGGGCGTGGCGGTGGACGGTGTCCTCACGGACGCCGAACGGCTGACCGCGCTGGTCTTCCTCGGCATCCGCGACCCCGACACCTTTCCCCTGATCTTCTATCGCGAGAATTGCGCCGACATGGCGCTCTGCGTCGACGATGTCGATCCCGCCTTCATCCAGTCGGCGGGCGCCCTGCTGATCAACGGCACCCACCTGTCGCAACCGAACGTGTTCGAGGCGACGATGAAGGCCTGCCGGCTGATGCGCGAGGGCGGCGGGCGGATCGTCTTCGACATCGATTATCGTCCCGTGCTGTGGGGCCTGACCGGCAAGGACATGGGCGAGAATCGCTTCGTCGCCGATCTGGACGTCACCGCCCGGCTGCAACAGGTCCTGCCGCTCTGCGACCTGATCGTCGGCACTGAGGAAGAGGTCCACATCCTCGGTGGGTCGACCGACACCATCGCGGCGTTGCGCACCATTCGCGAAATGAGCGACGCCCTGCTGGTCTGCAAGCGGGGCCCCGACGGATGCTCGGCCTTCCCGGACGCCATTCCCGACACCCTGGCTGGGGGGATCGTCGGGCGCGGCTTCCGCGTCGACGTCTTCAACGTGCTGGGCGCGGGTGACGCCTTCATGGCCGGCTTCCTGCGCGGCTGGCTGAGGGACGAGCCGCTGGGGACCTGCTGCGCTTTCGGCAACGCCTGCGGCGCCATTGTCGTATCGCGCCACGGCTGCGCCCCGGCCATGCCGACCTGGGACGAACTGCAGCTGTTCCTGGGCGAGAAACAGCGCCCGTACCGCCTGCGGGAGGACGCCGAGCTGGAACACATCCACTGGGCCACCACTCGGCGTGGGAGGTACGACGAACTCACCGTCCTGGCCATGGACCACCGAAGCCAGTTCGAGGAGATGTGCGAACGGCTGGGCGCCGATCCCGAACGCATCCCGGCCTTCAAGGCCCTGGCGCTTCAGGCCGTTGACCGGCTGGCCAAGGGCGATCGGCGATATGGCGTGCTGCTGGACGGCCGGTTCGGGATGCGCGGGCTCGAGGCCGCCGCCGACCATAACTATTGGATCGGGCGGCCCATCGAGCTGCCGGGATCGTGCCCGCTCGAGTTCGAGAGCTCGGCCGACGTGGCGACGGAGCTGGCGACCTGGCCGTCCAACCATGTCGCCAAATGCCTCGTCCTCTATCATCCGGACGATCCGCCCGGCCTGCGCGACCGGCAGGAGCGGCAGATGCTGAGGCTTCAGGACGCCTGCCGGAAGACCGGCCACGAATTGCTGCTGGAGATCATCGCCTCCAAGAACGGCGCGATTGACGCCACCACGATTTCCCGCGCCATCCAGCGGCTCTACGATCTGGGCATGAAACCCGACTGGTGGAAGCTGGAGCCGACCGACGATGCGGTCGCCTGGGTCAATATCGAGCAGGCCATCGAGGCCAACGACCCGCTATGTCGGGGCGTCCTGCTCCTGGGCCTGTCCACGCCGGAAGCCGAGCTGATCGCCTCGTTCGACGCCGCCGCGGCCCGGCCCATCGTCAAGGGGTTCGCCGTCGGCCGCACGATCTTCGCCGACGCCGGGGAGCAGTGGTTGTCGGGCAAGATGGACGACGAGGCGGCGATCACCGATCTGTCGTCACGCTTCTCGGTGCTGATCGAGGCCTGGCGCGCCGCCAAGGCACGAGTTTCGACCGCCCCGGTTCGGGAGGCGGTGCGCCGATGACCACGATCCGGCTGACCGCCGCCCAGGCCGCCGTCCGCTGGTTGGCCGCCCAGCACGTCGTCGTCGACGGCGCCGAGGTTCCCTACTTCGCCGGCTGCTGGGCCATCTTCGGCCACGGCAACGTCGCCGGGATCGGCGAGGCCCTGCATGCGTCGCGCGAGGTCCTGCCGACCTGGCGGGCGCACAATGAACAGGGCATGGCCCACGCGGCCATCGCCTACGCCAAGCAGATGCGCCGCAGACGCGCGATGATCTGCACCACCTCGATCGGGCCCGGCGCCACCAACCTGGTGACGGCCGCGGCGGTCGCCCATGTGAACCGCATCCCGGTCCTGTTCATGCCGGGCGACGTCTTTGCGAGCCGCCGCCCCGACCCCGTCCTGCAACAGGTCGAGGCCTTCGGCGACGGGACGGTCACGGCCAACGACTGCTTCCGACCGGTATCGCGGTTCTTCGACCGGATCACCCGGCCCGAGCAGATCCTCGACGCCCTGCCCAAGGCTTTGGCGACCATGTTGGATCCGGCCACCTGCGGCCCGGCGACCATCGCCTTTTGCCAGGACGTCCAGGCTGAAGCCTTCGACTATCCCGCCGCATTCTTCGATCGCCGCCTCTGGAAGGCGCGCCGACAGCCCGCCGATGCGGGCGAGATCGCCGCCCTCGTCGAAGCGCTGAAGGCGTCGAAACGCCCGCTGATCGTCTCTGGCGGCGGCGTCCTCTACAGCCAGGCGGAGACCGAACTGATCGCCCTGGCCGAAGCCACCGGGCTCAAGATCGCGGAGACCCAAGGGGGCAAGGGCGCCTTGCCCTGGGATCATCCCAACACCCTCGGCTCCATCGGTGTCACGGGGTCCAGCGCCGCCAACGAGGCGGCCTCGAACGCCGACCTGATCGTCGGCGTCGGCACCCGGTTGCAGGACTTCACAACCGGCTCGCGCAGCCTGTTCCCGGACCGCAGGCTGTGCCAGGTCAATGTCCAGGCGTTCGACGCGCACAAGCACGGCGCCGAGCCCGTCGTCGGCGACGCCCGGGAGGTAATTGAGGCCCTGTCGGTCGCCCTCGCCGGCTGGCGCGCGCCAGAGATCGCCGCCGATGTCTCGGGATGGACCGCGGCCGTCGATGCGGCGACCGCCGGCCCCGCCGACAAAACCCTGCCCAGCGACGCCCAGGTCATAGGTGCGGTGCAGCGTTCCATGGGCGAGGACGCCATCGTGGTCTGCGCGGCCGGCGGCCTGCCCAGCGAGCTCCACAAGCTGTGGCGCACGGCGCGGCCGGGCGGCTACCACCTCGAATATGGCTTCTCCTGCATGGGCTACGAGATCGCCGGGGGTCTCGGCGTCAAAATGGCCGAGCCCGACCGCGAGGTCGTCGTCATGGTCGGGGACGGCTCCTATCTGATGCTGAACTCCGAACTCGCCACTTCGGTGATGATGGGCTGCAAGCTGATCGTCGCCCTGCTCGACAACCGCGGCTTCGGCTGCATCGACCGGCTGCAACAGGCGACAGGCTCGCCCGGCTTCAACAACCTGCTGGTCGACAGTCTCCACGCGATCCTCCCCGACATCGACTTCGCCGCCCACGCCCGCAGCCTGGGCGCGATCAGCGAGCATGTCGCCACGCTCGGCGAGTTCGAGGCGGCCATGGTCCGCGCCCGCGCCGCCGACCGGTCCTATGTGGTCGTCATCGACACTGACCCGCTGACGACCACCGAGGCCGGCGGCTGGTGGTGGGACGTCGCCGTCCCCGAGGTTTCCGACCGTCCGCATGTGAACGCCGCCCGCAGCGACTACGAACAACACATCCGCAGCAAGCGAGAGCTGCCATGAGCATCCGCTGGGGCGTGAGCCCGATCGCTTGGTCCAACGACGACATGCCCGAACTCGGCGGTGACACGCCGCTGGAGGAGATCATCAACGACATCCGCGAGGTCGGTTTCGAGGGGGTCGAGCTCGGCGGGCGATTCCCCAAGGACCCGATCGCGCTGAGGGCCATGCTGGGACGCCTCGACCTGATCGGCGGCTGGTATTCCGGCTCGCTGCTGGTGCGCGACGCCGCGGCCGAGATCGTCGCCCTGCAGCCGCACATGAACCTGCTGAAGGCCATGGGATCGAAGGTCTTCGTCTTCGCCGAGACCTCCAACGCCGTGCACGGCGATCGCTCGGTTCCCATAAGCGCCGCCCCGCGCCTGGCCTCCAACGACTGGAAGTCGTTCGGCGAACGGATGACCGGCGTCGCCGACTATGTGGTCTCGCAGGGGATGAAATTCGCCTATCACCACCACCTCGGCACGGTGGTCGAGACCGCCGCCGACATGGACGCCTTCATCGCTGCGACCGCGCCCTCGGTGGGCTTCACCCTCGACACCGGCCATGCGGCCTTGGGCGGGGTGAACGCGCTGGCCCTCATCCGCGACCACCCCGAGCGCGTCGCCCATGTCCATTGCAAGGACGTGCGGTGGGAGACCTTCGCCAAGGCGAAGAGAGGCGGTTCCAGCTTCCTGGATGGCGTGCTGTCGGGCATGTTCACCGTGCCGGGCGACGGCGGCATCGACTATGCCGAGATCATGGAGGCCCTGCGCCGCATGGACTATTCGGGCTGGATCGTCATCGAGGCCGAACAGGATCCGAGCCTCGCCAACCCGCGCAAATACGCCGAGCTGGGGCTGAAGACGCTGAAGGCCCGCGCCTTGGAAGCGGGCCTCATCTAGTGCCCAACCTGCGCATCCGCCCTCACGCCCCCGACGCCGACGGCAGCGTCCTGGAAGTTACGCCACAGAGCGCAGGCTGGCATTATGTCGGCTTCAAGGTGCTGCGGTTGAAGGCGGGCCAGACCTACAGCGGCGGCGAGGGCGGTCGCGAAGCCTGTCTGGTCATTGTCGCGGGAACCGCCGCGATCACGGCGGGCGACCGAAGCTTCGAGGACGTCGGCGGTCGCGCCACGCCGTTCGAGGACCGAGCCCCCGGCGCCGTCTATGTCCCCGCCGGAACCCGCTATTTCGTCACCGCCAGCGACATCGTCGAACTGGCGGTCTGCACCGCGCCGGGTTCGGGGCGAGGCGACCCGCGTTTGATTGCAGAGGCCGACATGCCGCAAGAGATCCGCGGCAGCGGCGCCAACGAACGCCGAGTCAGGAACATCCTGCCCGAGACCCAACCGGCGGAGGGCCTGCTCGTGGTGGAGGTCATCACCCCGGGCGGCCACTGGTCCAGCTATCCGCCGCACAAGCACGACACCGCCACGCCGAGCGAAGAGACCCAGCTGGAGGAGACCTACTACCACCGCCTCGACCCGCCGCAGGGGTTCGCGATCCAGCGGGTCTACACCGACGATCGCAGCCTGGACGAGACGATCTCGGTGGAGGACGGCGACGTGGTGATGGTGCCGCGCGGCTACCATCCGGTCGGCGCACCGCACGGCTACGACCTCTACTATCTGAACGTCATGGCCGGCCCCAAGCGGCAGTGGATCTTCCGCAACGATCCCGCCCACGACTGGATCGCCAGGCCAAAAATCCCTCCCCAGGACTGATCATGCGCGACATCAACCACTTCATCGGCGGCCGCACGGTCGTTGGCGCCTCCGGCCGCTTCGGCAACGTCTTCGATCCTAATACAGGTGAGGTTCAGGCGCGGGTCCAGCTGGCTTCGCTGGACGAACTCGACGCCGCCATCGCCAATGCCGCGGAGGCGCAGAACGGTTGGGCCGCGACTAATCCCCAGCGTCGGGCGCGGGTGATGTTCGAGTTCAAACGGCTGCTGGAGGCCCACATGGAGGAGTTGGCGCATCTGCTGTCGTCCGAGCACGGCAAGGTCATCGCCGATTCCAGGGGCGACATCATGCGCGGGCTGGAGGTGATCGAATTCGCCTGCGGCATCCCGCATCTGCTGAAGGGCGAACATAGCCAGGGCGCGGGGCCCGGCATCGACGTCTATTCCGCGCGCCAGGCCCTGGGGGTCGTCGCCGGCGTCACGCCCTTCAACTTCCCGGCCATGATCCCGATGTGGATGTTCGGACCGGCCATCGCCTGTGGCAACGGCTTCATCCTGAAGCCGAGCGAGCGTGATCCGTCGGTGCCGGTCCGCCTGGCCGAGCTCATGATCGAGGCCGGGGCGCCCCCTGGCATTCTCAACGTCGTCCATGGCGACAAGGACATCGTCGAGGCGATCCTGAAGCATCCGACGATCAAGGCCGTCAGCTTCGTCGGCTCCTCCGACATCGCCCAGTCGGTGTACGCCCTGGGGGCCCTGCACGGAAAACGGGTTCAGGCCATGGGAGGGGCCAAGAACCATGGCATCGTCCTGCCTGACGCCGACATGGACCAGACCGTCGCGGACCTGATGGGCGCGGCCTATGGTTCGGCCGGCGAACGGTGCATGGCCCTGCCGGTCGTGGTGCCGGTCGGCGAAGAGACCGCCGAACGCCTGCGCGACAAGCTGCTGCCGGCGATCGAGGCGCTGCTGGTCGGCGTCTCCACAGATCCCGACGCCCACTACGGCCCGGTCGTCTCCGCCGCGCACAAGACCCGCATCGAGGGCTACATTCAGACGGGCGTCGATGAGGGCGCCGAACTGGTCGTCGATGGGCGAGGGTTCGAGCTTCAGGGCTACGAGAAGGGCTTCTTCCTGTCTCCCACCCTGTTCGACCACGTCACCCCACAAATGAAGGCCTACCAGGAGGAAATCTTCGGACCGGTGCTTCAGATCGTCCGCGCCGCCAACTTCGAGGAGGCGCTAGCCCTGCCCTCGCAGCATCAATACGGCAACGGCGTCGCCATATTTACCCGCAACGGGGATGCGGCGCGCGAGTTCGCCGATCGGGTCGAGGTCGGCATGGTCGGGATCAACGTCCCCATTCCAGTGCCCGTCGCCTATCACTCGTTCGGCGGTTGGAAGCGGTCCGGCTTCGGCGACCTCAATCAGTATGGCCTGGATGGCGTTCGCTTCTACACGCGCACCAAGACCGTCACCCAGCGTTGGCCCAGGAACATTGGCGGCGCCGTTTCAGATCAGAGCTTCGTCATTCCAACGATGCGGTGACGGCCGGTGAGCGCCTGACCCGCCCTCCCGATCCAGGGTTTGACAGGCTCCGCCAGGCGATCGGAGCGCCGCAGGCCAGCCGAAGCCCGAAGCACGGCCCCCTTCCGAGGCTGCGCAGGTCCATTGCGCGGTGCCGCGGGCCCAATGTGTGCGGCATGGCCCAGGCCGTGCTCCGAGCGCCTTGCGGATCGAGGTCGATTCTCACCGGATCTGCGCCATGGGTCTCTCGGCCGGCGGGCGTCTCGCCGCCATGCTCTCGGGCCGGCGGACCTGCGCCTACGCCCCGATAGACACGGCGGGGCTGTTCGGCGCCCAGCCCGATTTCCGCGCCATCGTTCATCCGGCGATCGACAGGAACATGATCCTGCGTGACGGCGCTTGGGCAGGCGATTCCCCATTGACTCATGATGGAATATTTGTTCCACCTAGTCGCAAGACGGAATGGACATGCCCAACGGCGCTCCATATCCCGCCAAAATCTTGGGTGAGGAGGGTACGAAATGAAGATGACCTCATGGCTGGCGCGCCTGCTTGTCGGGACCGCGATGTCTGCCTGTGCGTCGGCCGGCGCTTGGGCGCAACAGGGCGACACCGAGGCTCAACGCGCACCCAAGGGCCAGTCGGGCGATGCGGCGCTGGCCGCCTCCGAGCCCAGCTACGTGAACGAGATTGTCGTTACGGCCGAAAGGCGCGCCGAACGCCTCAGCTCGCTGCCGCTCGCAATCTCCGCCTACTCGACCGAGACGCTCAAAGACCGCGGCGTAGCCGATCTGAACTCCTTGTCGCTCTTGAGCCCGTCGATACGCGTACCCGAGAACGCCAACGGCGGTCTGGGCGTGAATGTCGTTATCCGCGGCGTCGGCAGCTTCGGGGGCTTCGAGCCGGCCGTCGCGATGGTTCAGGATGGCGTCTCCTACGCGTCCCGCCGAATCGGCACTTTTGACTTCTTCGATGTCGAACGCGTCGAGGTCTTGCGCGGGCCGCAGGGCACGCTCGGTGGCCGCAACGCGACCGCCGGCGGCGTCTATGTGATCTCCGCCAAGCCGTCTTCAGAGCCTGGCGGCTATTTGGAAGCCACCGTGGGCAACTACGATCGCATCGCGGTCGAAGGCGCGGTCACGGGCCCGATCGCCGGCGACAAGTTGCTCTTCCGGCTGGCGGCTCAGGTCGACAAGGCCGACGGCTGGATCACCGAGACGCAAACCGGAAACACCTATGGCGGCATCGACAAGCGACAAGCCCGCCTTTACCTCCTAGGCCGTCCGAGCGACTCGCTGGAGATGAGCCTGATCCTCCAGGCCCGCGTCGACGAAGCTCTTCCGGCGACTGTGTCCTTCGGGCGGTCTCGACCGGACAGGCCATCGCTCGCCGAAGCAAATGGAGCGCTGGACTTCAATCCCGACACCAGGACAATGAGTCAGGATCGGACCGACATCCGCAAGGACGAGTTCTTCCAGGGTACGTTCCGGCTCGCTTGGGACCTGAGCGATAACCTGCAGCTTGTGACCACCAGTGGGTACGTGAAAAGCAAGCTGCTCTATAATGAGGACCAGGATCACACCACCGTTGCAGCTGTTCTCTGGGGACCGAATCCACGTCGGCAGCCCTTTGAACAATTGTCGCAGGAGGTGACGCTATCTGGACAGATCAGCGACCGTCTCGATTTTATCGTCGGCGGCCTCTACCTGGATTATGACTATAAGCTTCGCGGCGACGTTGGCTTTCCCTTCTTTGGCATTCCGGCAGGCGGGCTCGCCTTCCTCGACAACCAGAAACTCACCTCTCGGTCAGGCTATGGTCAGGTCCGTTTCGATGTGACCGATACTGTCCGCCTCACGGCAGGGGCCCGTTACACGCACGACAAAAAGTCCAGCCGGGCGGCGTTCAATACTCTGACCTCGTCCGGTAGCCTCACAGGCTCAGCCTGGACGCCGCGCGTCTCGATCGACTGGAAGCCAAGCGAAAACGTGCTGGTCTACGCCACGGCGTCACGCGGATATAAATCCGGCGGCTTTGACGAATTCGCCTTCCCGTCACGCTCCTACAATCCGGAATACGTCTGGAACTACGAAGTCGGCTTGAAGGCCAGCACAGCCGATCGCCGTCTGTCAGGCAACCTGACCGGCTTCATCATGGATTACTCCAATCTCCAGCAGGCGGTGCTCGGGCTCGATCCGGGGGAAATTTCCTTCCGCACCATCAACTCGTCCAAGGCCAAGATCAGAGGTATCGAGGCCGAGTTGGAAGTGTCGCCGATGGATGGGCTAAGGTTCAACGGCTCAGTCGCCTATCTCGACACGGAATACGACGGGTTGCGCACGGTCGACCCCTTGTATCCCGAACTGGGTGACGCGGCTCCTGGCAACCCTGCGCTGCGTGTCAGGGATCTCACCGGCAACAGGCTGGCCGGGGCGCCGAAGTGGCAGTTCAACGTCGGTGGAGACTATAAATTCCCCGTCGGAGAATGGCAGGGCAGGCTCAACGCCAGCTATAGCTGGAATAGCGAGGTCCCGCTCGACATCTACAACAACCCGGGCTTCTCACAGGACTCGGTGGGTATTCTCAGCGGTTCCATTTCGCTGGCCGACCCGAGCGGCGATTGGGAAGTGAGCGCGTTCAGCACCAATCTCACCAATGAGTTCTATACCACCAACGCGGTTGCTGCAGATGTCGGTGGCGGCGGCGCGAGCAGGGTCACGAGCTTTGGTGATGTCCGTCGGTACGGGATCCGGGTCAGGCGCCAATTCTGATCACCTCAAGGCGGCGCTCCTCACGCCTGATGGAGCGCCGTCGAACAGGCGCTGGAACCGGAACCGGCCCATCCCCGATCCCCTCCCCGGCCCCCCTCATCCAGCCATAAAAGGCCTGGGCCGTGTTCCGCGTCGAGCACGATCAGGAGATCGAAGCGGATCCTAGCACCGCCCTCCGCGCAGGCGGGCGCGCCCTATAGGTCGAGGAGCTCGTCAACCCGGCGCATCGGTCCTCTTCGACCTGGCACGTCAACAACAACTAGCGAATGACAGGTAGTTCGATGAAGGACGGGCGATCGGCGTCGTGGAATAGGCGCTGTTGCGCCACTTGATGTCGCGGGCTGTCCTGATCGCCAGTATTGAGATTGCGGTCCCAGCGCGGGAACGAGCTGCTCGTGACATGCACTCTAATTCTGTGACCCGGCAGAAATACGTTGCTGGTTGACCATAGATCGACTTCGTAACAGCCGACGCTGCTGGCGTTTTGGCCCGTCCGGACAATGCCGTCGCAGAGATTATACGAGCGTCCGTCTGGATGGACGTCGCACAGGCGCGCGACCCAATCTGTGGACGGCGCCGAGCTGACGGCGTGCAAGACGACCCGCACGCGACCTGTGACTTCGAACTCTTCATCGAGAGGCTCGGAGGTGAAAACACAGACATCCGGCCTCGCCTCGACCCTAGCCTGTTCTTTGGGACCCGATGGAAAGGCGCTCATCATGACGGTTTGACCGCCGACCGTCGGAACCGGATCGGAGGGGTCGTAGAGGAACTCGGTCGCGCCTTCGTCGGCGGCCGGCCCCGCAGTCGTCAGGGAGCCGTCGGCACGAAGGTGGTGACGCTGGATTTCGGCGCGCTGCAAGGGCCACTCGTTCTCGTCACGCCACGCGTTGCGGCCCATTACGAACAGCCGCACCCTCGGTTCGGGAAGTTCGACGCTTGAATCCGATTTGAGATGCTGGCCGAACCAGGCGAGCTGGAAGTCATTGACGTCGCCATACGGATGAACCGCTGCGCCCACACGGCTCGCGGGAAGTCCGAAGCGCAAGTCACCGACCGCATCGCCAAATTCACCGTGCGACCACGGCCCGACCACCAGCCGGGCGTCACGCCCGAGGTCTCTCATCGCCCTGAAATTGTCCAGCGTTCCCTGCAGGAAGACGTCGTACCAACCCGCTGTGTGGAAGGTCGGCACGGTCACGCGCTGATGATTTCCGGCGACGCGGCACCATGTGGCGACATCAGGATTGGTCAGAACCGGGATCGCGCCAAGCGACGGAAGTTGGTGGCCTTGGATCTCGCCAGTTTTCACGGGAAGGTCCCAGTAGCCCTTCGTCGGAAGAGAGTCATATTCGGCTACGATGGCGACTAAGCGGCGCGCCCGCTCTTCCTCCGAGATGGGCAACCTCAGCAGATAGGCGGCACCCGTCTGCAGCGTCCAGGCAAGCTCAAGGCCCAATTCCACCGCCCCGCCCCTAGCGAACAGGCCGTCCATGGGGTCGCACCAAGTGACCATGGGCGAGATCGCGGCGAGCGAGGGCGGCCGTTGGATCGCGGCCATCCACTGGGTGTTCCCGAAATAGCTGCCGCCGAACATGCCAACGCGACCGTTCGAGCCGGGCAGGCGCGCCGCCCACTCGACGGAGTCGAAACCGTCCTCGCGCTCATAGCGGAACGGCTCCCACTCGCCCTCGGAGGCGAAGCGGCCGCGCGTGTCCTGAACCACAACCATGAAACCGCGGTGCGCGGTCTGAACGGGATCCAGGACGCTCGCCAGCATTGGCGAATCCTTAAAGTACGGCAATCGGGCCAGCAGAACGGGCCAGGGCCCGGCGCCTTCGGGTCTGTAGACGTTGGCGCGGAGGACGTTCCCATCGCGCATTCGCGCAGGCACGTCGAAGTCGACCGCGACCTTTGGGGAGCCTTGAACCGTCCCGTCCGGCGCCCTTCCGGTATCCGGAGTTTGCGTCCCTAGTTTCTCGGTCATCACCTAACCTCCCCCTCGTTGGTGGGCATTTGCGTGGACCTTGCGCCGAGGACGCTCTGATTTCCCGCGCCAGAAGGGCGAGCCGACTGGGCGACCAGCGGACTGACCACGCCCTCAACGCGCGTTGTGGGCCCCCGCCGTAGTTGGATGGAATGTATATTTCGACTGATGTCGCATTCGCAAGATACATTTCGTACCGGCCCGATCGGCGCGCTCGCCATCGCGGCTAGACGATCGATCTCCCCCTCGGGTCCCTCGCGAGAACGTCCAGGTGCATCGTGTCTCGTGGGTCGTTCCCACGGTCTAGAGGATCTCGAAGCCTTCCGCATGGGGTCGGGCGCAGCTCGCGGCTCGCGGCTCACCGCCGACGACGGCGAGCTAAGCTCGAGCAAAACCACGAAAGATCATTGAAAGGGGCGAGCACGCGAAGGGCGCGCAAGGCTGCCGACCCGTGGCGCGAGGCGGCGCAAGACGCCTCTCCGGGCGAGACAGAGTGAACTATCAATTTCCCTTTTTAAAAAACTAGAATATTCTATCCAACGCCACTCGTGAGCCCGTCGCTGCGCAGCGACACAAGCCTACGGCGGATGGGCCGGAGGAGTTAAACCGATGCTTCGACACGCGATTTGCTGTCCCGTGGCGACCGGTGAAGCCGACATATGCACTTGTGGCGCGGTGTTCAGCGACGCGTTGGCCTCGAGGCGGCAAGAGCAGCCGGCCCCCGCGGTTCGCGCGCCGAAAGCGGTGGGCCTGCCGACAGGCGCCAGGTTCTCCAGCGGTTCGAGCTGCAATTGTAGTTCTGATTGACCCATTGCCTGCTGCCCCTCACCCCAGTTGGGGCAGCCAACAAAGCGTACGCTCCACTGAGCATCGCGGGATCGTTGGCGGAGTGGGCTGGCTCACGCCGAAAGGTAGCCAGACCATGACAAACGCCAGGCCAGAAGCTGAGCCCCAACCAGCGGCGACAAAGGGCGTTTTTGCCGGCGTGCCTTTCCGGCTCGCCGCCTCAAGCGAAATGCTTTTCCTTGAGCTACCGCTGCTTGAGCGTGCGAAGCGGATCGATTCGGCAGGCTTTATGGTCGAGATCTGGGATTGGACGCGCCACGATATCGGGGCCTTGGCGGCGAGCGGCGTCACCTTCTCGTCGATGACGGGATATGTGCGGGGCCGGCTTGCGGATCGCGATGGCGCCGAAGAGCTTGTCGCGACCGCCAAGGAGTCGATCGCCGTGGCCAAGCGGTTGGGCGTGCCCCGCCTAAACCTGCACGGTACGGGTCTTGGTCCTGACGGACTACCGCTGCTGCCGGCCGCCTCGGTGACGGGCGCCATGTGGCTTCACGCCCGCGACACGTTGCGCCGTCTGGCCGACCTCGGGGAAGGAGCAGGGGTTACTTTCGTGCTTGAGAACCTCAACACTGCGGTCGACCATCCCGGCGTACCGTTCGGGCGAGCAATCGACTGCATCGAATTGGTCGCGTCGGTCGACCGGCCCTCGGTGAGGCTCATGCTCGATCTTTACCACGCGCAGATCGGCGAAGGTAACCTGATCGAGCTATGCCGGCAGGCGTTGCCTTACATCGGTGAAATTCAGGTAGCCGACGTGCCAGGCCGATGTGAGCCGGGCACTGGAGAGATCAACTACCCGCGCATC